>NZ_JBHVVM010000021.1:0-7135 GCF_042883525.1 Streptomyces sp. NPDC058195
GGGGCCCCGGACGGCCTGAGACGGCCGTCCGGGGCCCCTGCCCGTACCGGTTGTGCGGTCAGCCGCCGATGACGACGCGGCGGACGCCCTCCCAGCGGGCCGGGTCCGTCGTGCGGCGGCCGTCGACCAGGACGCGGACGTCCGGGAGGTCGGCGGCGGCCAGCTCGCGGTACTCGGCGTGGTCGGCCTGGAGGATCGCCGCGGTGACCGTCTGGCCCTCGTGCGGGACGAGGCCGTGCGCGGCCAGCTCCTCGGACGTGTACATCGGGTCGGAGACGAACGGGACCGCGCCCCGCGCCCTGAGCGCCTCGACGGTCGGGAAGACGCCGGAGAAGGCCGTCTCCTTCACGCCGCCGCGGTAGGCCGCGCCCAGCACCAGCACGCCCGCTCCGTCCAGGTCGCCGTAGGCGGCGGCGAGCAGGTCGACCGCGTACTCGGGCATGGCGGCGTTGGCCTCGCGCGCCGAGCGCACCACGGTGGCCGACGGGTCGTTCCAGAGGTACATCCGCGGGTAGATCGGGATGCAGTGGCCGCCGACGGCGATGCCCGGCTGGTGGATGTGGCTGTAGGGCTGCGAGTTGCAGGCCTCGATGACCTTGAGGACGTCGATGTTCTGCTCATCGGCGAAGCGGGCGAACTGGTTGGCCAGGCCGATGTTGACGTCCCGGTAGGTGGTCTCGGCGAGCTTGGCCAGCTCGGACGCCTCGGCCGTGCCCAGGTCCCAGACGCCGTTGGCGCGCGGCAGGTCGTCGCGGTCGTCGAAGTCGAGGACCGACTCGTAGAACGACACACCGTGCGCGGCCGAGGCCTCGTCGATCCCGCCGACCAGCTTCGGGTAGCGGCGCAGGTCCGCGAAGACCCGGCCGGTGAGCACCCGCTCCGGGGAGAACACCAGGTGGAAGTCCTCGCCGGCCTTCAGCCCGGAGCCCTCCTCCAGCATCGGCGCCCAGCGGGTACGGGTGGTACCGACCGGCAGCGTGGTCTCGTAGCTGACCAGGGTGCCGGGCTTGAGGCCCGCGGCGATCGCCTTCGTCGCGGCGTCCATCCAGCCGAAGTCCGGGGTGCCCTCGGCGTCCACGAAGAGCGGGACGACGACCACGACGGCCTCGGACTGCGCGACCGCGGACGCGGTGTCCGTCGTGGCGGTGAGCAGCCCGGCCCCGACGGTCTCCTTGAGCTTGACGTCCAGGTCGTGCTCGCCGGGGAACGGCTCGGTCCCCGCGTTGACCAGCTCGACGACCTTCTCGTTGACGTCGGCGCCGATCACCCGGTGGCCCTTGGCGGCGAACTGCACGGCCAGCGGCAGACCGATCTTGCCGAGGGCGACTACACAGATGTTCATGGTTACTTCCTCTTGGAGCGCTTGGCGCCGGTCAGCCGGGATCGCAGCCGCGAGCCCAGCGAGGTCTTGGGCGGATGGAGCGGGCCGGTGCTGATCACCATGCGCCCCTTGGGGTTCACCCGGGCCGCCACGCGGTAGGGGTCGTCGGCCCCCCACCGTCGGGCGAGCGGCATGGGCTGCCCCTTGCCGCGTACCGGGATCTCGTAGGTCCGGCCCCCGGCGTCGACCGAGACCCGGACACCGAGCGTGGCCCGCGTGCGCCGGAGCGGAATCCGGACGGTGACCAAAGTGCCCTGGCCGCCCGGCTCGGGGGTGCGGCTGAAGTCGCCCACGGGAGCGGGGAGCTGCTCCCCCTCGTCGAGGCGGCGGGCACCGGCCTTGTCGGAGGAGCTGGGCATGGCGCCCGAGGCGAGCCGTACGTACACCGTGTCCGTGTCGCCCAGCACGGGAACCCGCACCGTGATGTCGAGCGCGAACCCGTCGGCGTCCTGGTGCCAGTCGGCGGAGTGCAGCCGGGTGCCCGAGCCGAGCCGGCCCGCCACCGGGCCCAGCAGCTGGAAGCTGCTGTCGGGCAGGGCGTGGAGGCTGTCGCGGAATCCCGGGTAGCGGGCGTACGCCCGGCCGTCCTCCAGCACGGTCGGCGGCATGGTGCCGGAGGTGTCCATGCTGACCAGCTCGGCCAGCTCGTCGGTCTCGCCGGCGAACACCCAGCGGAAGCGGAGCCGTTCGGGCACGCTGAGCCGCTGCTCCATGGAGTCGAAGGACGAACCGTAGTAGTCCTTCATGAACGCCGCGGTGGCGTGCACGCACTCGGCACGCCGCTCCGGCGTCATGGCCAGGAAGTTCTCACCGAAGATCCAGGCCAGGTCGACCTTGAGGAGGCGTATCGCGAAGGCGTCGTAGAGCTCGCCGGGACCGGCCAGCTCGGCGAGCTTGTCCAGCGCGTACCCGCACACCTTCAGACGGTTCTCGAACCGCGCCCGGTAGGTGATGTTGCTGTCGTCGTCGCGCCGGACCGCGTAGTAGCAGTCGTAGTCGGCGACCACCGAGATGGTCCTGGCCCGGACGTACATCTCCAGTGTGAACGGCATGTCGCAGCTGACCGGCAGGTCCTCCGCGTACCGGATGGCGTGCTCCTCGATGAGGGCACGCTTGTACATCTTGGTGTTGGAGATCGCGTAGAGCGCCCCGGAGCCGATGAGCGGGATGTTCGCCTCGGTGGCGCGGAAGACCGCCCGCGGAATCGACCGGTTGCCCACGGCCACCATCTTGCCGAGCACGACGTCCGAGTCGTTCGCGTCGGCCATGGCGACCATACGCTCCAGCGCCTCGGGGCCGAGGTAGTCGTCGGCGCCCACGAAGAAGACGTAGCGGCCCGTCGCCTCGGCGAGCGCCACGTTGTTCGGCCGGGCCGGTCCGCCGGAGTTCTCCTGGTGGACCACCTTGAAGGTGCCGGGGAACCGGTCCGCGAAACGGTCGAGCTCCTCCCCGCTCCCGTCGGTGGACCCGTCGTCCACGGCGACGATCTCGAGCCGTCCGAGCCCGATGCTCTGCCCGACGAGCGACTCCAGGCACTCCGTCAGCGCGGGCATGGTGTTGTACACGGCCACGACGACCGTGACATCGGGCACGGCGGGGGCAGTGGGTCTACCGGTCACACGGTCACCTCGGCGGCTCTCTCGACGGATACGCGACGACTACCGGGCAGCAGCTTCGTGTACACCTCGTCGAGCGCCGCCGCCTGGGCTTCCCAGGTCCACTGGTCGAGCAGTCCAGGCCGGTCGTAGACCTCCCGGTACTTCTTCGGGTCGGCGAGGACCGCCTTCACCGCGCGGACGTAGTCCGCCACGTCCTCCGCCGTGAAGACCTCTCCCTGGCCGGTCTCCGCGACCATGGCGCCCATCGTCTTCACATCGCTGACCACGAACGGCAGCCGGGCGTGCGAGTACTCGAAGAACTTGGTGATCAGGGCGATCTCGTGGTTCGGCCAGTGGTGGATCGGGATGACCCCGAGGTCCGCCGCCGCCAGGAAGCGCACGACCTGGTAGTGCGGTACGTACGGGAGGATGTGCACCCGGTCGGCGACCCCGAGCTCCGCCGCGCGCTCCGCAAGTCCCGTCATGTACCCGGAGTTCGGGCGCAGCACGATGAACGCGACGTGCAGGCCGGGCAGTTGCGGCAGCGACTCGACCATGATGTCCAGGCCGCGCTGCGGGGCCGCCGCGCCGCTGTAGACGGCCAGCGGTACGTCGGATCCGATGCCGCACAGCTCGCGCAGGTCGGGTACCGGCTCCGCGGCCTGCTCGGGCGAGATCTCCGCGTCGGGGGCGTTCAGGACGACCGCGGGCTTCTCGGCCAGCCCGTGCCGCTCGACCAGCATGTCCGCGAGGGTCGAGGAGACGGTGGTCACCGCGTCGGCGTACTTGGAGTACGCGAGCTCGTGGAGGCACTGCGCGACGTGCCAGCGGGGGTGCGGATCCCACGGCTTGATGCCGGGCAGGAACTCGTGCGCGTCCCAGACCAGCTTGACGTCGCGCTTCGCGGAGCGCGCCCGCATCACGGCCCGCGCCCCGATGCCCAGCATGCGGAAGTCGTTGGCGTGGATCAGGTCGGGCTTCAGCTCGTCGATCACCTTGCCGTAGGCGAGATCGAGGTCGAGCAGGAAGGGATCGAGCCTGCGCCAGGCCCGGTCGCCCATCGTGCGCTGCCAGAACGCCGTGGTGAAACGATCCAGCGGAGCGTCCATCCGCTTGCGCCGCTGCTCCAGGGCGTGGGTGCTCCGCAGCCGCGTGCTGACCCAGCGGCTGGCCACCTTCGCGCTGACCCGCTCAGGGAGGAGGGCGGCCTTCGTCAGCGCCGCCCCGTTCTCGTTCGCCTCGATGCGGCGGAGCTTGAGGTCGGCCCGCCAGGCCTTCATCTTCTGCTTGCGGTACGCGCCGAGCGGTCCGGGCCGGTAGGCCAGGGGGGAGCGCAGCGGGGCGCGCCGGTACTCGTGCCTGCGGCGCTGCATCGGTCCGGGCACCTTGAGCAGCCGGACCTGGGCGTCGCCGAGCATCCAGTGCTGCTCGGACTTACCGGGCGACTTCCCGAGCAGGATGACGTCCCAGCCCGCCTCCGCAGCGGAGCGGGCCTCCTTCTGGACGCGGGAGTCCCCGTTCACCCCGTTGTCGACGAGCATGACGATCCGGCCCCGGCTTCCCGGGCGCGGCGTCGTGATGTTCTCAGGATCCATGTGTGGCCAGCTCTCCCGCGGAGATCGTGATGGTGCGTCCGCTCCGCGCCGATTCCAGGACCGCCGCGGCGACCTCGACCGTGCGCAGGCCGTCGCGCAGGGTGCAGATGTCCTGGACGGTGCCGCGTACCGCGTCGCGGAAGAGCTCGTGCTCGACCAGCAGCGGCTCGCGCTTGGGGATGGCGTAGCGGATCATGTCGCCCTCGGAGACACCCCGGAACGCCTGGAGCGCCTCCCACTCGGTGGCGACCGCGGCGTTCGAGTGGAAGGTGAGGTCGGCGGTGAGGGTGTCCGCGATGAACGTGCCGCGCTCGCCGGTGACGGAGGTGAAACGTTCCTTGAGCGGGCTCAGCCAGTTGACCAGGTGGTTGACCATGGTCCCGTCGGAGAGCCTGCCCACGGCGGAGACCATGTCCTCGTGCGGGCGGCCGGACTTCGACACGGTGTGGGCGGCGATCGAGGCGTACGTCTGCCCCGTCACCCAGCCCGTCAGGTCGATGTCGTGGGTGGCGAGGTCCTTGACCACACCGACATCGGCGATACGGTGCGGGAAGGGGCCCTGGCGCCGGGTGACGACCTGGAACACCTCGCCCAGCTCACCCGCCTCCAGACGGGCCCGCATCGACCGCAGCGCCGGGTTGCAGCGCTCGATGTGGCCGACGCCCGCGACCAGGCCGCGCGACTCGAAGGCCTCGACCAGGCGCCGGGCGCCTTCCACGGTGTCCGCGAGCGGCTTCTCGATCAGCGCGCAGACGCCCGCCTCGGCCAGCCGGAGCCCGACCTCCTCGTGCAGGGCGGTGGGGCAGGCGACGACCGCGTAGTCGACGCCCAGGGCGATGAGCTCGTCGACCGTGGACAGCACGGGGGCGCCCTGCGCCCAGCCGTTCTTGTCCCCCATCGGGTCGACGACACCGACCAGCTCCACACCCTCCAGGCCGGCCAGCACACGGGCGTGGTGGCGGCCCATCGAGCCCAGGCCGACCAGGCCCGCTCTCAGTCCTGCGGTCACTGTATTTCTCCCAGCGAGTTCACTGCGGTGACGATGCGCTCAAGGTCCTGCGCCGTCAGCGAGGGGTGCACGGGCAGCGAGACGACCTCGGCGGCGGCACGCTCGGTCTGCGGCAGATCCCAGTTGCGCCCGGCCTTCTGGTCGGGCTCCCAGTACGGCTTCAGCCGGTGGATCGGGGTCGGGTAGTACACGGCGTTGCCGATGCCCGCCTCGGTCAGCCTGGCCATGGCGGCGTCCCGGTCACCCTGCACCCGGATGGTGTACTGGTGGTAAACGTGGCGTGCACCCTCGGCGACGGGCGGAACCGTGACGTTGGGCGCGCTGATGTGCTGGTCGAGGTACGCGGCGTTGGCGCGCCGCTGCTCGGTCCAGCCGAGCACCTTCCCGAGCTGTACGCGCCCGACGGCGGCGGACACGTCGGTCATCCGCATGTTGGCGCCGACGATCTCGTTGGCGTACCGCTGCTCCATGCCCTGGTTGCGCAGCAGCCTGAGGGTGCGCGCGACCTCGGCGTCGGCCGTGGTGATCATGCCGCCCTCAAGGGAGTGCATGTTCTTGGTCGGGTAGAAGCTGAAGGTACCGCCGGAGCCGAAGGCACCGACCGGCGTTCCGCCCAGCGCCGCGGTGTGCGCCTGGCAGGCGTCCTCCACGACGGCCAGCCCGTGCTTCCTCGCGATCGGCATCAGCGCGTCCATCGCGGCCGGGTGGCCGTACAGGTGGACGGGCATGATCGCCGCCGTACGGGGCGTGACGGCCGCTTCGACGGCGGCCGGGTCCAGCCCGAAGCTGCCCGGCTCGATGTCGGCGAAGACCACGTCGGCGCCCGCCAGGCGGACCGCGTTCGCGGAGGCCGCGAAGGAGAACGACGGGACGATCACCTCGTCGCCCGGACCTATCCCGAGGGCGAGCAGCAGCAGATGGAGCGCCGAGGTGCCCGAGTTGACCGCCACACAGTGGCGTCCGTCCACCAGCTCCGAGAAGCCCTCTTCGAAGGCCGCGACCTCCGGTCCCTGCACGACGCGGCCGCTGCGCAGTACGCGCACCACGGCCTCGATCTCTTCTTCACCGATCACCGGTCGGGCCGCAGGGATCATCTCCCCGTTGTCGCTCGACATGGACACCCTCCTTGACACCGCAAGATCATGTGAGAGGCGATGACTCCAAGGGCCTGCGAATGTCGAATGAGGCTCCGCCGCCCCGGCGCATGGCCGATTCCGTACCAAAACATTGTGCACAAATCGCCCTTTTGTCTCAGGTGTGGCACACCTGGGCGGAGGGCTTTCTGGTTCTGCCTATGGGGCCGACGCACCGGTCAGCCGTCTGGAATCGGACTGATCAGTGGCAGCCGCGTCAGATTATCAGGGTTTTCACAGGGGGTTTCGTGGAGGTAAAGGGCAACGTGACGCAGACCTCATGACTGCTCGGCGAAGGGGGAAACACGGAGGGGTGGGGGGGGGGGGGCGGCGGCCCCCCCCCGCGAGGGGGCCGGCGGCGGGGGGGGGAGCGGGGGCCGGGGGGGGGGGGGGGCGGGGCGGGGGGGGGCGGGGGGCGC
>NZ_JBHVVM010000021.1:7145-158986 GCF_042883525.1 Streptomyces sp. NPDC058195
CGGATGAGGGGCGCGGGGGGGGGGGCCCCAGAGGGGGGGGGCCCCCCCCCCCCCCCCCCCCCCGCCGGGGGGGGGGGGGGGGGGGGGGGAGGGGGAGCGGGCCCCGGGAGCGCACACCAACGGGGCCCCGCCCCCCCCCCCACCCCTCCGTTGTGTTCCGGCCGAGGTCAGCTCTCGGCGTCGGCGGGAGCGGCGGCCTTGGCCGTCTTCTCCGCGGTGGCGGTCTTCTTCGCCGCCTTCTTGGCCGTCGTCTTCTTCGCGGTGGTCTTCTTGACCGCCGTCTTCTTGGTGGCCGCCTTCTTGGCCGTGGCCTTCTTGGCGGTCTTGCGGGCCGCCTTCTTGGCCGGGGCCACCGCTTCGGCCGAATCGGCGTCCGGCGTCGGCTCGGCGTCGGGCTTCGCCTCGGCGACCGGCTTCGGCGCCGCGTCCGGCTTCGGCTCCGTCACCACGACGACCTCGGCGCCGTCCGCACCGGCGGGCGAGCCCGCGGGGGCGGTGACCTTACGCGTCACCCGGCGGCGCGCACGCGGCGGGGCGGCCTCGACGGGCGCCTCCTCGGGTGCGGCCTCGGGCTGTGCGGCCGGAGCAGGCTCGGGCTCGGCGGCCTGCACCGGGGCGGCCTCCTCAGACGGAGCGGCCGGGGCCGGGGCACCCGCCGGAGCGGTCGCCTTACGGGTCGCCCGGCGGCGCGCACGCGGCGGGGCGGCCTCGGCCACGGGGGCCTGGGCCTCCTCCTCGGCCACCGGGGCGGGAGCCTCGGCGACCGGCTCCGGCGCCACGACCGGCTCGGGCTCGGGCGCGACGGGCGCGGCGGCCACGACGGGCTCCTGCCCGGCGGCCTTCGGGGCACCCGCCGGAGCGGTCGCCTTACGAGTCGCCCGACGACGGCCACGGCCACGGGCCGCCGCCTCCGCCTCGGCCGGGCTGCTGTACAGCTCCTCGTCCGGGGCGAAATCAGGCTCGGGCAGCGCCACCGGGGCAGCCGCCTCGGCGGCGACCTCGGCCTCGGTCTCGATCTCGGTCTCGGTCTCGGCCACGGCCTCGGTCACGTGCTCGTGGTCCGCACCTCCACGGCCGCGCTTCTTGGAACGCTTGCCGCCGCCACCGACCGAGGCCGGCTGCTCCATGTGGACGATCACGCCGCGCCCGTTGCAGTGGACACAGGTCTCGGAGAAGGACTCCAGCAGCCCCTGGCCCACCCGCTTGCGGGTCATCTGGACCAGGCCCAGCGACGTGACCTCGGCGACCTGGTGCTTGGTGCGGTCGCGTCCCAGGCACTCCAGCAGGCGCCGCAGCACCAGGTCCCGGTTGGACTCCAGCACCATGTCGATGAAGTCGACGACGACGATGCCGCCGAGGTCGCGCAGCCGCAGCTGGCGCACGATCTCCTCGGCCGCCTCCAGGTTGTTCTTGGTGACGGTCTCCTCGAGGTTGCCGCCCTGACCGGTGAACTTGCCGGTGTTGACGTCGACGACGACCATCGCCTCGGTCTTGTCGATCACCAGCGAGCCGCCGCTGGGCAGATAGACCTTCCGGTCCAGCGCCTTCATCAGCTGCTCGTCGATCCGGTACGTCGCGAAGATGTCGACCTCGGAGGTCCAGCGCGACAGCCGGTCCGTCAGGTCGGGAGCCACCTGGGAGACGTATCCGTAGATGGTCTCCCACGCGTCGTCGCCGCTGACGATGACCTTGGAGAAGTCCTCGTTGAAGATGTCGCGGACGACCCGGACGGTCATGTCCGGCTCTCCGTAGAGCAGCGTCGGCGCGTTGGAACTGCCGGTGCTCTTCGACTTCTTCTGGATGTCCTCCCACTGCTGCTGGAGCCGCTCGACGTCGCGGCGCAGCTCGTCCTCGCTCGCGCCCTCCGCGGCGGTGCGGACGATGACGCCCGCGTCCTCGGGGACGATCTTCTTGAGGATGGTCTTCAGCCGGGCCCGCTCGGTGTCGGGCAGCTTGCGGCTGATGCCGGTCATCGAGCCCTCGGGCACATAGACCAGGTAGCGGCCGGGCAGCGAGACCTGGCTGGTCAGGCGGGCACCCTTGTGGCCGATCGGGTCCTTGGTGACCTGCACGAGGACCGACTGGCCGGACTTGAGCGCGGTCTCGATGCGGCGCGGGCCGTGGGCCATGCCGAGCGCCTCGAAGTTCACCTCACCGGCGTAGAGCACGGCGTTGCGGCCCTTGCCGATGTCGACGAAGGCGGCCTCCATGGACGGCAGGACGTTCTGCACCTTGCCCAGGTAGACGTTGCCGACGTAGCTGGTCGCCTGCTCCTTGTTGACGTAGTGCTCGACGAGCACGTTGTCCTCAAGGACACCGATCTGGGTACGGTCACCGTTCTGGCGGACGACCATGACCCGCTCCACGGCCTCGCGGCGGGCCAGGAACTCGGCCTCGGTGATGATCGGGACGCGGCGGCGGCCCTGCTCGCGGCCCTCGCGGCGGCGCTGCTTCTTGGCCTCCATACGCGTCGAGCCCTTGATGGACTGGACCTCGTCGAAGCCGGTGCCGGGCTCGCGCTCCTCCTTGCGGCGGGGCTCGCGGACCTTGACGACCGTACGCTCCGGGTCGTCCGCGCCGCTCTCGGCGTCGGCCGCGGCGTCGCCACTGCGGCGGCGGCGGCGACGGCGACGGCGGCTGCTGCTGGAACCCCCGGCGGACGCCTCCTGGTCCTCGTCCTCGTCCTCGGACTCCGCGGCGTGCTCAGGCTCGTCCTCGGCGTGGTCAGCGGCCTCCTCGGCGTGCTGCTCCCCGGCCTCCTCGCCGTCGTGGGCCTCACCACGGCGACGGCGACGGCCTCCGCGACGGCGACGGCGCGAGGGCCGGTCCCCGTACTCGTCCGTCTCGTCGCCCTCGGACTCGGCGTCGGGCTCCTGCTCCTCGGCGGGCTCCTCCTCGGCCGGCTCCTCCGCCTCGGGGGCGGCGGCCTGCTCGGGCTCGGCGGCCTCACCACGACGGCGGCGACGGCGACGGGAACCGGACTGCGGCGCGGCCTCGACGGCGGCCATCGGCTCCTCGACGACCTCGGTCTCCTCCTCCTCGGCGACGGCGCTCTCCTCGACACGCGAGGCGGCGGCGGCCGCGGCGGCGGTCTCCGGGGTCTGGAACATCGGCTCGGCGAAGACCGGCGCCTGGAACACCGCCACGGCGGGGCGCGTGGCGCGACGGCTCTTGCGCACGGGCTCCTCGGCCGTGGCCGTGAACTCCGGCCGCCCGGCGGCGGCGGTGGCCCGGCGGCGCTGACGGCCGCGCGGCGCGGTGTCCTCGGCCACGGGCTCCGTCCCGACGCTCCCAGCGGCCTCGGGCTCCGCCTCGGCGACCGGCTGGGGCTCGGCGACGGCCGGGGCCTCCGCAACGATCTCCACGGCCTCGGCGGCCTTCGGCGCACCCGCCGGAGACGTCGCCTTGCGCACCGCACGACGACGCGTACGCGCCGGAGCCGCCTCAGCGGCCTCGGGCTCGGCCTCGGCGACCGGCTCGGGGGCCTCCGCGGCCTCCGTCACCTCAGCGGCCTTCGGCGCACCCGCCGCAGACGTCGCCTTACGCACCGCACGACGACGCGGCCGGGCGGCAGGCGCCGCCTCGACGACCTCAGGGGCCTCAGGGGCCTCAGGGGCAGGGGCCTCCACGGCCACCGGCTCGACGGTCTCGGGGGCCTCCGCGGCCTCCGTCACCTCGGCGGCCTTCGGCGCACCCGCCGCGGACGTCGCCTTGCGCACCGCACGACGGCGCGGCCGGGCGGCGGGCGCCGCCTCCTCCGGCGCGGCGGCCTCGGCGGGCTTGCCGTCGGACACCGCGGCGTCGGCGGCCGACGCGGACTCCTGCGCGGCGCGCTCCTCCGTCACCGGCGGACCGGCCGGGCGGGACGCGGCGCGGCGCCTGCGGCGCGGCGGCAGCTTGTCGCCGGGTGCGTTGTTCTCTTCGCTGTTCCCGGCCGTACCGGGCTCATTGGACTGGGGCATGCGGGCGGTTCTCCCGTCAGGCTCCCGGGCGCCGCGCCTGATTCCGGTCCGGCACGGTCCGCGTGAGATACGCGGCTCCGCCGTCCGGGGCGCGGGCGCCGCACGGGAGCTCAGTGTCTGGCTCGCCGGTTCCGTACGCGCGGGGCGGACGGCCTGGCGAAAGTCTTATTGGGTCATCGCGCGGCCCGATCCGGATGGGTCCGGGTCGAAGGCCGCGCCGCAACGACCGCCTTACGCGGAACCTGCACCTTCCGGCGCCGTCGCGACGGCGGTCCCGGTGGCCGTGGGTGGAACGGCCGGGGCTGCCTCGCGGTCGGGCGCGAGCGGGTCGGTCACCGTGCCGGACTCCTCGTCGAAGAGCCCCTGCGCCAGCCTGGTCACCGCTGCGGGGACCGGCGGCGCCAGGTCGGCCACAACGTGAAGACCGGACAGGACGTCGTCAGGTCGCACGGCAGGTGTCACGTGCCGAACAACCAGCCGCAGTATCGCACAGGGCTTGTCCCCGGGCCTATCAGCCTGTGGATCAAGGACCCGCAGGTCGACCACGGCCGCTCGGGCGTCGAAGGTGCGCATGCCGTTCTTCGCGCGGCGCTGGACCTCCACGGTCGCCGCCCGGTTGAAGGCGTCCACCGCCTCGGTCGCGGCCGCGCTCTCCACGCCGTCCAGCCGCAGCTCCCAGATGGAGGCCGTCAGCCGGTCGGCGAGGCCGGAGGTACGGGCCTCCACGGCGTCGGTAATGTCGAGGCCGTCCGGCAGCGAGTCGTTGAGCAGCTCGCGCAGGACCGCCGGATCGCGGGCCTCGGTGAGGGCGATCTCCAGGAACTCCGCCTCGCTGCCCGTACCGGTCGGGGCCGCGTTGGCGTACGAGACCTTCGGGTGCGGGGTGAATCCCGCCGAGTAGGCCATCGGCACCTCGGAGCGGCGCAGGGCCCGCTCGAAGGCGCGCTGGAAGTCACGGTGACTGGTGAACCGGAGGCGGCCGCGCTTGGTGTAGCGCAGTCGGATGCGCTGCACCGCCGGTGCGGGCGGCGGGCCTTCGGGCTGTCGCTTGCCCAGTGGTTCTTCTCCTCGGTGCGGGGCGGACGCGGTGGCACGCCGCCCTCGAAATTTGGGGTGGCCCGGGGTGTCCGGTCCGGCTCACCCCCACCCGGCCTCATGCGTTCCGGGCGAGGAGATCTCTGGTTCGGGCGCCGCGCAGGGCACAGTCGTGTACTACCCAGAGTACGCGCAAGGGACCTCCCCGGTTCCCCGGCCTCGTGCGCCCCCGGTCCGCCGGGCCCGTGCGCCCCGGTCAGCCGGTCGGCGTCCGGCACGCGGAAGGCCCGGTCCGGATTCCCCGGCCGGGCCCTCGGTGCCCGGCGGTGGTCCGGGCATGACGCTTCTCGCGGCGGCTACTTCACGACCGACAGCGGCAGCAGCTTCCTGCCGGTCGGGCCGATCTGGATGCTCGTGTCCATCTGAGGGCAGACGCCACAGTCGAAGCACGGGGTCCAGCGGCAGTCCTCGACCTCGGTCTCGTCGAGCGCGTCCTGCCAGTCCTCCCAGAGCCAGTCCTTGTCCAGACCGGAGTCCAGGTGGTCCCAGGGCAGGACCTCCTCGTAGCTGCGCTCGCGGGTGGTGTACCAGTCGACGTCCACGCCGTAGCCGGGCAGTGTCTTCCCGGCCGCGGTCATCCAGCGGTCGTAGCTGAAGTGCTCGCGCCAGCCGTCGAAACGGCCGCCGGACTCGTAGACCGCGCGGATGACGGAGCCGACGCGGCGGTCACCGCGGGAGAGCAGGCCCTCGACGATGCCCGGCTTGCCGTCGTGGTAGCGGAAGCCGATGGAGCGGCCGTACTTCTTGTCCCCGCGGATCTTGTCGCGGAGCTTGGCCAGGCGCTCGTCGGTCTCCTCGGCGCTCAGCTGCGGGGCCCACTGGAAGGGCGTGTGCGGCTTGGGCACGAAACCGCCGATGGAGACGGTGCAGCGGATGTCGTTCTGCCCGGAGACCTCGCGGCCCTTGGCGATCACGTTGACCGCCATGTCGCCGATCTGGAGGACGTCCTCGTCGGTCTCGGTGGGCAGGCCGCACATGAAGTACAGCTTCACCTGGCGCCAGCCGTTGCCGTACGCGGTGGCCACCGTGCGGATGAGGTCTTCTTCCGAGACCATCTTGTTGATGACCTTGCGCATCCGCTCGGAGCCGCCCTCGGGTGCGAAGGTGAGACCGGAGCGGCGGCCGTTGCGGGTCAGCTCGTTGGCCAGGTCCACGTTGAACGCGTCGACGCGGGTGGAGGGCAGCGAGAGACCGATCTTGTCCTCGGTGTACCGGTCGGCGAGGCCCTTGGCGATCTCGCCGATCTCGGTGTGGTCCGCGGAGGAGAGCGAGAGCAGGCCGACCTCCTCGAAGCCGGTCGCCTTGAGGCCCTTGTCGACCATCTCGCCGATGCCGGTGATGCTTCGCTCCCGCACGGGGCGCGTGATCATGCCGGCCTGGCAGAAACGGCAGCCGCGGGTGCAGCCGCGGAAGATCTCGACGGACATCCGCTCGTGGACGGTCTCGGCGAGCGGGACGAGCGGCTGCTTCGGGTACGGCCACTCGTCGAGGTCCATCACGGTGTGCTTGGACACCCGCCACGGCACGCCCGAGCGGTTGGGCACGACCCGGCCGATGCGCCCGTCCGGGAGGTACTCGACGTCGTAGAAGCCCGGTACGTAGACGCCGCCGGTCTTCGCGAGACGCAGCAGCACCTCCTCGCGGCCACCAGGGCGGCCCTCGGCCTTCCAGGCGCGGACGACCTCGGTGATCTCCAGGACGGCCTGCTCGCCGTCGCCGATGACCGCGCAGTCGATGAACTCGGCGACCGGCTCGGGGTTGAACGCGGCGTGACCGCCCGCCAGCACGATCGGGTCGTCCAGGGTGCGGTCCGCGGCGTTCAGCGGGATGCCCGCGAGGTCGAGGGCGGCGAGCATGTTGGTGTAGCCCAGCTCGGTGGAGAAGCTCAGCCCGAAGACGTCGAACGCCTTGACGGGGCGGTGGCTGTCCACGGTGAACTGCGGGACCTTGTGCTCGCGCATCAGCGCCTCAAGGTCCGGCCACACGCTGTAGGTGCGCTCGGCGAGGACCCCCTGGCGCTCGTTGAGTACCTCGTAGAGGATCATGACGCCCTGGTTGGGCAGTCCGACCTCGTACGCGTCCGGGTACATCAGCGCCCAGCGGACGTCGCACGCGTCCCATGGCTTGACGGTGGAGTTCAGCTCACCGCCGACGTACTGGATGGGCTTCTGCACATGCGGGAGCAGAGCTTCGAGCTGTGGGAAGACCGAGTCGACAGACATCGCGCACTTTCGAGAGCGGGCATGGGGTGACCATCAAGCGTACCTTGATGCCCGGTCTTCCAGTGCCGCCCTGAGCCCGGCCCGCGAGGCCCGTTCCCAGACGCGGACGAGCTCCCGTTCGCGGGCCGCGGCGGCGGCTTCCTCCCGCCCGTACAGCAGCCCCCAGGTGAAGGCGGACTCGCCCGCGGCGTGGGAACCGGCGGCCAGGAGACGCAGTTCCTCGCGGGCCACCACGCCGTCGTGGTGGTCGCCCAGCAGGTTCTGTACGGCCTTCATCCGTGCGGCGAACCGCTTGGCGGGCCTGCCGAGCGCGGGGCGGGCGGCCTCCGCGGCGTACCGGGCGCGCTTGGCGGCCTTGCGGGCCTCGTGCAGAGCGCGGTCCCGGTCGGGGCCGGGCGGGAGGTCCAGGGCGCGGGCGACCCGGGCGGCGAGGCGGCGGTACTCCTTGAGCACCGCGCGGGGCAGCGTCCTGGCGGGGTCGCGGGAGGCGGCGGGGAGCAGCGGCGGGTCGGCGAGGAGGACGGCGAGGCCGTCCAGGAGGGCCCGGTAGCGGCGCCCGTCGAGCACGGCGACGGTACGGCGGCGGGTGTCACCCCGCCGGGCCGCCGACCGGATCCGCAGCCGGGCGTGAACCGGGCCGAGGACCAGGGTGCGGGGCAGTTCGTCGAGGCGGGCGCGCAGCCGGGCGTCGAGCACCTCCTGGTCACGGTCGAGACCCAGCTCGGCGGCCAGCCACTTCAGCTCGTCGCGGAGCGGATCGGTGGCGTTGCGGTCGAGGAGGCGGCGGTGGGTGCGCAGGGCGCTGCGCAGTCTGCGGGCGGCGACCCGCATCCGGTGCACGGCGTCGGGCAGATCCTGGCGGACGGCGGGTTCGAGGGCGCCGATCGCTTCGGTCTGCTCGCGTACGTACGCGAGCAGGTGGTCGCCCGTGGTGGCCGGTCCCCCGGCGTCGGCGCACCGCTTCCGCCGCTTGCCGTGCTTCGTGTACGCCATACCCCGAATCTACGGCGATTCATCCGGTCCGTGCCGGTTCAGGCGCTTATCGGCCGCTGCACCCTGATCGACTGGAGCAGCCCGACCGCCACCCATACGGCGAACATCGAGGAGCCGCCGTACGAGACGAAGGGCAGCGGGAGACCGGCCACCGGCATGATGCCGAGCGTCATCCCGATGTTCTCGAAGGCCTGGAAGGCGAACCAGGCGATGATCCCGGCGGCGACGATCGTGCCGTACAGCTCGGTCGTCTCGCGGGCGATCCGGCAGGCCCGCCAGAGCACGACGCCGAGCAGGACGAGGATCAGTCCGGCGCCGAGGAAGCCGAGCTCCTCGCCCGCGACGGTGAAGACGAAGTCGGTCTGCTGTTCGGGGACGAACTGCCCGGTGGTCTGGGTGCCCTGGAAGAGGCCGGTGCCGGTGAGACCGCCGGAGCCGATCGCGATGCGGGCCTGGTTGGTGTTGTAGCCGACGCCCGCCGGGTCGAGCGCGGGGTTGGCGAAGGCGGCGAAGCGGGCGATCTGGTACTCGTCGAGCAGGCCGAGCTGCCAGACCGCGACGGCACCGGCCACGCCCGCGCCGAGCAGTCCGCCGATCCAGCGGTGCGAGGCCCCGGAGGCGAGCAGCACGCCGAGCACGATGACGGCCATGACCATCACCGAGCCGAGGTCGGGCATGCCCATGACGATGGCCATCGGGACGGCGGCCAGACCGAGGGCCTTGGCGACGGTCCGGTGGTCGGGGTGGAGCTGGTCGCCCGCGTCGACGCGCTCGGCGAGCAGCATCGCCATCACCAGGATGATGGTGATCTTGGTGAACTCGGACGGCTGGAGCGAGAAGCCCCCGCCGATGATGATCCACGCGTGGGCGCCGTTGACGGTGGCGCCGAGCGGGGTGAGCACCGCCAGCACCAGGATCACCGAGAGGCCGTACAGGATCGGGACGGCACCGCGCAGGGTCCGGTGGCCGAGCCAGATCGTGCCGATCATCAGGGCGAAGCCGATGCCGGTGTTGAGGGCGTGACGGAAGAAGAAGTAGTACGGGTCGCCGTGGTTGAGGGAGTCGCGTCCCCGGGTCGCCGAGTAGACCAGCAGCGAGCCGATGAAGGAGAGCGCGAGGGCGGACCCGAGCAGCGGCCAGTCCAGCTTGCGGACCACCGAGTCCCGGGCGACGAGTCGGGCCCAGGCGCTGCGCTCGGGGGCGTACCGCTGGACGGAGAATCCGGCCATCAGTCGCGCCTCCCCACGATCGCGGCGAGGGTCTGGCTGTCGGGGGTCTTCTGTGAGTTCGGGTTGTACGGCTTGATGGCCGGGGCGTCGATCGAGCCGTCCGGCTGGATCTTCGGCAGGGCCTTCTGCGGAGCGGGCAGCAGCGCCTTCTTCGGGTCCTGGTTGCCGGAGTCGTCGAGCCCGTAGATCGCGTCGTAGATGTTGCGCACGGCGGGCCCGGAGGCGCCGGAGCCCGTACCGCCCTGGGAGATCGTCATGACGATCGAGTAGTCCTTGGTGTACGTGGCGAACCAGGAGGTCGTCTGCTTGCCGTAGACCTCGGCCGTACCCGTCTTGGCGTGCATCGGGATCTTGTCCTGCGGCCAGCCGCCGAACCGCCAGGCGGCCGAACCGACGGTCGCGACGCCCGCGAGGGCCTGGTCGATGTCGTTGCGGGTCTTGCGGGTGAAGGGCAGCTTGCCGTGCGACTTCGGCTTGATCTCCTGGACCTGCTTGCCGTCGCCGCTGACGATCGCCTTGCCGACGGTCGGGTCGTAGAGCGTGCCGCCGTTGGAGATCGCGGCGTAGATGGTGGCCATCTGTATCGGGGTGACGAGCGTGTCACCCTGGCCGATCGAGTAGTTGACGGAGTCACCGGCGCGCATCTTGTCGCCCTCGCGGCAGTTCTCGTACGCGATCTGCTCGACGTACGTGCCGTCCTTCTTGCCCTGCTTGCACCAGGCGTCCTGGTTGGCGTCGAAGAACTTCTGCTTCCACTCGCGGTCGGGGACGCGGCCACTGACCTCGTTGGGGAGGTCGATGCCGGTCTCCTTGCCGAGGCCGAACTGGTGGGCGGTCTTGAAGAACCAGTCCTTGGGGTGCTTCTTCGGGTTCATGCCGCCGTCCTTCAGCCACTCCTTGTGGGCGAGGCCGTAGTAGACGGTGTCGCAGGAGACCTCCAGGGCCCGGCCGATGGTGATGTCGCCGTATCCCTGGGACTCGTAGTTCGTGAAGGTCTGGCCGCCGATGCTGTACGAGCTGGGGCAGGGGTAGTGGCCGTCGAAGGCGTATCCGGCGTTGACCGCGGCGGTCGAGGAGATGACCTTGAAGATCGAGCCGGGGGCGGCCTGGCCCTGGATGGCCCGGTTCAGCAGCGGGAAGTTGGAGTTCTTGCCGGTCAGCTTGGCGTAGTCCTTGGCGGAGATGCCGCCGACCCAGGAGTTGGGGTCGTAGTTGGGCAGCGAGGCCATCGCGACGACCCGGCCGGTCTTCGCCTCCATGACGACGACGGCGCCGGAGTCGGCCTTGTAGTTCTCCCCGGTGTTCTTGTCGAAGGCCTTGCGGGCCTCCTTCATCGCCCCGTTCAGCTCGTACTCGGCGACGGCCTGGACCCGGGCGTCGATGGAGGTGACGACGCTGGAGCCGGGCTCCGCCTCGTCGTTCTTCGCCTGGCCGATGACCCGGCCGAGGTTGTCGACCTCGTAGCGGGTGACCCCGGCCTTGCCGCGCAGCTCCTTGTCGTAGGTGCGCTCCAGGCCGGAGCGGCCGACCTGGTCGGAGCGCAGGTACGGCGAGTCGGTGTTCTGGGCCTTGGTGATCTCCTCGTCGGTGACCGGCGAGAGATAGCCGAGGACCTGCGCGGTGTTGGCCTTGCCGGGGGCGGCGTAGCGGCGTACGGCGGTGGGTTCGGCCGTGATCCCGGGGAAGTCCTCGGCGCGCTCGCGGATCGTCAGGGCCTGCTGGGTGGTGGCCTCGTCGGTGACCGGGATCGGCTGGTACGGCGAGCCGTTCCAGCAGGGCTGCGGCGTCTTCGCGTCGCAGAGCCGGACCTTGTCGAGGACCTCCTTGGGCTTCATGTCGAGGACCCCGGCGAGCCGGGTCAGGACGCTCTTGCCGTCGTCCTTCATCTTCAGCAGCTCGGTGCGGCTGGCGGAGACCACCAGCCGGGTCTCGTTGTCGGCGAGGGGAACCCCGCGCGCGTCGAGGATGGCGCCCCGGACGGCGGGCTGGACGACCTGCTGGACGTGGTTGTTCTTCGCCTCGTCGCTGTACTCCTGGCCGTTGCGGATCTGGAGGTACCAGAGCCGTCCGCCAAGGGTGAGCAGCAGGGAGAAGACGAGGACCTGGATGACGACGAGACGGATCTGGACCCGCGGGGTCCGGCCGGTCTCGGGGATGTTGGTCACAGGCGCTTGACCCCCTTGATACGTCCGGCGCGGGCCGCGCGGTTACGGGCCGCCTTGACGCGCAGTCCGCCGCGCTGGCTGCCGATGCGGAGGCCGGTGCCGGAGGCGAGCCAGCCCGCGGCCACGTCCCCGCCGCCGCCGGTGTCGGCGAGCGGATCGCCCGCCGTGCGTCTGGCGGCGGCCATGACGAGCGGGACGACGAAGGGCGCGAGCAGCAGGTCGTAGACGGCTGCGGTGAACAGCAGGCTGCCCAGGCCCACGTGGCGGGCCGCCGTGTCCCCGACGAGCGCGCCGACCAGCGCGTACAGCAGGGTCGAGCCGATCGCCGCGGAGACCACGCCGATCATCGGGACCATCGCCGACTTCAGCTGCCCGGTCTCGGGCTTCACCAGCCCGGCGAGGTAGCCGATGACGCAGAGCACCAGCGCGTACCGCCCGGCGGCGTGATCCGCGGGCGGCGCCAGGTCCGCGAGGAGCCCCGCGCCGAAGCCGACCAGGGCGCCGCTGACGTGCCCGTACACGAAGGCGAGACCGAGCACGACGAGCAGCAGCAGGTCGGGGACCGCGCCGGGGAGCTGGAGCCGGGCGAGCACGGAGACCTGGACGACCAGGGCGACGACGACCAGGACGGCGGAGAGCAGAATCCGGTTCAGACGCATGGAAATCAGCTCTACCTCTGCTCGTCGACCGCGGTACCGGTGTTCGGGGTGGCGTTCGAATCGCCGTTCGGGTCCGGGCTGTTACTGGCGTCCGGGCTCTCGTGGATGTTCCCGACGACGTTCCCGGCGGTGTCGACGATGTCACCGTTGGGCGAGATCGTGACCGTGACGGTCGGCGTGGGCTTCGGCTTGGCGGGCTTGGCCGGCTGCTTGGGCAGCACCATGTCCCGGGGGTCCTCGCGCGGTGCCTGGACCACGACGCCGACGATGTCGAGCTTGGTGAACCCGACGTACGGGCGGACGTAGACCGTACGGGTCAGACCGCCGCCGGACGGGTCGACGCGGACGACCTCGCCGACCGGAACCCCGGGCACGAACGGCTTGTCCTTGCTGGAGCCGAAGGTGACCAGCCGGTCGCCCTTCTTCACCTTGGCCTTGCCGTTGAGGAACTGGACCGACAGCGGCTGGGAGCCCTGGCCGGTGGCGAAGCCCAGCTCGTCGGTCTTCTCCATCCGGGTGCCGACGGTGAAGTCGGGGTCGTTGGCCAGGAGCACCGTGGCGGTGTCCGGGCCGACGGTGGTGACCCGGCCCACCAGGCCGTCACCGTTGATGACGGTCATGTCGCGCTTGATGCCGTCCTGGGAACCCGCGTCGATGGTGATCGTCCAGGAGAAGCCCTGGGCCGCTCCTATGGCGATGACCTCGGCCCCCTTGATGCCGTACTGCCCGGTGGCCGACTTCTTCAGCATCCGGTCCAGCTCCCGGACCCGGCTGCGGTTGCGGTCGTCACTGCCCAGCTCCGTGCGGAGTCTGGCGTTCTCCTGCTCCAGCTGGGCGATCCGGGTGTGCCGCGCCCCCGATTCACGCACCGCCCCTATGGCGTTGCCCACCGGGTCGACGGCGGCCGCGACACCGTTCTCCACCGGCCCGAAGGCCGCCGCGGCGGCCTTTCGGGCACCGTCCACCGGCGACTCCTCGCCTCCGCGGATATCCACCGTGATCAATGCGAACGCGATGGCGATCAGCAGCACCAGGAGCAGCCGGCTCTCTCGTGTGTCCCTCACGTGCGGCGGCCGTGCCTTCCTCGTCGGAATGTTCGTGCCTGTATATCAACGATCGGCCGTACGCAACGGTGGCGTTCCGTACGGCGGACCGGTGTTGTTCACCTGCGGGGCTGGGCGTCCAGCACCTGCTGGAGCGCCTCGAACTCCTCGACGCACTTGCCGGAGCCGAGCGCCACCGAGTCCAGCGGGTCCTCCGCGATGTGGATCGGCATGCCCGTCTCACGGCGCAGCCGCTCGTCCAGCCCGCGCAGCAGCGCGCCGCCGCCGGTGAGGACGATGCCGCGGTCCATGATGTCGCCGGAGAGCTCCGGCGGGCACTTGTCGAGCGTGGTCTTCACCGCGTCGACGATCGCGTTGACCGGCTCCTCGATGGCCTTGCGGACCTCGGCGGCGGAAATGACCACGGTCTTGGGCAGCCCGGAGACCAGGTCGCGGCCGCGGATCTCGGTGTGCTCGTCCTTGTCCATGTCGTACGCCGAACCGATCGTGATCTTGATCTGTTCGGAGGTGCGCTCGCCGAGGAGGAGCGAGTACTCCTTCTTGACGTGCTGGATGATCGCGTTGTCCAGCTCGTCACCGGCGACCCGGATGGACTGGGCAGTGACGATTCCGCCCAGCGAGATGACCGCGACCTCGGTGGTGCCGCCGCCGATGTCGACGACCATGTTGCCGGTGGCCTCGTGAACCGGCAGCCCGGAGCCGATGGCCGCCGCCATGGGCTCTTCGATGATGTGCACCTGGCGCGCGCCGGCCTGCGTCGACGCCTCGATGACGGCGCGCCGCTCGACACCGGTGATGCCGGAGGGCACGCAGACGACGACCCGCGGGCGGGCCAGGTAACGGCGCTTGTGGATCTTCAGGATGAAGTAGCGGAGCATCCGCTCGGTGATCTCGAAGTCGGCGATCACGCCGTCCTTCAGGGGCCGTACGGCAACGATGTTGCCCGGCGTACGGCCGATCATCTTCTTGGCCTCGGAGCCGACCGCCAGGATGCCGCCGGTGTTGGTGTTGATGGCCACGACGGACGGCTCGTTCAGGACGATGCCGCGCCCCCTGACGTACACCAGCGTGTTGGCAGTCCCGAGGTCGATAGCCATGTCACGGCCGATGAACGACATTGAGTTCCCCTTGTTCCCCATTGAGGATGCGTCGGGCCTTCCAAGAAAGCATGATGGCTTGTTCTGGATGGCGGGCTGAGCGCGGCGGGCGTGGAAGATTCCATCGTAGTGGCGTACCGACGGACACCGCGCGAGGGTGCTTCGCCATTGCGAGCGGAACGGATGACCGTTCCCCTCATGGTGACGTTACGTCGGAGGGATGCGTTCCCGCGATCCCGGACCCTATACCGAAGGGCGACCGAATTAATTCGGTCGCCCCAGGGTTGAGCGCTGTTCGGCTGACCGGCGATCAGGCGATTCCGGGGAAGAACAGCTTCAGCTCGCGCTCCGCGGACTCCTCCGAGTCCGAGGCGTGGATGAGGTTCTCCCGGGTGATCGTGCCGAAGTCGCCGCGGATGGAGCCAGGCGCGGCGGCGATCGGGTCGGTGGGACCGGCCAGCGTACGGACGCCCTCGATGACCCGCTCGCCCTCGGCGACCAGCGCCACGATCGGTCCGGACTGCATGAACTCCACCAGCGGCTCGTAGAACGGGCGGCCGACGTGCTCGGCGTAGTGCTGCTCCAGCGTGGCGCGGTCGAGGGTGCGCAGCTCCAGTGCGGTGATCCGCCAGTCGGCCTTGCGCTCGATCCGCCCGACGATCTCGCCGACCAGTCCGCGCCGGACAGCGTCGGGCTTGAGGAGAACGAGGGTGCGCTGGGTCATGGTGTGCGGCTCCTTGCAGGCATGCGGGTGCGGTGGATCGAGGCTACAGGGGCGCGGAGCCGGGCCCGCGCCCGGGTTTGGCCGCCAGGGGCCCTGCCGGGGCCGCCGGGCGCCCGGTCAGGCACCGGCCGGCGCCTCGGCCGCCTCCTGCGCCGCCCAGCGGGCCTTCGCCTCGTCGATCTTGCGGCCGTAGTGGACCGAGGCCCACCACAGCCCGGCGAAGACGACCCCGAGGATGAACATCGTCGGGACGAAGAAACCGCTCAGCACGAGGGCGGTCTGGAGCACCCAGCCGAGCTGGACACCACCGGGACGAGTGATCATCCCGCACAGCAGCACGGAGAGCGCCATGCCGATGCCGCAGACCGTCCAGACCGTGCCGTTGCTCAGGTCGTCGGACTTCATCGCGACGAGTCCGGCGAAGCCGATCACGAAGAACTCACCGATGAGCGTGGATGCACAGAGCGTACGCATGGGTCAGCGCCTTCCCAGAAGCAGCCGGGCCTCGCCGACCGTGATCACCGAACCGGTCACCAGCACCCCGGCTCCCGCGTACTCGGCCTCCTCCTCGGCGAGGGTGATCGCCGCCTCCAGGGCGTCGTCCAGGCGCGGCTCCACCTGGACCCGGTCCTCGCCGAAGACCTCCACCGCGACGGCGGCCAGGACGTCGACGTCCATCGCGCGGCCGCTGGAGTTCTGCGTGATGACGACCTCGGTAAAGATCGGTTCGAAGGCCTCCAGGAGCCCCTTGACGTCCTTGTCGGCGCTGGTGGCGACGACGCCGACCAGCCGGGAGAAGGCGAACGCCTCGGAGAGCCCGTCGGCCGTGGCGCGGGCACCTCCCGGGTTGTGCGCGGCGTCCAGGACGACGGTGGGGCTGGAGCGGACGACTTCGAGGCGGCCCGGGGAGACCACCGAGGCGAACGCCCGGCGGACCGTGTCGGCTTCCAGCGAGCCGGGCCGCTCGGCGCCGACCCCGAAGAACGCCTCCACCGCGGCGAGCGCCACCGCGGCGTTGTGCGCCTGGTGGGCCCCGTAGAGCGGGAGGAAGATCTCGGTGTACTCGTTGCCCTCGCCGCCCAGGCCGCGCAGCGTCAGCAGCTGCCCGCCGACCGCGACCTCACGGGAGACGACCCCGAACTCCATGCCCTCGCGGGCGACCGTGGCGTCGACCTCGACGGCCTTCTTCAGCATCACCTGCGCGGCGTCCACCGGCTGCTGCGCCAGGATGACCGTGGCGCCCTGCTTGATGATCCCGGACTTCTCGGCGGCGATCTCGGCGGGCGTGGAGCCCAGCCGGTCGGTGTGGTCCAGCGAGATGGGGGTGACGACGGCGACCGAGCCGTCGATCACGTTGGTCGCGTCCCAGCTGCCGCCCATGCCGACCTCGACGACGGCGACGTCGACCGGGGCGTCGGCGAAGGCCGCGTAGGCCATCCCCGTCAGCACCTCGAAGAAGGAGAGGCGGTAGGGCTGCTGGGAGTCCACCATCTCCACGTACGGCTTGATGTCCTGGTACGTCTCGACGAACCGCTCGGGGGCGATCGGGGCGCCGTCCAGGCTGATCCGCTCGGTGATCGACTGGACGTGCGGCGAGGTGTAGCGGCCGGTACGCAGGTCGAAGGCGCCGAACAGCGCCTCGATCATGCGGGCCGTGCTCGTCTTGCCGTTGGTCCCGGTGATGTGGATGGAGGGGTAGGCGCGCTGCGGCTCGCCGAGCACGTCCACCAGCGCGGCGATACGGGTGACGGACGGCTCCAGCTTGGTCTCGCCCCAGCGTCCGGCGAGCTCCTGCTCCACCTCGCGCAGCGCCTTGTCCACCTCGGGGTCGTCGGGGCGGGCCGGAAGCTCCGCACCCTGCGGCGGGCCGGAGCGGGTGCGCAGCGTACGGCTCCCGGCCTCGATCACCGCCAGGTCGGGGTCACGCTGGGTCTCTTCGTCGACGATCTCCGCGAAGGTGTCATCGGAGTCGGAGTTGTCGGGCCGGTCGGAAGGGCGGGGCTTACTCACACGAGCCAGTCTACGGATGGGCACCGACATCGCGCGCAGCGCATGGTGGCCGGGCAGGACGGAGCCCCCGCGCCCCTGGTCGGTCAGGGGTACGGGGGCTCCGTGTTCAGGTGATCAGCTCTGCGGCAGTTTCGCCAGCTGACCGGTGATCCGCTCGATGTCGGCCTCGGCCTTGGCGAGCCGGCCGCGGATCTTGTCGACGACCTGGTCGGGCGCCTTGGCCAGGAAGGCCTCGTTGCCGAGCTTCCCGGTCGCCTGCGCCTTCTCCTTCTCGGCGGCGCCCAGGTCCTTCGTCAGGCGCTTGCGCTCCGCCTCGACGTCGATGGTGCCGGAGAGGTCGAGGGCGACCGTGACGCCCGCGACGGGCAGCGAGGCGGTGGCGTGGAAGCCCTCCCCGGCGGGCTGGAGCCGCAGCAGCTGGCGGACGGCCGCCTCGTGCGGGGCGAGCGCCGTACCGGCCACGGTGAGCTCGGCCGGGACCTTCTGGCCGGGCTGGAGACCCTGGTCGGAGCGGAACCGGCGCACCTCGGTGACGAGCTGCTGGACGAGCGCGATCTCCTGCTCGGCCGCCTCGTCGCGGAAGCCGGAGTCCTTGGGCCAGTCGGCGATGACGACGGACTCACGGCCGGTGAGCGCCGTCCAGAGCGTCTCCGTGACGAACGGGACGACCGGGTGGAGCAGCCGCAGCATCACGTCGAGGACCTCGCCGAGGACCCGGCCGGAGACCTTGGCCTGCTCGCCGCCCGCGAAGAACGTCGTCTTGGACAGCTCGACGTACCAGTCGAAGACCTCGTCCCAGGCGAAGTGGAACAGAGCGTCGCTGAGCTTGGCGAACTGGAAGTCGTCGTAGAGGGCGTCCACCTCGGCGACGGTCTTGTTCAGCCGCGACAGGATCCAGCGGTCGACCGACGACATCGACTCGGCCGGGGGCAGCTCGCCCTCGATCGTGGCGCCGTTCATCAGCGCGAAGCGCGTGGCGTTCCAGATCTTGTTGGCGAAGTTGCGCGAGCCCTGGACCCAGTCCTCGCCGATCGGGACGTCGACGCCGGGGTTGGCACCGCGGGCCAGCGTGAAGCGGAGCGCGTCGGAGCCGTACGTGTCCATCCAGTCGAGCGGGTTCACCGCGTTGCCGAAGGACTTCGACATCTTCTTGCCGAACTGGTCGCGGACCATGCCGTGCAGGGCGATGGTGTGGAACGGCGGGGTGCCGTCCATCGCGTACAGGCCGAACATCATCATCCGGGCGACCCAGAAGAAGAGGATGTCGTAGCCGGTGACCAGGACGGAGTTCGGGTAGAACTTCGCGAGGCTGTCGGTCTGCTCGGGCCAGCCCAGGGTGGAGAACGGCCACAGGCCGGAGGAGAACCAGGTGTCCAGGACATCGGTCTCCTGGTGCCAGCCCTCGCCGGCCGGCGGCTCCTCGCCGGGGCCGACACAGACGATCTCGCCGTCCGGGCCGTACCAGACGGGGATGCGGTGGCCCCACCAGAGCTGGCGCGAGATGCACCAGTCGTGGAGGTTGTCGACCCAGTCGAAGTACCGCTTCTCCATCTCCTGCGGGTGGATCTTGACCTTGCCGTCGCGGACGGCGTCACCGGCGGCCTGCGCGAGCGGGCCGACCTTGACCCACCACTGCATCGACAGGCGCGGCTCGACGGTCGTCTTGCAGCGCGAGCAGTGGCCGACGGAGTGGACGTACGGGCGCTTCTCGGCGACGATCCGGCCCTCGGCGCGCAGGGCGCCGACGATGGCGGAGCGGGCCTCCAGCCGGTCCAGTCCCTCGAAGGGGCCGGGGACGGTGATGACCGCGCGCTCGTTCATGACGGTGAGCGAGGGCAGGTCGTGGCGCTGGCCGATCTCGAAGTCGTTCGGATCGTGGGCGGGCGTCACCTTGACGGCGCCGGTGCCGAACTCGGGATCGACGTGGGTGTCCGCGACGACCGGGATCGTCCGGTCGGTGAGCGGAAGCTTGATCCGCTTGCCGACCAGGTGCCGGTAGCGCTCGTCGTCGGGGTGGACGGCGACGGCGGTGTCGCCGAGCATCGTCTCGGCGCGGGTGGTGGCGACGACGATGGTGTCCTCGCCCTCGCCGTACGTCATGGAGACGAGCTCGCCGTCGTCGTCCTGGTACTCCACCTCGATGTCCGAGATGGCCGTCAGACAGCGCGGGCACCAGTTGATGATGCGCTCGGCGCGGTAGATCAGCTCGTCGTCGTAGAGCTTCTTGAAGATGGTCTGGACGGCCTGGGAGAGGCCCTCGTCCATGGTGAAGCGCTCACGGGACCAGTCGACACCGTCGCCCAGGCGACGCATCTGGCCGGAGATCTGGCCGCCGGACTCGTTCTTCCACTTCCAGACGCGCTCGACGAACGCCTCACGGCCGAGGTCGTGGCGGGACTTGCCCTCCTTGCCCAGCTCGCGCTCGACGACGTTCTGCGTGGCGATGCCCGCGTGGTCCATGCCGGGCTGCCAGAGCGTCTCGTACCCCTGCATGCGGGCGCGACGGGTCAGCGCGTCGATCAGCGTGTGCTCGAAGGCGTGGCCCAGGTGGAGGCTGCCCGTGACGTTCGGCGGCGGGATGACGACGGTGAACGGGGGCTTCTCGCTGTGCGCGTCGGCCTCGAAGTAACCGCGCTCTACCCAGCGCTCATACAGCTTCCCCTCCACCTCGGCCGGCGCGTACTGGGTCGGCAGTTCGGGGTTGCTGGCTGGCGTCTGCTGAGTCTTCTCGGTCACGGAAGACAGTTTAGGGCCGTCACAGTCATGCACTGAAACCGGTTTGTTCAGTAACGGTGCGACTCCCGGTGCTCCATACGGGCGACCCTTCCGCCAGGATGTCCAAAACGCATCAGCATGCCGATGAGCACTTCCGAACAGGGGACACCGCAGATGAGCTACAACCAGCCGGGGCCGTACGGCGGACAGCCGCCGCAGGGCCAGCCCGGACCGTACGGCCAGCAGCCGCCCCAGGGCCAGCCGGGCCCCTACGGCCAGCAGCCGGGCCCGTACGGCCAGCAGCCCCCGCAGGGCCAGCCCGGCTACGGCTACCCCCAGCAGGCCCCCCAGGGCGTCCCGCCGCAGGGCCAGCCCGGTTACGGCTACCCGCAGCAGGGCCAGCAGCCCGGACCGTACGGCCAGCAGCCCCCCACTCCCCCGTACGGGGGCCAGCCCGCCTACGGCACGATGCCGATGCCCCCGGCCGAGCCGAAGAAGAAGACCGGCCTGATCGTCGGCGGCGTGATCGTGGCCCTGGCGGTCATCGGCGGCGGCGTCTACTTCCTGACCGGCGGCGGGGGCGGCGGGCTCAGCGACGACGGTCCGCACACACTGGCGACCCCGGCCAAGGTGCTGGGCGAGTACAAGCGCATCAGCGCGGACGGCGCGAGCCAGAAGCAGGACGACAACGCCACCAAGGAACTGACGGAGAGCGGCGTCGAGAACGGCAAGACCGTCACCGGGATCTACTCGACGGCCGACCCCACCAAGATCGATCCCAGCAACCCCAGCGACCCGGCCCTGCTGACCGCGAAGGGCATCACCTTCATCGGCGCGTACGGCAAGATCAGCGACCCGGCCAAGGCGCTGGACACGTTCTTCGCCTCTCTGCAGAAGAGCGCGTCCGAGAGCAAGGACAGCAAGACCCAGCTCCTCGGCAGCCCGGAGGAGGTGTCCCCGGACGGCTTCGAGAACGGCATCATGAAGTGCCAGGCCGCCTCGGGCACCGATGCCATGACCAAGAAGCCCAAGACCGACTGGTTCTGCGCCTGGGCGGACTACAGCACCATGACGATGGTCTCCCCGGGCAGTGTCGGGGGCAGCGTGGACAAGGACACCGCCGCCAAGATCTCGGCGGACCTGCGCAAGGAGATCCGCGTCAAGCAGTGACACGGCCGTACACAGACGGAAGGGGCGCCCGCCAGTTCACCTGGCCGGGCGCCCCTTCCGTCTGTGTACGGCCGCCGCTACGCGGACTTCTCGTGCCGTCCGCCGTCGCCCTTGCCGATCGTGCGCGGTTCGCGCGGGACCAGGGTGGGGTTGACGTTGTTGCGGACGACGTCCGCCGTGATGACGACGCGGGCGACGTCCTTGCGGGACGGGACCTCGTACATCACGGACTGGAGGACTTCCTCCATGATGGCGCGCAGGCCGCGCGCGCCGGTCTGGCGCAGGATCGCCTGGTCGGCGATGGCCTCCAGCGCCTCGCGCTCGAAGTCCAGCTCCACGCCGTCGAGTTCGAAGAGCCGCTGGTACTGCTTCACCAGCGCGTTGCGCGGCTCGACGAGGATCTGGAGCAGCGCCTCGCGGTCGAGGTTGTGGACCGAGGTGAGCACGGGGAGGCGGCCGATGAACTCCGGGATCATCCCGAACTTCACCAGGTCCTCCGGCATGACCTCCTGGAACTGGTCGCTCGCCTCGATCTCCCGCTTGGAACGGATCGTCGCGCCGAAGCCGATGCCCTTGGCGCCCGCCCGGGACTCGATGATCCGCTCCAGGCCGGAGAAGGCTCCGCCGACGATGAAGAGCACGTTCGTCGTGTCGATCTGGATGAATTCCTGGTGGGGGTGCTTCCGGCCGCCCTGCGGCGGTACGGAGGCGGTGGTGCCCTCCAGGATCTTCAGCAGGGCCTGCTGGACGCCCTCGCCCGAGACATCACGGGTGATCGACGGGTTCTCGCTCTTGCGGGCGACCTTGTCGATCTCGTCGATGTAGATGATCCCGGTCTCGGCCTTCTTGACGTCGTAGTCCGCGGCCTGGATCAGCTTCAGCAGGATGTTCTCGACATCCTCGCCGACATAGCCCGCCTCCGTCAGCGCCGTCGCGTCGGCGATGGCGAACGGGACGTTGAGCATGCGGGCCAGGGTCTGCGCGAGCAGGGTCTTGCCGGAGCCGGTGGGGCCCAGCAGCAGGATGTTGGACTTGGCCAGCTCGATGGCGTCGTCCCGGCCCTGGGCGCCGCCGTTCTCACCCGCCTGGACCCGCTTGTAGTGGTTGTACACAGCGACCGAGAGGGCCTTCTTCGCGGGCTCCTGCCCGACGACGTACCCCTCGAGGAACTCGTAGATCTCGCGCGGCTTGGGGAGTTCCTCCCAGCGCACCTCGGAGGTCTCGGCGAGCTCCTCCTCGATGATCTCGTTGCAGAGATCGATGCACTCGTCGCAGATGTACACACCGGGTCCTGCGATGAGCTTCTTCACCTGCTTCTGGCTCTTTCCGCAGAACGAGCACTTGAGCAGGTCGCCGCCATCACCGATGCGTGCCACGAGGTGCTTCCCCTTCGCCTGGGAGCAGCTTGGTTCAGCGGCTCCTGGTGCCTCTATCCGACGGTACCTTGCCTTGGCCCCCGTTCGGGCCCCCCTTGGCACGGTTCACACGGGCAGAGCCGGGCGAACAGGGCGTGCCAAGGGGCTGAGGCCGACGTCAGACGGCCGAGGCCGCCTGCTTGCGGGTCGACACGATCTGGTCGACGAGACCGTAGGCGAGGGCTTCCTCGGCCGTCAGGATCTTGTCGCGCTCGATGTCGTCGCGGACCTTCTCCAGCGGGGTGGTGGAGTGCTTGGCCAGCAGCTCCTCCAGCTGGGTGCGCATCCGCAGGATCTCCCTGGCCGCGATCTCCAGGTCGGAGAGCTGCTCACGGCCGGTCTGCGAGGACGGCTGGTGGATGAGCACCCGGGCGTTGGGCAGTGCCATGCGCTTGCCGGGGGTGCCCGCGGCGAGCAGCACGGCCGCGGCGGAGGCCGCCTGGCCCATGCAGACCGTCTGGATGTCCGGCTTCACGAACTGCATCGTGTCGTAGATCGCGGTGAGCGCGGTGAACGAGCCGCCGGGGCTGTTGATGTAGATCGAGATGTCCCGGTCCGGGTCCATCGACTCCAGGCACAGCAGCTGCGCCATGACGTCGTTGGCGGAGGCGTCGTCGATCTGCACGCCGAGGAAGATCACGCGCTCCTCGAAGAGCTTCGCGTACGGGTCGTACTCACGCACGCCCTGCGAGGTGCGCTCCACGAAGCGCGGCACGATGTAGCGGTTGTCCACCTGCGGGCCGGTGTAGAGGCCGCTCGCGGAGGCGCCGGGGAAGTTGTTCATGTGGGTGTTCACCATCCTGGTGGCGTTCTGTGGCTGGATGTCTCGGCGTACGAGAGGTGCGCGGGGCGGTGGGCCCGATCCGGTGGTGACGGATCAGGCGCCGGTGCCGCCGCCGCCCGGAACGCCCGATGCGGCCGTGATGATCTCGTCGATGAGGCCGTACTCCTTGGCCTCCTCCGCGGTGTACCAGCGGTCGCGGTCACCGTCGCGGATGATCGTCTCGACGGTCTGGCCGGAGTGGCGGGCGGTGATCTCCGCCATCCGCTGCTTGGTGCGCAGCAGGTACTGGGCCTGGATCTTGATGTCCGAGGCCGTACCGCCGATGCCGGCCGAACCCTGGTGCATGAGGATGTCGGTGTTCGGGAGCGCGAAGCGCTTGCCCGCGGTGCCGCCGGTGAGCAGGAACTGGCCCATGGAGGCCGCCATGCCCATCCCGATCGTCACCACGTCGTTGGGGATGTACTGCATGGTGTCGTAGACCGCCATGCCGGCCGTCACCGAACCGCCGGGGCTGTTGATGTAGAGGTAGATGTCCTTCTCGGGCTCCGCGGCGAGAAGAAGCAGCTGCGCGGTGATCTTGTTGGCGATCTCGTCGTCGACCTGCTGGCCGAGGAAGATGATGCGCTCGCCGAGCAGCCGGCTGTAGACCTGGTCACCGAGGCCTCCACCGAGGGACGGCTCTCCGGCGGCGTAGGGCATCAGATTCGTCACGTATCCACCTGCTCGTCTCTGACGGCTCCGGCCGTCTCAGCGTCTTCGTACCGGGTGGGCGGGGGCTCCCCTGCCCTTCCTCTTCATGGACCCTAACGCGCAGGTGGGACAACGCCATCCCGCTTCCGCAACTGTTCGCTGGGAGCGCAAGCTCCGTAGTCCGCACAAGGGTTGTAGGGCACCGTACGCCCTACGGCGACGGGCTCCGGACGCGGGTGCGTCCGGAGCCCGTCGTGCGGGGGTCAGCGCGAGGCTCAGGCCTCGGTCTTCTCCTCGGCGGCCTCGGTGGCGTCGGCGGTGCCCTCGGCAGCCTCGACGGCCTCGATGGCCTCCTCTTCCTCGTCCTCCAGGTCGATGACCTCACCGTTGGTGTCGATGACCTTGGCGGCCTCGACGACCACGGCCAGCGCCTTTCCGCGGGCGACCTCGCCGACGAGCATCGGCACCTGGCCGCCCTCGACGACGGCCTGGGCGAACTGGTCCGGGCTCATGCCGGAGGAAGCGGCACGCCGCATGAGGTGCTCGGTGAGCTCCTCCTGGTTGACGTTGAGCTTCTCCTTGTTGACGATCTCGTCCAGGATGAACTGGGTCTTGATGCCCTTGATCGCCTGCTCGGAGGTCTCGGTGTCGAACTCCTCGGCGGTCTTGCCCTGGATCTCCAGGTACTTGTCGAGGGTCAGACCCATCTGGCCGAGCTGGTGGTGCTCCAGGTTGTGCTTGCGGGTCTGGATCTCGTCCGCGAGCAGCTTCTCCGGGATCGGGACCTCGGCGAGCTTGAGCAGCTCGTCCAGGACACGCTCCTGGGCCTGGGTGGCCTGGTCGTACTGCTTGGTGCTCTCCAGGCGCTTGCGGCTGTCGGCCTTCAGCTCGTCGAGGGTGTCGAACTCACTGGCCATCTGGGCGAACTCGTCGTCCAGCTCGGGCAGCTCGCGGGCGGCGACGGCGGTGACCTTGACGGTGACCTCGGCCTCCTTGCCCGCGGCGGAGCCGCCCTTCAGCTCGGAGGTGAAGGTGGCCTCGCCACCCGCCTCCAGGCCGGTCACGGCGGCGTCGATGCCGTCGAGGAGCTCGCCGGAACCGATGGTGTACGAGACACCCTCGGCCACGCCGTCCTCCAGGACCTCGCCGTCCACCTTGGCCTGCAGGTCGACCGTCACGACGTCGCCCTCGGCGGCGGCGCGCTCGACCGGGTTGGTGGAGGCGAAGCGCTCACGGAGCTGCTCCACGGCCTTCTCGATGTCCTCGTCGCTGACCTCAAGGGCGTCGACGGTGACCTCGATGCCGGAGTAGTCCGGAATCTCGATCTCGGGGCGTACGTCAACCTCGGCGGTGAAGGCCAGCAGCTCGCCGTCCTTCAGCTCGGTGACGTCGATCTCAGGCTGGCCGAGGACGTTGAGCTCGCCCTCGTTGACGGCCTCGGTGTAGTACTTCGGGAGGGCGTCGTTGACGGCCTCCTCCAGCACCGCACCGCGGCCGAAGCGCTGGTCGATGACCCGGGCAGGGATCTTGCCCTTGCGGAAGCCCTTCACCGTGACCTGCTGGTTGATCTTCTTGTACGCCGCGTCGAGGCTGTCCTTGAGCTCCTCGAAGGGCACCTCGACAGTGAGCCGAACCCGGGTCGGGTTCAGGGTCTCCACGGCGCTCTTCACGGTTCAGTCTCCTTGTGGCTGACTTCTTGGGGTTCTGCTCCGCCGCACGGTTGGCGGCTTCGCGGACCGAGCCCGGTACATCAGACACACGGGCACGCATTTTGCATAGTAACGGCAAGGAGTCGGACTCCCGCAATGCGCTCCCGCCCGCGGCCGACGCATCGCGCGGGCCGCACTGGTGCGATCTTCCGGGTGGTCCGGGTTCCGCCCCGCGATCCCGCTCCGCGGTGGTCCCTGATCGTGCCGGTTGGTCGGGGTGGCCGGATTCGAACCGACGACCTTCCGCTCCCAAAGCGGACGCGCTACCAAGCTGCGCCACACCCCGTCGGTGCGACACGTAGGGTACATGCAGCGAGGCGGCGCGTAGGCCGCTTTGCGCGGGCCGCACCGAAGCCGCCGCCAACGGCGGCGCCGGGCCCGCGGTGAAGGGGTGTGCGGACAGCGTCCGCGACCCGCTACGATGCTCCACGTGCCGCTGGCTCTCGGGCCTGCGGTGCGGCTGTGCGGGCGTAGCTCAATGGTAGAGCCCTAGTCTTCCAAACTAGCTACGCGGGTTCGATTCCCGTCGCCCGCTCCATGCTTGGGCCCGGTCCGGCGAATTCCTCGCCGGACCGGGCCTTTCGCGTTCCCGCGCGCACCGCTCCCGCCTCGTGCGCGCGGGGCGGGTGTGCCCGTACGCGCCGGTTGCTCAGAAGGAGAGCTGGCTGACGGTCTGCGCTATCGAGTCGAGGAAGCGCTGGATCGACGGCGCCATGCCGCTCGACGCCAGGAAGAAGCCGAAGAGCACCGCGACGACCGCCGGTCCGGCTTTGAGGGAACCACCTCTGATCAGCACGACCAGGATGATCGCCAACATCAACACCACAGACAGCGAAATGGCCACGTCTGATCACACCTTCGGTCGGTCCGCCTTGCCGGCCCGGAGAGGTGCGACGCGGCACTCCTCCGTCCGCTCCATCGTGCCACCAACTCCCCTGTGGTCGCTGCCGGGTGACGGATCGAAGTGACCGGTTCTCGCCAATCCCGCGCCCCGCGCGCACCAGGGGCGCACAGCCGCACTCGGGGGCGCACGGGACTCCCGCCACAGGCTCCCGGGATCGCGCGTGAACGATTGACCAAGGAAAACCGACGGGCTTCATGGTGACGATTTCCATACCCGCACACTTCATTCACAGGCAATTCCAAGGTTTAAGTCTGATTAAATTTCCGCCGCACAAAACCTTGACGATTTGCCCCATTTAAGGTGGATGAATCGGTGCATAATGGGCAGTTGGCGGCGGTTTCACTTTCGAATGGTCGGTCGCGCCCGATATCCCCGAGCGGTTTTACGCATTCCAATCCGGGCGTCTAAAGTGCTTGAGATGTTCCACGCTCCGAACGTCTTTCAGAGGGCCCCGCTCCCACCGGCGAACCGGGAGTCGGAGCCCGGACACAGAGGGACGCCGACCGCCGTCGCGGAACCGCCCGCGCAGGTGACGTCCACCTCATCGGTGACGAACAGGCCTCCTGCGGGAACACCGGCGAAACGGCGCGAGGCGTACTTCGACAACGTCAAATACCTGGCCATCGTGCTGGTCGCGGTGGCGCACTCGTGGGAACCGGTGATGGAGGGCAGCCGGACCGCCCGCGCGCTGTACATGGTGGCCTACACCTTCCACATGCCCGCGTTCATCATCATCTCCGGCTACTTCTCGCGCTCGTTCGACATGTCCGCGGCCAAGGTGAAACGCCTGGTCACCGGGGTCGCCGTGCCCTACGTCGTGTTCGAGACGGCGTACTCGCTGTTCAAGTGGTGCGCGGGTGACGGGGACGACGGGGCGATCAGCCTGCTCGACCCCTGGTTCCTCACCTGGTTCCTGATCGCGCTGTTCGTCTGGCGGCTCACCACGCCGATCTGGCAGGCGCTGCGCCACCCGCTGCCGGTGGCGCTGGTGATCGCGATGCTCGCCTCCCTCTCCCCCTCGATCGGCGACGACCTGGACCTCCAGCGGGTGCTCCAGTTCCTGCCGTTCTTCGTGCTGGGGCTCCAGCTGCGGCCCGAGCACTTCCGGCTCGTGCACCGGCGCGAGGTGCGGATGCTCGCCGTTCCGCTGTTCGCCGGGGCCGTGGGCCTCGCGTACTGGGCGGCACCGCGGATGCAGCTGGGCTGGTTCTACCGCAGCAACAGCGCCCAGGAGATGGGCGCGCCCTGGTGGTCGGGGGCGGTGATGACCCTGCTGATGTTCGGCGCCGCGCTGCTGCTCACCGTGGGGTTCCTGGCCTGGGTGCCGCGCCGCCGCCTCTGGTTCACGGCGCTCGGCGCGGGGACGATCTGCGGTTACCTGCTGCACGGCTTCCTGATCAAGGGAGCCGGATACGCCGGGGTGTTCGACGTCTACGACTGGCTCGCGGCACCCGTGGGGCTGGTTCTGGTCTCCGTGGTCGCCGCCGTCGCGGTGACGCTGATGTGCACGCCGCCGGTGCGGCGGGCGCTGCGGGTGGTGACCGAGCCGGACATGAGCTGGGCGTTCCGAAGGAACTCCACCCGGCGCTGAGCCGGACGGGGCCAGGAGGCGGGCCTGCCGGAGGGCTGGGTCAGAGCTCCGTCGTGTTGGCTTGATTCGATCGGTCGGTGGGCGATTTGTCCGGGGTGAGCCCGAGCAGTCTCCGTACGAGGGAGTACTTCTCGGTCAGACGGGTACGGGTCGCCGGTTCCAGGACGGCGAGGCGGGCCGGGTCCGCGTTGTGGGCCAGGTCCGCCTCCTTGACCAGCAGGGCGCCCGGGGTGCCCAGGATGCGCCGGGTGTACGCGGAGAGGTCCTCGCCGTCCCGTCTGGTGACGGCGAGGACCATGTCCTTCACCTGCTGGGGCAGTGCCGCTTCGGCCAGCCAGCGTGCCGACAGCGCGTCGTCCTCGACCGCGTCGTGCAGCCAGGCCGCGGCGATCTGTTCGTCGCTGCCGCCCCTGGCCCGTACGCCGTCCGCGACGGCGGCGAGGTGTTCGGCGTACGGGCGTCCCGCCTTGTCGCGCTGGTGGGCGTGGGCCTCACGGGCGATCGCCTCGACTTCGGCCGTGGTCAGGTGGGTGCGCCGTCCGGTCATGCCCCCGACCCTACGGCCGGGCACCGGCCGTTCGCAGGGCCGCCCTGGCCGGGAGCAGCATGGCCGCGAGGCCGACGCCGACCGTCGCGGCGACGAAGGTCCCGTACAGCAGCGGCGGGATGTACGGGGACTCGCCGGTCAGACCCTTCATCATCGGGAAGAGCGTGGCCAGGGCGATGGCGGTGCCGAGCGCGGCTCCGGCCACCGTGACCAGCAGCGCCTCCCAGCGGATCATGCCCATGACCTGGCGGCGGGTGGAGCCGACCAGGCGCAGCATGGTCAGTTCGCGGCGGCGGTCGAGAATGGTCATGACCAGGGTGTTGACGGCGGCGACGGCGGCGAATCCGCCGAGCACCGAGGCCATGACGGTGTTGGCCCAGGCGTTCAGTTCGCGGGCCTCGTCCTGTGCGGCGGCGTAGCCGGAGGAGTCGGTGACGGTACCGAGCGCGGCGAGCCTCTCCGCGCCCGCCGGGGTGGCGCGGACCAGGATCTCGGAGGCGTAGGGCGCGCTCACGCGGGTCGCGAGGTCGGCGGCGGGGAAGGTGAGGAGGCTGGTGCCGAGGCCGCGTCCGTAGACCGCGACGACCTTCGGGTGTGCCTGGGTGCCGTCCGGCAGCCGCAGGGCGAGGCGGTCGCCGGTGCGTACGTTCGCGGTGGCGGCGAGCGTGGTGTCGACGGCGACGGTCCCGGGCCGCAGGGCGTCGAGTGAGCCGGTCCTGACGTCGAGGTCCTGGACCTCGGCGAGCTGCCTTCCGGAGCCGATGACGCCCTGCGCGGAGGTGCTCTGCATCTGAGGGCCGGGGCCGCCGGAGACCAGCACGGAGGTGCGGAGCAGGCCGACCGCGGTGGAGACGCCGGGGGTGGCGGCGGCCCGTGCGGTGGCGTCGGAGCCGAGTCCGGCCGGGGCGGAGACGATGTGGTCGGCGGTGATCGCGTCGCGCTGCTGGTGGGCGGTGGCCCGTTCCTGGCTGGTCTGCATGAAGACGAGCGTGGACGCGAAGGCCATGGCGAGCACGATCGGGGTGATCGCGGAGGCCAGTCGGCGGGAGTTGGTACGGGAGTTGGCGGCGGCCAGCGAGCCGGGGGCACCGGCGGCGCGCAGCGCGAGTCCGAGGACGGCGGCGCAGATCCGGGCGATGACCGGGCCGAGCAGCCCGACCGCGAGCATGAAGAGCATGACGACGCCGAGGGCCGCGTTGGCCGAGTCCTCGCCGGAGGTGGAGGCGGCGACACCGGCGAAGACCCCGCCGCCGATCAGGGCGATGACGCCGAGGGGGGTGCGGACCGGGCCGAACGGGGCGCGTTCCACGGCGGTCTGGGCGAGGGCCAGTCCTGGCTTCATCCGGGCGGGGCGCCGGGCGGCGAGGTATCCGGCGCTCAGCGCGGTGAGCAGGGACAGGCCGACGGCGACGGCGAACGGAATCCAGGAGACCTTCAGGCCGACGGAGCCGAGGACGGCCCCGCGGTCCTGGAGCTGGCCGAACCACCAGGTGGCCAGGGCGGTGCCGGGGAGGCAGCCGAGCGCTCCGGCGAGCGGGGCGACGAGCAGCGATTCCGTGGCGATGGTGCGGCGCAGCTGGCGCGGGGTGGCGCCGATGGCGCGGAGCAGGGCGTACTCGCGGCCCCGCTGGCCCACGGCGAGGGCGACGGTCCCGGCCGCGGTCATGACGGCGACCAGGGTGGCGACCGCGCCGAAGGAGACGCTGAGGCCGAAGAGGAGTTCCTTGGTGCTGGCGAGGGCCGGGGTCTCGACGGCGCCCCGGTCGTCGCCGGTGTGGACCTGGGCGGCGGCGGTGCGGCCGACGGCCTCGCGGACCCGGTCGGCGAGGGGGGCGGTGGCGGTGCCCGGTGCGGCGAACACGGCGATGGCATCGACCCGGCCGGGGTGGCCGGAGAGCCGTACGGCCTGGTGGTCGGCGAACCAGACGGTGCCGGGGGCGGCGGCGGTGCCCACGACGCGGAACTCGCGTGCGCCCGCGGGGGTGTCGAGGGTGACGCGGTCGCCGGTGCGGCTCTTGCCGGCGGCGGGCAGGACGACCTCGCCGGGCCGGGGTGCGGCGCCGTCGGCGAGCGTGGTGCCGGTGAGGGGGGCGGAGCCCCAGCCGTGGGCGGTGAGGGCGGTTCCGTCGAGACGCACGGGGTAGGTGACGTCGCCGACCGCGGTGGCCGCGCCGGGGGCGTGCGCGGCCCTGGCCACCAGGGACTCGGGCAACCGGGCGGTGTCCGGTATGAGGATGTCGACGGTCTCCTCGGTCTCGCCGCTGCCGCTCTCCAGATGGATCTGCTGGTCGGCGGCGACGACTACGGGGGCCTTGGCGTAGCGGTCGGCCGGGACGGAGGCGCGCAGGCCGGTCTCCAGCAGGATGCCGCAGGCGGAGGCGATGGCCGCGGCCAGCAGCAGCGCGACGAAGGTTCCGGCGAACGACGAGGGTTTGAACCGGACGGCCGCGCGGGCGAGACCGTTCGGGGCGTGCGGGGTGAACATCAGGCTGCCGCTCCTGCGGGGACGTGTGCGGTGCGCGCGGTGAGAGCGGTCATGCGGGCGGCGATCCGGTCGGCGCCGGAGCGCGGCAGGCGGTCGGCGATCGCGCCGTCGGCGAGGAAGAGGACCTGGTCGGCGTAGGCCGCGGCGGCGGGGTCGTGGGTGACCATGACGACGGTGGCACCGAGGTGGTCCACCGCGTTGCGGAGCAGGGCGAGGATCTCGGCGGCGGTGGTGGTGTCGAGGGCGCCGGTCGGCTCGTCGGCGAAGATCACGTCGGGCCGGGTGACCAGGGCGCGGGCCACGGCGACGCGCTGCTGCTGGCCGCCGGAGAGCTGGCTGGGGCGGCGGTCGCCCTTGTCGCCGAGGCCGACCCGGGCGAGCATCTCGGTGGCCTCGCGGCGGCCTCGTGCGGAGCGGGTGCGCTGTCCGGCCAGGCGCAGGGGCAGGACGACGTTCTGCTCGACCGTCAGGGACGGCAGCAGGTTGAAGGACTGGAAGACGAAGCCGAGGCGGGTGCGGCGCAGTTCGGTGAGCCGGTTCTCGCTCAGGCCGGTGATCTCGGTGCCGCCGAGGCGGACCGAGCCCTCGGTGGGGCGGTCGAGTCCGGCCGCGCACTGGAGGAAGGTCGACTTGCCGGAGCCGGAGGGGCCCATCACGGCGGTGAAGGTGGCGCGCGGGAGGGCGAGGTCGATGCCGCGCAGCGCGTGGACGGCGGAGGCACCTCGGCCGTACTGCCTGCGTACGCCGCGCAGTTCGACGGCGAGGTCCGCGCCGCGGGCTCCTTGGAGGTCCGCGGGCTCCTGGAGGTCCGAGGCGCCGGGCCCGTGGTGGATGCCCGCCGGGTACTGACCGTCCTGCCCGCGCCGCCTGGTGGCTCGCAGCCCCATGTCGTCCGCCTTCCTGTCGCTGGTCGGCCGCTTCTTCGACCGCACTTCGAACCTACGGAGCGGGGCGGTCGCGGACCATGGCGGCTGCTGGCGGATCGGGGGTGGGGAAAACCCCAGGCCGCACCGGGGGGCGGCCCGCGAAGCGGGGCCGGAACGGAGTGCGGGACACCTGGCGGGTGAGGGGTGCGCGAAGGTTTTTGACGCCAGGACACTTGCAAGGTCAATCGTTCGGTAAACTAATTACTGACGCTTTCTTGACGCACTCTTGACCAAGTGAAGGATCGGGCTCATCGGACACGCAGACACGCTCATCGCCATGGGCGGCGCCTTCCTCGCCGCCGCTGTTCTCGCCCGCGTCGGCAGCCGCATCGGACTGCCGACCATTCCCCTCTTCATCCTGGCCGGAATCCTGCTCGGCCCGCACACCCCCGGCATCGTCCTCGTCGCCGACCCGCACGAGCTGGAGATGCTCTCCGCGCTCGGCCTGGTCCTGCTGCTCTTCTATCTCGGTCTCGAATTCCACCTCGACGACCTCAAGTCCGGCGGCCGCAAGATGGCGATCGCCGGCGGCACCTACCTCGCCCTGAACGTGGGCGCCGGGCTCGGCTTCGGCTTCGCGCTCGGCTGGGGCACCTCCGAGGCCCTGGTCCTCGCCGGGGTGCTCGGCATCTCGTCCTCGGCGATCGTCACCAAGGTCCTGGTCGACCTGGGCCGGATCGGCAACCCCGAGACCAGACCGATCCTCGGCATCATCGTCGTCGAGGACGTCTTCCTCGCCCTGTACCTGGCCGCCCTCCAGCCCATCCTGTCGGGCGCCGACAGCCTCTCCTCGGCGGCGGTCGACGGCGGCAAGGCCTTCGGCTTCCTGCTGCTGCTCGCGCTGGCCGCCCGCTTCGGCACCCGGGTCATCGGCAAGCTGATCAGCACCCGGGACGACGAGCTGCTGGTCATCTCCTTCCTCGGCGCCGCGGTGCTGGTGGCGGGGGTCTCGGAGTGGTTCGGGGTCGCGGACGCGATCGGCGCGTTCATGGTCGGCCTCATGCTCGGCAGCACCACCTCAGGCGAACGCATCCTGAAGCTGGTCCACCCGCTGCGGGACGCCTTCGGCGCGATCTTCTTCTTCGCCTTCGGGCTCTCCATCGACCCCGGCGACCTGCCGACCGTGCTCTGGCCGGTGCTGGCCGCCGTCGCGGTGACCCTGGTCATGAACGTCCTGGCCGGTCTCGCCGCCGCGAAGGTCTACTCCTTCGGCCCGCAGGCCACCGCGAACATCTCCACCACACTCGTGGCGCGCGGTGAGTTCGCCCTGATCCTCGCCACGATGGCGGCGGCCGCCGGGCTGGACGAGCGGCTCTCCCCGTTCATCGCGGGATACGTCCTGCTGCTCGCGGTCCTGGCTCCGCTGGCCGCCGGGCGCTCGCACTGGCTGGCCCGCGTCCTGCCCGGCGGACGCGACCGGGGCAGCGGCAGCGGCAGCGCCGAGGACGCCCCCGGACCACTCGCGGTACGGGCCTGAGGCGGCCTCCCGGAAGGTACCCGTACGGGCCTGGCGTCGCACCCGGACCGGGCCCGTACGCGTACCCCGCTCAGGCCCGGCGCGACAGGAGGAGCAGCGCCCGGTCGTCGTTGACGTCCTTGGCACAGGCCTCGATCAGGTGCCAGGCCGCGCCCTCGAAGCCGGTGGCGACATAGCGGTCGGCCTCGCCGGTCAGCCGGTCGATGCCCTCGGCGAGTTCCCGGTCCGACGCCTCGACCAGGCCGTCGGTGAACAGCATCAGCACGTCGCCGGGGGCCAGCGAGCCCTTCACGGCGTCGAACTGCGCCCCGTCGTACACCCCCAGCAGCGGCCCCTCGGCCGCCATCTCCTCCCACTGGCCGCTGCCCGAGTGGAGCTGGAGGGCGGGCGGGTGCCCGGCCGAGAGGAGTTCGTAGTCGCCCGACTCCAGGTCGAGCACCAGGTGGATCGAGGTGGCGAAGCCCTCGTCCCAGTCCTGGCGCAGCAGGTAGCCGTTGGCCGCCGGGAGGAAGCCGTGCGGGGGCAGCGAGCCGAGCAGCCCTCCGAAGGCTCCGGACAGCAGCAGGGCGCGGGAGCCCGCGTCCGTGCCCTTCCCGGAGACGTCGGTGAGCACGGCCTCCAGGGTCCGCCCGCCGTTGGTGCGGGCGGCGACGACGAAGTCCCCGGAGAAGGACTGCCCGCCCGCCGGGCGCAGCGCCATCTCGCGGTGCCAGCCCTGCGGCAGCCGGGGCAGCGCGCTCTGGACGCGGATGCGTTCGCGGAGGTCGAAGAGCATGGTGCCGCCGCGCCGCCACGGCACTCCGACCCGGGCCCTGAACTGCGCGAGGACCAGCCCGAACAGGCCGCAGGCCGCGACCACCAGGACGATGCCGGGGGTCACCCGGGCCGGGCCGCCCTGGTAGGGCCCCAGCACGACCGACTCCACGATCAGGGCGGTCGCCGCGGTCGCGTACAGCCCGAGGAGGCTGGCCGGGCGCAGCAGCAGCCCGCCCGCGACGATCGGCAGCACGAGCGCGGCCGGGGAGCACCAGACGGGCTGGAGGAGGGTGGCGACGGTGATGGCGGGAACGGTCAGCAGCAGGCCGGCCAGGGCGATCCAGTCGGAGCCGTCGCCGCGGAAGTAGTCGACCCCGGATTTGCGCAGCGCGACGCGAACCCGGTGCGCCGATTTCCGCAATCGGGCCGGGTACGTGTCTGCTCCTGCGCGACGGGCCATTGCGGGGACTTTATCGACCCGGCCGCCCGAGGTGCAGGGGTACCCCGTGGCAATGCGTTCGAAATCGGTTCGCTCCGCCGTTGAAGCCCTGGTAGGCATGGCCCATGACTACTGAGCTCCGTGTACTGCGTCCGTCCGAATGGAACCAATGGTTCGAATGCCTGGAGCTGGCGTTCGGGGGCGTTCCGGAGGCTGCCGAGGAGCGTGAGCTGCTCAAGGAGCTGACCGAGCCGGAGCGTTCACTCGGTGTCTGGGACGGTGACGACGTGGTCGGCACGGCGGGGGCGTTCAGCTTCCGGGTGGCGGTGCCGGGCGGGGCGGTGGTGCCCGCAGCGGGGATCACGATGGTGAGCGTCGCCTCCACGCACCGCAGGCGCGGACTGCTCACCTCCATGATGCGCCGCCAGCTGGACGACATCCGGGCGCTGGGCGAGCCGTTCGCCGTGCTGACGGCCTCGGAGCCGGTGATCTACGGCCGGTTCGGCTACGGCGCGGCCTCGCGGCAGATGTCCCTGACGATCGAGAAGGACCGGCTCCGGCTGGAGGTGCCGCCGGGCACGGACGCGGTGCGGCTGCGCCACGCGAAGCCGGACGAGGCGACGGCGGCCTGCGAGGGCGTGTACGCGCGGCTGGTGCCGGACCGTCCCGGCGTCCCGGCCCACGGGCCCGGCTGGGAGCGCAAGCCCATGATCGACCCGGCCGAGAACCGGCAGGACGCCTCGGCGCAGCAGTGCGTGCTGGCGGAAGTGGGCGGGCAGGTCGTCGGTTATGTGAATTACCGCATCAAACCGGCCTGGGGGCCGTCCGGCCCCAAGGGCACCGTCGAGGTCAACGACCTGGCGGCGCTGGACCCTGCGGCGTACGCGGCGCTGTGGCGGTTCGTCTTCGACATCGACCTGATGACGACGGTGGTGGCCCGCAACCGCCCGGTCGACGACCCGGTCCTGCATCTGGTGACGGACACCCGGCGGTGCAACGCCCATGTCCGTGACAGCCTCCATGTGCGGCTGGTGGAGCTGGGGGCGGCGCTGGAGGCGCGGGCCTACCGGGGCCCGCTGGACGTGGTGTTCGACGTGGAGGACGCGTTCTGCCCCTGGAACGCGGGCCGCTGGCGGCTGACCGCCGGCACGAAGGGCACCGCGACGTGCCGCCGGACCGAGGACCCCGCCGATCTCGCGCTCTCGGTGCGGGAGCTGGGCTCGGCCTACCTGGGCGGTGAGGCGCTGAGTTCGCTGGCCCTGGCCGGGCGGGTACGGGAGCTGCGTCCGGGCGCGCTGGCCGAGGCCTCGGCGGCCTTCCTCTCCGACGTGGCACCGTGGCTGCCCCGGGGCTTCTAGGGTCTTTCGTTTGGATCAGGCTGGATCAGGGAGCCGGGGCTGGTGCGTGCAGCTGCAAGGCGGAGGAAGGAGCCGACGCGGAGCGTCGGTGACTGACGACAACGCGGCAGATGTGCGTGCCGGCCCCCGCGAGCCCGGCATGATCCAAACGAGAGGCCCTAGGACACCGCGGGCGCGTGCCGGACGCCCTCCCGGGGCTTCAGGCGCTCTGGCAGGCCGGGCACCAGAAGAGGTTGCGGGCGGCGAGACCGGCGGTGCGGATCTCGCCGCCGCAGATGTGGCAGAACTGGTGGGCGCGGCGGTAGACGTACACCTCGCCGCCGTGGTCGTCGACGCGCGGCGGGCGGCCCATCGCCTCGGGCAGGTGCTCGGGACGGACGGTGTCGATCCGGTTGTTCCGTACGCCCTCGCGCATCAGTGCCACCAGGTCGGCCCAGATCGCGTCCCACTCCGTGCGGCGCAGGTCCTTTCCGGGCCGGTACGGGTCGATGCCGTGCCGGAACAGCACTTCGGCACGGTAGACGTTGCCGACGCCCGCGATGACCTTCTGGTCCATCAGCAGGGCGGCGACGGTGATCCGGCTGCGGGAGATCCGCCGCCAGGCCCGCTCGCCGTCCTCGTCGGTGCGCAGCGGGTCCGGGCCGAGGCGGTCGTGTATCGCGCGCTTCTCCGGCTCGGTGAGCAGGGCGCAGGCCGTCGGGCCGCGCAGGTCCGCGTGATGGGTGTCGTTGAGCAGGCGCAGCCGGACGGTGCCGGCGGGCGGCGGGGCCGGGACCGTACCGAAGCCGAGCTTGCCGAAGAGGCCCAGGTGGATGTGGACCCAGCCGGTGTCACCGAAGCCGAGGAAGAGGTGCTTGCCGTGGGCGTCCACCTCGGTGAGGGTGCGGCCGTCGAGCAGCGCGGCACCGGCGGCGAACCTGCCCTGCGGGCTGCTCACCCTCACCGGCCGTCCGGCGAAGCGCTCCTCGTGGTCGGCGGCGAGGCGGTGGATGGTGTGTCCCTCGGGCACGGCGGCGGCTGCTCCTCGGTGGGGCGGGTGCGGAAAGGGCTGTGCCGCCGGGGGCGGCCCGGCGGCACAGGAGGTGGGTGGGCTCAGCCCTGCTGCGGGTGGTGGGCCGGGATCGGGGGGAGCTCGCCGGTCGTCTCGTACGCCGTCAGCATCTCGATGCGGCGGGTGTGGCGCTCCTCGCCCGAGTACGGGGTGGCGAGGAAGACCTCGACGAACCTGGTGGACTCCTCCACCGAGTGCATCCGGCCGCCGATGGCGATCACGTTGGCGTTGTTGTGCTCGCGGCCCAGGGCGGCGGTCTGCTCGCTCCAGGCGAGCGCGGCGCGGACGCCCTTGACCTTGTTCGCGGCGATCTGCTCTCCGTTGCCGGAGCCGCCGATCACGATGCCGAGGCTGTCCGGCTCCGCGGCCGTCCGCTCGGCGGCACGCAGGCAGAACGGCGGGTAGTCGTCCTGGGCGTCGTAGATGTGGGGGCCGCAGTCGACGGCCTCGTGGCCCTGGGCAGTGAGCCACTCGACGAGGTGGTTCTTGAGTTCATAGCCGGCATGGTCCGAGCCGAGGTACACGCGCATGCATCCGAGTGTGGCACGTGCGGCGCGCACCGGCCGTCATCGGGGTCGGGGACCGGGTCCGTGCGGACGGCGAAGGCCCGCCGTCCGCGGGGATCGCGGTCCGGCGGGCCTTCGCAGGGCGGGGGCGGGGTCAGCCGCGGCGGCCGGCCAGCTTCCAGGCGGCGGGCAGCGCGCCCATGGCGAGCGCGGCCTTCAGCGCGTCGCCGAACAGGAACGGCACCAGTCCGGCCGCGATCGCGGCGCTCGCCGACATGCCGGCGGACAGGGCCAGGTACGGGACGCCGACCGCGTAGATGATCGCGGAGCCCAGCACCATCGTGCCCGCGGTCCGCAGCACGGAGCGGTCACCGCCGCGGCGGGCGAGGCCGCCGACCACGGCGGCGGCGAGCAGCATGCCGAGGACGTAGCCGAAGGAGGGGAAGCCCATGCCGGAGGTGCCCTCGGAGAACCACGGCATGCCCGCCATGCCGACCAGCGCGTAGAGCGCGAGCGAGAGGAAGCCGCGGCGGGCGCCGAGCGCGGTGCCGACCAGGAGCGCGGCGAAGGTCTGGCCGGTGACCGGGACCGGGGAGCCGGGGACCGGTACGGCTATCTGGGCGGCGATGCCGGTGAGCGCGGCGCCGCCGAGGACCAGGGCCGCGTCGACGGCGTAACGGTGCCGGGCGGCGGGGAGCAGGTCGGCGAGGACCGCTCCGGTGCGGGCAGGGGCGGCGGCAGCAGTGCTCATCGGGACTCCGCGGGGGTGAGGGCAGACGGGGACAGAATGAGCCTGACGTTAGCCCACGGGTTAACGCCCGATCACCGTCAGCGGCCCACAAAGCCGTGACGGAGCCGTTGGTGGGGTCCACACAAGAGAGGGCGCTCAATCATGCGGCGGCGTGATGCTCGTCACTGGAGGTGGGGCCGGATCGACCCGGATTCGACGAGGCGCGGTGGCCAGGAAGGACTGTAGGTTCTCACCAAATCCATCAAGGCCCCCTCCGGTCGTCTCCAGGGCCGTCCGCACGCGGCCGGGCGGACACCCGGCGTGAACGGGGTGTCCGTATAGCGGACGGTGATTCCACGGCGGCGGGGCCCACGCCCAGACTGTTCACGCAGGTCCCCCCACGTGTCACCTAGTGAACAGAGCACGTCCATGTCGCGGAAAACCGTGTCTCCCCCCACCGGTTCCCCCTCCCCGGCCGCCGGTCCCGGCGCCGGGACCGGTGCGGCTCTCGGCCATGGCCTCAAGCAGCGCCACCTCTCGATGATCGCCCTCGGCGGGGTCATCGGGGCCGGGCTCTTCGTCGGCTCGGGCGCGGGCATCGCCGCCGCGGGGCCGTCGATCATCGTCGCGTACGCCGTCTCCGGGCTGCTGGTCATGCTGGTGATGCGCATGCTCGGGGAGATGTCGGCGGCGAACCCGGCCTCGGGCTCCTTCTCCGTGCACGCCGAGCGGGCCATCGGGCCCTGGGCCGGATTCACCGCGGGCTGGGCGTTCTGGGTGCTGCTCTGCGTCGCCGTCGGCCTGGAGGGCATCGGCGCCGCGAAGATCGTCACCGGCTGGCTGCCCGGCACCCCTCAGTGGGCCTGGGTCGCGCTGTTCATGGTGGTCTTCCTGGGCACCAACCTGGCCTCGGTGAAGAAGTTCGGCGAGTTCGAGTTCTGGTTCGCCTCCCTCAAGGTCGTGGCGATCACGCTCTTCCTGGTGCTGGGGGTGCTGGCGGTGCTGGGTGTGCTGCCCGGCACAGATGCCCCGGGCACCGGCAATCTCAGCGGCGCGGGCGGATTCCTGCCGAACGGGGCCGAGGGGCTGGTGATCGGACTGCTCGCCTCCGTCTTCGCGTACGGCGGGCTGGAGACCGTGACGATCGCGGCGGCCGAGTCGGAGGACCCGGTGCGCGGGGTCGCCAAGGCCGTGCGCACGGCGATGTGGCGGATCGCGCTCTTCTACGTCGGCTCGATGGCGGTCGTCGTGACGCTGGTCCCGTGGGACGACCCGAAGGTCGTGAAGGTCGGCCCGTTCTACGCGGCCCTGGACCACCTCGGGATCAGCGGCGCGGCGGAGATCATGAACGTGGTCATCCTGGTCGCCCTGCTCTCCGCGATGAACGCCAACATCTACGGCGCCTCGCGGATGGCCTGCTCGCTGGTGGCGCGCGGCCAGGGCCCCGCGCGGCTCGGCCGGATCTCCTCGGGGGTTCCGCGCACGGCGGTGCTGGTCTCGTCCGGCTTCGGGTTCCTGTGCGTACTGCTCAGCTACTGGCGCCCCACCGATGTCTTCCCCTGGCTGCTCAACATGGTCGGCGCGGTGATCCTGGTCGTCTGGATCTTCATCGCGGTCTCCCAGCTGGTCCTGCGCAGGCGGCTGGAGCGGCAGGCCCCGGAGAAGCTCGTCGTACGGATGTGGCTCTTCCCGGGCCTGACGGTGGTGGCGCTCCTGGCGATGGCGGGCATCTTCGTGCTGATGCTGCGCCAGCCGGGCACCCGGGACCAGCTGATGGCCTCGGGCGCCCTGACGCTGGCGCTCGCCGTCGTCGGCCTGGTACGCCAGCGGCGGGCCGCGGCGGCCGTCAGGAGCTGAGGCCGCAGGGCACGTTGAGGGAGAGCAGCGCGGCGCCCTCCGGCCCGATCCGCACCTCGCTGACCGCCGCGTTCAGCAGTCTCGGGAGAACCCGGCGGTAGCTGCCCGGCGGGATCGACAGCAGCTCGCACAGCACGAGCCGGAGCAGGGTGTTGTGCGCGACGACGAGCACCCGCTGCCCCGGGTGCCCGGCCGCGATCCGGCGCAGCGCCGCCGTGCCCCGGGCCGCCGCGGCCCGGGGGTCCTCCGCCCCGGGGAAGGGGTGGGCCACCGGGTCGGCGCGGTACTCCCGGGCCCGCTCGGGCTGCTCGGCCGCGAACTCCGCCAGGGTGCGCCCCTCCACCGCGCCGAAATCGCATTCGCGCAGGTCGTGCTCGCGCCGGGGGGTGAGCCCGAGTGCCTCGCAGGCGGGCCGCGCGGTCGCGATCGCCCGGCTGACCGTGGAGGTCCACACCGCGTCGACCGCGTTGCGGGCCGCCCAGGCGCCGAGCTCTTCGGCCTGGCGGCGGCCCGCCTCGGTGAGGGCGACGTCGCTGACCCCGGCGTAGCGGTTCTCCGCGTGCCAGACGGTCTGCCCGTGGCGGGCGAGCAGCAGGGTGGCCGGTGCGGTGGTCATGACGTCTCCGTTCGGTCGTGAGCGGTCACGGGCCGCGGCGCCCGCCCTGGTCCGTGACCGGGGCGTCACGGGTGCGCCGCGCGGGTACGGGCGTGGGCGGCGACCCGGCCGGGCAGCCAGCCGCGCCGCTCCAGCTCGTCCACCAGCGTGACGTACGGCTCGGTGTACCACGCCGTACGCTCCGGACGCGGGCGCAGCACGTGGCGCAGCCGCACCATCCGCCCGGCCGCCTCCCGCAGGCTGCCCGCGCCGCCCGCCCCGTACGCCGCCAGGACGGCCATGCCGAGGGCGGGCTCGCTGGACCGCGGGATGTACACGGGGCGGCCCAGGACGTCGGCGCGCAGCTGGCTCCAGTGGTCGCTGCGGGCCGCGCCCCCGGTGAAGGTGAGCCGCCCGGACGCCTGGGCGCCGAGCAGGTCCAGGTAGTCGAGGCAGAGCCGTTCCACCAGCCCCACCCCGGTCAGCAGGGCCGCCCAGTGCTCGGCGTCGGACGCGGGCTCGCCGAGCAGGAAGCCGGTGGCCCGCGGCGCCACGAACGGGAACCGCTCCCCCGTCGCCACCAGCGGATAGGCCACCACCCGGGCCGGTTCGCAGTCCCGGGCGGCCGCGTCCAGCCGGGCCGGGTCCGCCCCGGGGAACGCGGCCGTCAGCGCCCCGCCGCCGACCCCGGAGGCCCCGCCGGGCAACCAGCTCCCGTCCGGTGCCCGGTGGCTGTACACCACCCCGGCCGGGTCCTCGACCGGCGACGAGGTCACTCCCTTGAGGACCAGGGTCGTGCCGAGCACCGCGTTCCAGGAGCCGACCGCGAGCGAGCCGGAGGCGAGCTGCGCCGCGCAGCCGTCCGTCATCCCGGCCACCAGCGGCGTGCCCGCCGGAATCCCGGTCTCCCCGGCGGCGGCCCGGCCCACCTCACCGATCCGGGTGCCCGGCCGCACCACGTCCGGGAACAGCGCGTCGGGCAGGCCCAGCCGGGCGAGGCGGCGCCGCGGCCACTCCTCCCGCGCCAGGTCGTAGCCGGTCTTCAGGGCGTGGCTGGAATCGGTGGGCAGCGGCGTCCCGGCGAGCCTGGTCAGCACCAGATCGGCCTGATGGGTGATCCGCACACCGCCGTCCGCCCCGCCGCCGTGCTCCCGCAGCAGCCACATCGCCTTGGGCAGCGCCCAGCTCGGCGGGGCGCCCGCCACGGCCGCCTCCGCGACGGCCCGCCCGTCGTCGTACATCACGCCGGGGGTCAGCGGGCTGCCCGTCCGGTCGGCCAGCAGCACGGTGCCGGAGGTGGCGCAGACGGCGAGCGCGCGGGGGGCGGGGGCGTCGCGCAGCGCCTGCCGGGTGGCCGCGCACAGGGCCGTCCACCAGTCGAGGGGCCGCTGCTCGTGCCGTACGCCCTCGCGCCTGCCGGTGAGCGGGGCAGCGCCGCTGCCGAGGATCTCACCGCGGTCTCCCGCCACCACCGCCCGCACGCTCTGCGTGCCGAGATCGATGCCCATCCACATATCGGCCCCCTCTGTGAACTTCTCACTTTGCACCGAGAAATTCTCCCGCGCGAGGGATTGACGGCCAACTGGTGCTGTTACAAGCTCTGTTAACCAGTCGATTCACGGTGTGAACACTCCCCCCTCCCGTCTCCGGCCGACCCGTGGAGGTCACGGATGGACATGCGCACGCACGACCGGCGGCGGTTGCTGGCCCTCGGCGGGGCCGTGGCGGCCTCCCCCCTGCTGGCCGCCTGCGGCACCGGCTTCGGCGGCGGTGGCGGTGGCGGCCCGGAGGCAGGCTCCGCGGCCGACGAGGTCACCGGTTCCTTCGACTGGAAGCGGGCCAGGGGACGCACGGTCCGGGTTCTGCTCAACAGGCACCCGTACGCCGACGCGCTGATCGCCGAACTGAAGACGTTCACGGAGAAGACCGGCATCGAGGTCACGCACGACGTCTTCCCGGAGGACAACTACTTCGACAAGCTGACCGTCGACCTCTCCAGCGGACGCGCCTCCTACGACGTGTTCATGCTGGGCGCGTACATGGTGTGGCAGTACGGGCCGCCGGGGTGGCTGGAGGATCTCGGCCCGTGGATGCGCAATGAATCGGCCACCGGGGCGGAGTGGGACCAGGAGGACTTCTTCCCCCAGCTCCTCGCGGCCGACCAGTGGTCCCTGAAGGCGGGCGCGCCGCTCGGGCGGGGCGGGCAGTACGCGCTGCCGTGGGGCTGGGAGACCAATGTCGTCGCGTACAACACCGAGGTGTTCGGGAAGCTGGGGCTGAAGCCCGCCGAGACCTTCGACGAACTGCGCGAGACCGCCGGGGCGATCACCCGCCGGGCACCGGGGGCGGGCTTCGACGGGATGTACGGGGTCGCGGTGCGCGGCTCGCGCAGCTGGGCGACCATCCACCCCGGATTCATGACGATGTACGCCCGCAACGGCCTGAAGGACTTCACCGTGGAGGGCGGGAAGGTGAAGCCCGCGATGAACTCCCCGGAGGCGGTCGCCTTCACCCGGGACTGGACGGAGATGGTCAGGAAGGGCGGCCCGCCGTCCTGGACCTCGTACACCTGGTACCAGTGCTCGGGCGACCTCGGGGCGCAGAAGGCGGGGATGCTGTTCGACGCGGACACCGCCGCCTATTTCCAGGCGGTGAAGGGGGCCTCCCCCGCCTCCGGGAAGATCGCCTTCCACCCCGGGCCGAAGGGGCCGGACGGCTCGCTCGACACGAACATGTGGATCTGGTCGCTGGGCATGAACGCGAAGAGCCGCGAGAAGTCCGCCGCCTGGCTGTTCCTCCAGTGGGCGACCGGCAAGGACCACCTGCGCAAGGGCGCGGTCGAGCACCACCACATCGACCCGGTACGCACGTCGGTCAGCCGGGACGCCGCGTACCGGGACAGGATGCGGACCCTGCCCGGCTTTCTCGACACCTTCGAGGCGGTGGCCGGCCGGACCCGGATCCAGTTCACCCCGCAGGAGCAGTTCTTCGACGCGACGACCTCCTGGGCGGCCGCGCTCCAGGAGATCTACGGCGGGAAGAACGCCTCGTCCGTGCTGAACGGCCTGGCCGGCGACCTGGCCGCGAAGCTCGGCTGACCCGGGGTGCACACGACACGGGAAGCGCGCCAGGCGCCGGGGACGCGGGAGGTGCGGGAGGTGCGGGCGGTCTCCGCCCGGCGGCGGGCGCTGCGGCCGTATCTGCTGATCGTGCCCGCGCTGCTGCTGACCGGCGGCATCCTCTACCCGTTCGGGCTCGGCCTCTACTACACCCTCTTCGACTTCGCGGCGAGCAAGCCGCGGCCCGATCTGGTGGGCGTGGAGAACTACCGCCGCATCCTCACCCAGCCTGCGTTCTGGGACTCGGCCCGGGTGACGGCGGCGTACGCGGTCGGCGCGGCGGCCGTCGAGACGGTGCTGGGCGTGGCGGTGGCGCTGCTGCTGCACCGGTCGAGCCGGGTCGGCCGGGTGCTGGAGAAGATCCTGATCCTGCCGCTGATGATCGCTCCGGTGATCGCCGCGATCATGTGGAAGCTGATGCTCCAGCCCTCGGTCGGGGTCGTGAACCATCTGCTGGAGCCGTTCGGTCTCGGCGGGGTGCAGTGGACGGACACGCCGGCGGGGGCGCTGCTCTCGTCGGTCGTGGTGGACGTGTGGGTGTACACCCCGTTCGTCGCGGTCCTGGCGCTGGCCGGGCTGCGTTCGCTGCCCGCCTCACCGTTCGAGGCGGCGGAGGTCGACGGGGCGGGCTGGTGGTTCACCTTCCGCCGTCTGACGCTGCCGATGCTCTGGCCGTACGTCCTGGTCGCCGTGATCTTCCGGTTCATGGACTCGCTGAAGGTCTTCGACATCATCTACGCGCTGACCGAGGGCGGCCCCGGCGACTCCACGATGGTGCTCCAGATCCGCGCCTATCTGGAGGCCATCCGCTTCCAGCGGTACTCCTTCGGGATCAGCTACATGATCGTGCTGTGGGCCGTGGTGTACCTGGTCACGATGGTGCTGGTGCGCTATCTGGGCCGGGTCCAGAGCCGCGCGGCGGAGGTACCCGCATGAGGCGGGTGCGGGGCGGCGGAGCTGCCCGCACGGTCCCGGGACCGGGCCGTGGAGGTGCCCGCGTGAGGCGCCGGGTGCTCGCCGCCGTCGCCGACCTGGCGCTGATCGGCTACTTCGTCTTCTCGCTGTTCCCGGTGCTCTGGATGGTGGTGCTGTCGCTGAAACCGGCGAACGAGCTGTTCAGCACGTACTTCTCGTTCACCCCGACGCTCGACGCGTACCGCACGGTGCTGGGCGCCGGGGGCGGCCAGGGGGTGCCGTTCCTCCGGTTCTTCGTGAACAGCCTCGTCGTGTCGCTGGGGGCGGTCGCGCTGTCGCTGGTGGTGGGGCTGCCCGCCGCGTACGCCGCGGCGCGGTGGCGGTTCCGCGGCTCGGAGAACCTGATGTTCACCCTGCTCTCGTTCCGTTTCGCGCCCGAACTGACCGTGATCATCCCGCTGTTCGTGCTCTACCAGCAGCTCGGGCTCTTCGACACCTACGTCGGGATGGTGTGGGTGCTGCAGCTGGTGACGCTGCCGCTGGTCGTCTGGATCATGCGCTCGTACTTCCAGGACCTCTCCCCCGAGCTGGAGCAGGCGGCGCTGCTGGACGGCTACACCCGTAGGCAGGCGTTCTTCCGGGTGGCGCTGCCGCTGGTGAAGCCGGGAATCGCCGCCGTCTCGCTGCTGGCGTTCATCTTCGCGTGGAACAACTTCGTCTTCCCCCTGATCCTCACCTCGTCGAGCGCGCAGACGGTGACGGTCGGCGCCCTGTCCTTCCTCGGCGGCGACCGGCCCAAGTACCACCTCACGGCCGCCGCCGCCCTGGTCTCGGTGGTCCCGCCGCTGCTGCTGGCCCTCACCATCCAGCGGTATCTGGTGCGCGGGCTGTCGTTCGGGGCGGTGAAGTCATGACCGGCCCGGCCGCCCTCGCGCTGCGCGGCGTCAGCAAGCGGTACGGGAGGACCGTCGCACTGGACGGGCTGGACCTGGAGGTCGCCGAGGGCGAGTTCTTCTGTCTGCTCGGCCCGTCCGGGGCGGGGAAGACGACCACGCTCAAGACGGTCGCGGGCCTGGTGGAGCCGGACGCCGGGACGGTCGAGCTGGGCGGCGCGGACATGGCGGGCGTCGAGCCGTACGACCGGGGCGTGGCCATGTGCTTCGAGTCGTACGCGCTCTACCCGCACCGCACGGTCCGCGACAACCTCGCCTCCCCGCTCCGCTCGCCGCGCCACCGCCTCCCCGCGCACCTGGCGCGCGAGCGGATCGGGGAGGTCGCCGAGCTGCTCGGGATCGGCGCCCTGCTGGAGCGCCCGGTGGGGCGGCTCTCCAACGGGCAGCGCCAGCGGGTGGCACTCGGCCGGGTGCTGGTACGCCCGGCCCGCGCGTTCCTGCTGGACGAGCCGCTCTCACACCTGGACGCGAAGCTGCGGCAGGCGATGCGGGCGCAGCTGCGGGCGATCGGCGCGGTCCGCGACACCACCACGCTGTACGTCACCCACGACTCGGTGGAGGCGCTGGCGCTGGGCGACCGGATCGGGGTGCTCCGGGACGGCCGCGCGGTGCAGACCGGCACCCGCGAGGAGCTGTGGTACCGCCCGTGCGACACCTTCGTCGCCCGGTCGTTCGGCCGCCCGCAGATCAACCTGCTGCCGGGCACGGTGACGGCCGAGGGCCGCCTGCGCGCGCCCGACGGGGCGTACGAGCTGCCGCTCGCGGTGCCCGCGCCGCCCGGCACCGCCGTCCAGCTGGGCCTGCGGCCGAGGGACATCGGGCTCGGCGCGCCGCGTCCGGCCGACGGCCCCGGGTGGGAGCTGACCGGCACCGTCCACGTCACCGAACTGCTGGGCCGGGCCGTCGAGGTCACCGTCCGGACCGGCGGGCAGCGGCTCTCGTTGGTCGTGCCGCGTGCCGAGGCGGCCGGCCTGGTGCCCGACCGTCCGGTCCGGCTCTCCGTACGGCCTGAGAGTCTGCTGCTGTTCGAGGCCGACCGGCCGGCACGTCCAGGACGAAGGATCAGCACGTGAGCAACGTTCCGCAGCGGGGCCCCGCCCCGCGCCAGGCATCCATAGCCGAGTACGTCCTCGCTCAGGGCGAGGTGAGCGCCGCCGAGCTGGCCGAGCGCTTCGACGTCAGTCTGATGACCATCCACCGCGATCTGGACGAGCTGGAACGGCAGGGCATCGTCCGCAAGTTCCGCGGCGGGGTCACCGCCCAGCCCTCCGGCGTCTTCGAGTCGAACGTCTCCTACCGGCTGAAGACGATGCGAGCCGAGAAGGCCGCCGTCGCCGAACGGGCGCTGAAGCTCATCGAGCCGGGCATGGCGGTGATGCTGGACGACTCGACGTCGACGCTGGAGATAGCGCGTCGGCTGCGCTCCATCACTCCGCTGACCGTCGTCACCAACTTCCTGGAGGCCATCAGCCTGCTGTCGCAGGAACGCGGCATCCACCTGATGGGCCTGGGCGGGGACTACGACCCGCTGCACTCCTCGTTCCTCGGCGTCTCCTGCGTGGAGGCGGTGCAGTCGCTCCAGGTCGACCTCTGCTTCACCTCCACCTCCGCGGCGTCCGGCGGCTTCGCCTACCACCAGGAGCAGCACATCATCTCCGTGAAGCGGGCGATGCTCGACTCGGCGAGCCGCAATGTGCTGCTGCTCGACCACTCGAAGCTGGGCCGGGTCGCCCTGCACCGGCTGGCCCCGCTCTCCCGCTTCGATCTGCTGCTGGTCGACGACGGGGCCTCGCCGCAGGCGCTGCGCGAACTGGACGAGCACAAGGTGCCCTACGAGGTCTGCCCCACCGGCCGTTCCACCGGTGCGGAGGGCGGCGACGACGGATGACCCCGAGGCGGCGAGGCGGCGATGACGTGTGACTGAACTGGCCCTGCGCGCGCTGCGCAAGACCTACACCGGACGGGGCCGGGCCGCCGTCGAGGCCGTCCGCTGCCTCGACGTCGAACTGCGCTCCGGCGAGCTGCTGGGGCTGCTCGGCCCGTCCGGCTGCGGCAAGTCCACGACTCTGCGGATGATCGCCGGGCTGGAGCCGGTGACCGGCGGCGACATCCTGATCGGCGGCAGATCGGTGGTGGAGCTGCCGGCCCGGCGGCGCAACATCGGGGTGGCGTTCGAGAACTACGCGCTGTACCCGCCGCTGACGGTGGCCGAGAACCTGGGCTTCGGTCTCGCCGCCCGGGGCGGCCTCGGCCGGGCCCAGATCCGCCGCCGGGTCGCGGAGATGGCCGCCCGCATCGGGATCACCGAACTGCTGGACGCCCGCCCGGCCGCTCTCTCCAGCGGCCAGAAGCAGCGGGTCGCGCTGGCCCGCGCACTGATCCGGGTGCCCGACGTGCTGCTCCTGGACGAGCCGCTCTCCCATCTGGACGCCGCCCAGCGGGACGCCACCCGGCGCGAGTTGAAACGCATCCAGCGCGACAGCGGACACACCGCCATCCTGGTGACGCACGATCAGGAGGAGGCGCTGTCGCTCGCCGACCGGATCGCGGTGATGCGGGACGGCGAGATCCAGCAGCTCGGCACACCCGAGGAGATCTACGACGCCCCGGCGAACCTGTTCGTCGCCGACTTCGTCGGGGAACCGGCGGTCAATCTGCTGCCCGGCACCGCCGACGGCTCCGGCGGGGTGCGGCTCTCGGACACGGTGCGCATCCCGGTGGCGCGCCCGATCGCGGCGGGACGCGCGGTGGTCCTCGGCATCCGCCCGGAGGACCTCCGCCTGGACGACACTGGTGCACGGGCGCGGGTCGCCGCCCACGAACCCCTGCTGGAATCCGGCATCGCCACGCTGTCCCTGGACGGGGTGGCGAAGCCGCTGGTCGTCGTGACCGGTCCGGACGTACGGCTCGGCCGCGGCGACACCGTACGCATCACCGCCGATCCCCTGCACGTCCATGTCTTCGACGCCCCGACAGGAGACGCTCTGCGATGACCCGTTCCGATACGGTTCGCCCGGTGACGAGGATTCTGCTCGCCGGTGACCACTTCGTCCGCAACTCGCTGCTCGCCGAGGCCCTCTACCGGGCGCTGGGCCCGCTCACCGTGGACCCGGGGCTGCACGAGCTGACCCTGCCCTGGCCGCTGGAGCCCTTCGGGCCCGTCGCCGAGGTGGCCGAGGCGAGCGACGCCGAGGACGCGCTGATCGCCGCCCTGGACGGGGTCGAGGTGTGCGTGACCCAGATGGGCCCGTTCACCGAACGGGTGCTGGCCGCCTCGCCCGGCCTCCGGCTGATCGTGGTCTGCCGGGGCGGCCCGGTCAACGTGAACGCCGCCGCCGCACGCGCCCGGGGCGTACGCGTGTGCTTCGCGCCGGGGCGCAACGCGGCGGCGACCGCCGAGTTCACCGTCGGGCTGATGCTGTCCGCGCTGCGCCGCATCCCCCTGGCCCACCACGCGCTCGCCACGGACGGCCGCTGGGACGCCACGCACTACACGTACGAGAACTGCGGCCTGGAGCTGGAGGACACCCCGGTCGGGCTGATCGGCTACGGCGCGGTGGGCAGCCGGGTGGCGCGGGTGCTGTCCGCGTTCGGCGCGCAGGTCGAGGTGTACGACCCGTATGTGCGGGGCGATGTGCACGGCATGCGGGCCGGTTCGCTGGAGGCGCTGCTGGGCCGTTCGCGGGTGCTCACCCTGCACGCCCGGCTGACCCCGGAGTCCCGGCACCTCATCGGGGCCCGGGAGCTGGCCATGCTGCCGCGCGGCGCGGTGCTGGTGAACGCGGCCCGGGGCGCGCTGCTGGACACGGACGCGCTGTGCGACGCGCTGGATTCGGGGCAGCTGCGGGCGGCGGCGCTGGACACGTACGAGCAGGAGCCGCCGCCGCCCGGCTCACGGCTCTTCCGTACCCCGCACCTCCTGATGACCCCGCATGTGGCGGGGGCCAGCCGGGCCGTCGCGGAGAAGGCGGCCCGGATCGCGGCGGCCGAGGTGGCGCGCTACGTGCGGGGCGAACCGCTCGCCCACGCCCTGTGAGGGGACCAGTGACCATGACCGGAACCGAGCCGCGCTACATCGGCGTCGACGTCGGCACCTCCGTGGTGAAGGCCGCCGCGTTCGGCCCGCGGGGCCGCACCCTGGCCGTCGAGTCCCGCCCGGTGGGGCTGGCGATCCACGACGGGTGCGTGGAACAGGACATGGACGAGGTGTACGGGGCGGTCGGCGAGGTGCTGGCCGCGCTCGGCACCGACGGGGCGGCGTTCGCCGGACTCACCGGCCAGGGCGACGGCGTCTGGCTGGTCGACGCGGCGGGCCTGCCGGTCCGCAAGGCGATCTCCTGGATGGACGGCCGGGCCCGTGAACTGGTCGGCGCCTGGCTGGCGGACGGGGTCTTCGAGACCGTCTACCGGCGTACCGGCAGCGCGATGTTCCCGGGCTGTCCGGGGCCGGTGCTGGCCTGGCTCGACCGCCACGAACCCGCCTCGCTCGACGCCGCGAAGGCCGCGCTGTACTGCAAGGACATGGTGTTCCAGCGGCTCACCGGGGTGCGGGCCACCGATGTCTCCGACGCCTCGATGCCGTTCCTGGACCCGCTGACCCGGGCGTACGCCCCCGATGTGGTGGCCGCGCTCGGCCTGGCCCACCGGGCCCCGCTGCTGGCCCCGGTCAGCGACCCGGTCGCCACGGGGACGCTCCCCTCGGGGTTACGCATCTCCAACGGCCCGTACGACCTGCCGGCCTGCGCGCTCGGGGCGGGCGTCACCCGCCCCGGCGACGGGCTCCTGATCGTCGGCACCTGCCTGGCCGCGCTGGTGGCCACCGGCCGGCTCGACCTGGCGGGCGAACCGGCGGGGCTGCACATCTCCACGGACCTGCCCGGCCACTGGCTGCGCGCCATGCCCGCGATGGTCGGCACCGCGGCCCTGGACTGGGTCCTGACCACCACCGGCGTACGCCACGCGGAGGTGGACGCGCTGCTGGCCGCCACCCCGCCGGGCGCGAACGGGGTCCGGGCGCTCCCCTACTTCGCCCCGTCCGGGGAGCGCGCCCCGTTCGTCGAGCCCCGGCTGCGCGCCGAGCTGACCGGGGTGTCGCTGGAGACCACCGCGGCGGACCTGATCCGCGCCGTCTGCGAGGGCATCGGCTTCGCCGCCCGGCACTGTCTGGAGGCCGCGGGCCTCACCGGCACCCTCGCCCTGTGCGGCGGCGGCACCCGGTCGCCCGCCTGGATGCGGCTGTTCGCCGATGTGCTGGGGCGGCCGGTGCGGATCGTGGAGGGCGAGGTCGGGGCGCGGGGTGCGGTGCTCGCGGCGGCCCGGCGCTTCGGGGCGGAGCTGGACGAAGCCGCGTGGACGGCCCCGGCGCGGATCGTCGCCCCGGACCCGGCGCGCGCGGCGTACTACGCGAAGGCGTACGAGGACCACCTGTCCCGCCTCACCGAGGCCCGCGCCCACGCCCGCGCCTGACCCCGCCCCCGCTCACCCGTCCCGGCGGACCCGGTAGCCGTGGCCCGCGTCGGGATCCCCCTCGAAGTACACCTCCGGTTCGTCCCCGCCCCGGGCGGCCCGGAGCAGAGCGAATCCGGTGCCCTCGGTGAACGAGCCCCCCTTCGAGAACCTGAGCTCGATGCCACTGCCCGGATCCCGCTGCCCCTCCATACTCCATCTCCCCCTCCCGGAAAGGTCGCCCTTTCCGGGAGGAAGGGAGGAGAAAGCCGGTTCAACGGCGCTCCGCGAGATGCCCGACATGAGGAACGTGCCATCCGCCCGGAACTCGATCCGCCCACCGCCGGAGCCCTCCCAGACACCGGCGACCTCCTCGGAACCGATCCTCGGGCTCTCCCCCTCGCACCCCCGCACCACGAACAGGGAGATGAGCAGAACCACAGGAACGGCCACCCCTATCGCACAGCCGCGAAGACGTCTCACATCCACCCCACTCGCGATCTGCGGATCTTCTCCTGCCAGGAGACATCGACCCGGTGTCCGCAAAATATCCGTCCATGCAGCGGGGCGTCTTGCTCGCGGGCTCCTGCCACTTGCCCCGGGCCGGAATGAAGGACTCGTTGTTGACGTCCGTCCACGCATGGTATTTGACCGTCGGCGTGCTGGCCGTGAACTTCTTCACCGCGTACGCGAGGGCGCAGGAACCAAGAACGCCCTGGGCCGCACGGTCCTCCTCGCCGATCTCGGGCCCGTCGAGGTCCGAGGCGCATACGCCCGCCATCTGAAACAGGTTCAGGTCCTCTCCGTCCCTGTTCTTGGTGATGCTGCAATCGGCACGCCGCGCCCGCCGGTCCAGCTCCTACCGCTGGAGCCCTAGGCCGAAGGGCTGATCACGCCCGACTCTTCCTACCCTTAGGATGCTCTTGCATATAGGTTGCAATAACCATAGGTAAGCAGCTGGAGGGTTCGATCACATGGCCACGTACACGCTTCCGGAACTCCCGTACGACTACGCGGCGCTCGAACCGGTCATCAATCCGCAGATCGTCGAGCTCCACCACGACAAGCACCACGCCGCGTACGTGAAGGGCGCGAACGACACGCTGGAGCAGCTGGAGGAGGCGCGTGAGAAGGGCGCCTGGGGATCGATCAACGGGCTCCAGAAGAACCTGGCATTCCACCTCTCCGGCCATATCCTGCACTCGATCTACTGGCACAACATGACCGGTGACGGCGGCGGCGAGCCCCTCGCGGCGGACGGTGTCGGTGACCTGGCGGACGCGATCACCGAGTCCTTCGGCTCGTTCGCCGGATTCAAGGCCCAGCTGACGAAGGCCGCGGCCACCACGCAGGGTTCCGGCTGGGGCGTCCTGGCGTACGAGCCGGTCAGCGGCAGGCTGATCGTCGAGCAGGTCTACGACCACCAGGGCAACGTGGGCCAGGGGTCCACTCCGGTCCTGGTCTTCGACGCCTGGGAGCACGCCTTCTACCTCCAGTACAAGAACCAGAAGGTCGACTTCATCGACGCGATGTGGGCCGTCGTCAACTGGCAGGACGTGGCCAGGCGTTACGCGGCCGCCAAGGAGCGCGCCGACGTGCTGCTGCTCGCCCCCTGACCGGGAGGCGCGTGAATCGTCCTGCCTCGTGATCGTCTTCTCAACCGTCACCCGGCAGGCGGATGGAGGGAGGGCCCCCGCCTGGACGTGACAGGCGGGGGCCCTTCTGTCACCTTCCGCGGCTCAGGAGGTGGGGGCGGTGTGCGCCAGGAGCGTGCTCAGCACCCGCTCGGCGTGGGTCCAGAGCACCGCCCCGCCCGCCTCCGGCACCAGGTGCCGGACCGCACCCGGGATGCGGGCGGTCAGCCGGGCCCCCTGGTCGGGCGAGTGCCCGGTGTCCTCGGCGCCGTACCAGAGGTCGACGGGTACGGCGATGTCCCGCAGCCCGATCCCCCAGCGCCCCATGGCCAGGGCGGTGTCCCGGGCGTACCCCTCGGCCCCCTGCGCGAAGGCCTCGTCGAGGGCGCGCCGGTAGGCGGCGGCGAACGCGGGCTGCCGGTAGACGGCGAGGTCGCACTCCGGGCTGCCGGACATGACCATGTCCCACATCGCCCGCGCGGTGAACCCGGCGAAGAACCGCTCGGCGGCGCCCGGGTCGGCGACGGCCAGGTCCACCAGGCGCCGCAGCTCCGCCGGGAGCGCGTCCGCGAAACCCGGCTCGGCGACCTCGTCCGCCCCGGAGACCACCGCGAGCGCCCCGACCGCCCCGGCCGCGGCGCACGCCAGCGCGAACGGCGCGCCCTGCGAGTTGCCCACCATCAGCGGCCGTCGGCCGAGACCCCGCAGGGCGGCGAACGCCCGGATGTCCTCGGCGAAGTCGCCGAACGTCCGGCCCGGCGCGGGCGAGGAGGCGCCCAGGCCCGGCCGGTCGACGGAGATCAGCCGCACCCCGAGCCGCTCCACCGCACCGGCGCCGAACCCGAGGTGCCTGCTGGTGGCAGCCCCGGGCGAGAGCAGCACCGGAACCCCGTCCTCGGGCCCCCACTCGGCCCACGCCAGCAGCCGCCCTCCCGGCAGCCGCCGCGTACCGATACGAACCGGGTCATTCACATACGCACTCATGGGCCCGATCATGTCGGCGCCCGCCAGCCGTGTCGAAGGAATTGCGGGCCGGTTCAGTCGCCGGGCAGGGCCGACAGCACGTCCAGGTCGCGGACGTCCTTCGCCTGCAGGGCCTCCGAGGGAGCGGGCGGCTTCACATCCACCTGCTTGTCGTACGCGCCGAGTTCGAGCAGCACCGGGTTGCCGTCGTGGTGGAACTCGATGGCCCGGGGTTCGTTCCCGCCCTTCTCCGCCACGTGCACCGACACTTCACCGGTGCCGGAACCGTGCGTGAGCTGAACGGTCCGCACGCCGTACTGGGTGCGCGGGTTTCCCGTCCGCTTGGCCCTGCCGACCTTCTCCGGGACCGGTTCGAGCAGTTGGTCGGCGAGACAGAGGGCCATGACTCCCGTACTCCCCAGGTCACGGGTCCGGTACTCGATGTACTTCCCCCGGGACTTGGCGAGCGCCTTGTCGAAAGCGGCCAGCTTTTCCGGCGTGAACTGCTTCGCGAAGGCGCGGTTCTCCTGCCTGCGTTCCTCACCCTCGCGTATCCAGGTGCGGCCGCCGATGACGATGATGTCGTTGGGCGTCGGCTGCCCGAACGTGCCGACGCACCTCCCCTGCCGGTCGACGCGCAGGTCGACCCTGACCGGCATCTCGTCGCGGTACTCGCCCTCCATCCGGAAGGTCCGGTAGCCCTTGAACAGCGTGAGCGACTCGTTCATCCGCTGCGTGTCGCTCATGGCCGCCGCTCCGGACGGTTCACCGCCGCCGGACTCACCGGCTCCGCCGCATCCCGCCGCCCCGCCGGTCAGCACGGCGGCACACAGCACCGCCGCCGCTCTTCTTCCTGTCCCCACCCTGACGCACTCCCCGCCCATGAATCGTGTGGTTCACGTGCGTCATGCGCGCATCATGTGAACCACCTGCACCAACGGGCATCAGCATGCCAAAGGGGGTTCAGCCGGTGACCAGCGCCATCATCAGGCCGTCGTAGCCCTTCTCGCCGACGGTCTGCAGCGCGGTCGCGCTCAGCCTCGGCTCGGCCGCGACGAGTTCGGTGAACCGGCGGACCCCGCGCACCTTCGGGTCGTCGCTGGCGGCGTCGGCCACCTCGCCGTCGCGGACGACGTTGTCCGCGACGATCAGGCTCCCGGGGCGGGTCAGCTTCAGCGACCAGGCCAGGTAGTCGGGGTTGCTCGGCTTGTCGGCGTCGATGAACACGATGTCGAACGGCTCGGGCTCCTCCGCCGCCAGCTCCGGCAGTGTGTCGAGGGCGCCTCCGACCCGCACCTCGACGACGTGCGCGAGGCCCGCCCGCTCAACGTTGGTCCGGGCGACCTCCGCGTACGCCGGATCGGCCTCCAGCGTGACGACCTTGCCGCCCTCCGGCAGCGCGCGGGCCAGCCAGATGGTGCTGTAGCCGCCCAGGGTGCCGATCTCCAGCACTCTGCGCGCGCCCTGCAACCGGGCCAGCAGGTTCAGCAGCTTGCCCTGGTTGGCGGCGACCTGGATCTCCGGAAGCCCCGCCGCCACGCTCGCCGCCACCGTCGCGTCCAGAACCTCGTCCGGCCCCACCAGCAGGCCGTTGAAGTAGTCGTCCACCTCGGTCCATCGCGTCGCCGCCATGGCCGCTCCTCTCCTCGAACGAGTCAGTTCCCAAGAGGAACCTACAGGATGCGGGGCAGGTGCGATGATGAGCGCCATGAGCCGTGACCCCGCCGACCCCACCGTCCTTCACCCGATGCCCGGCCAGCCCAGAGTCGTCCTGCTGAAGCCCCTGGTGACGTCGGAACTGATTGAGGTCGGGGACTTCTCGTACTACGACGACCCGGACGGCGCGACCGGGTTCGAGACCCGCAACGTGCTGTACCACTACGGGCCGGAGAAGCTCGTCATCGGGAAGTTCTGCGCGCTCGGGACAGGGACGCGGTTCATCATGAACGGCGCCAACCACCGGATGGACGGCCCGTCCACCTTCCCGTTCCCGTCCATGGGCGGCTCCTGGACCGACCACTTCGACCTGCTGACCGGGCTGCCCTCGCGGGGCGACACGGTGGTCGGCAACGACGTCTGGTTCGGCTACGGCTCGACGGTGATGCCGGGCGTACGGATCGGGCACGGCGCGATCATCGGCGCCGGGTCCGTCGTCACCTCCGACGTGCCCGACTACGGCATCGTCGGCGGCAACCCGGCCCGCCTCATCCGTACCCGTTACGACGAGGAGACCATCGTCAGGCTCCTCGCCGTCGCCTGGTGGGACTGGCCCGTCGAGCACCTCACCCCGCACATCCGCACCATCATGTCCGGCAGCGTCGACGACCTCGAAGCAGCCGCACCGGAGGGCACCACACGATGATCACCGTCCACGGGCTGGCGTACTACCCCGTCAAGGGCTGCGCCGGGACCGCCGTCGACTCGGCGAGGGTCCTCGGCACCGGCCTGGAACACGACCGGACGTTCATGGTGGTGGACGCGGCGGACGGCGCCTTCCGCAGCCAGCGCACGCACCCCGCCATGGCGGCGGTCCAGGTCGAGGTCCTGGACGGCGGCGCCGCGCTGGCCCTGTCGGCCGAGCGGGCCGGGGCGCTGCGCCTGGAGGTGGACCGGGACGGCCCGCGCCGCGAGGTCAGCATGTTCGGGAACCCGCTCGGGAAGGCGGTGGACCAGGGGGACGCGGTCGCGGAGTGGCTCTCCGACGCGCTGGGCGCGACGTCCCGCCTGGTGCGCGTGGCCCCCGGCTTCGACCGGGACGGCTGGGGCGACACCCCCGGCAAGGTCAACTTCGCCGACGCCCACGCGGTGCTGGTCGCCTCGACGGCCTCCCTGGACCACCTCAACGCCCGGATCACCGCCCGGGGCGACGCGGACCCGGTCCCCATGGACCGTTTCCGCCCCAACATCGTCCTGACCGGCGACGACACACCGCATTTCGAGGACCGGGTGCGCCGGATGGCCGTCGGCGATGCCGAACTCGCCCACTCGGTACGGGCGACACGCTGCGCCGTGCCCATGGTCGACCAGTCCACCGGCCGCCGCGCGGGCCCCGAACCGATCCGGACCCTCTCGGCGTACCGACGCGAACCGGAGTACGGGAACAAGGTCAGCTTCGGTGCCAAGAACGCGGTGGTGCGCGAGGGTGTGCTCCGCGTCGGGGACACGGTGGAGGTCGCCGAGTGGCTCAGCCCGTGAAGACCCCGACCCCGCCTGCGCGGCGGGGCCGGGGCCGTCGGCGCGCGGCGGATCAGGCCGGGGCGAACCTGGCGACGTACACGTCGAAGGGCTCGATGCCCACCTCCGCGCGGAGTTCGTCCATGCGCGCGGGCTCCTCGCAGGGCCACGGGACCGGGGCGCCGTCCTTCACGCCGGCGATCTGGGTGCCGTAGATCTGCCTGCTGCCCTCGTTGACCAGGGTGCGGTCGCGCAGGAAGGCCAGCTCGCGCGGGGCCGCCGCGCCCGCCTCCACCGCCGTGCGCAGCAGACGGAGGGCTCGTCGTTGCACGTCGAGCTGGCGGTCGGCGTGCTGGGCGATCAGCCAGGCCGCGCGGGCGGCCTCCTCGCCGACGAGCTCCGCCGTCGGCCAGCCGTACTCGTCCATGATCTCGCCGAGCCGGTCGCCGTGCCGGGCGGTGAGCCGTCGCCACGCCAGCTGCTCGGCGAAGTCGTCACTGTGCGCGAGGACCGTGGCCCGGTGATCGGCCGCGGCCATGTCCGTCAGCTCCGCCGCCAGTGCGGCAGGGTCGTGCGCCACTCTCAACTCCCAGGTGTGCGAGACGTGTTGTACCTGCTGCCCGCCACCCTAGAAGCACATGCCGGACGGATAGATCATTCCGGAGAACGGTGACAGCGGTCTCCCCGCGCGGCGATAATGGATCTACTCCCGAAAGCCGTCCGCCGTCGCGACGAGGCGCCGCAGGGCCGCCTGGCCGGGCGGGCCCCAGGTGGGCTTGCCGCCGGGGCGGCCGTGCGTACCGGCGTCCCCGATGTGGATGCAGACAAGGGCGCGGTGTGCCGCGACGCCACGGGCCCGGCGCAGGGTCGCGCGGTCCACCGTCGGCCCGTAGGCGGCGAAGAAGCGGTCGGCGGCGCCGTCGGGCAGCAGGGTCCACGCCGCGGCGAGGTCGCAGGCCGGATCGCCCGCGCAGAGGTCGCCGAAGTCGACGACGCCGCAGAGGGTGCCGCGCTCGGTGAGGACGTTGGCGGCGTGCAGGTCGCCGTGGATCCACAGGGGCGGCCCGTCCCAGTCGGGCGCGGCGAGGGCGTCGTCCCAGATCGCGCGGACGGCCTCGGGGTCGGGGACCAGTCCCAGCCCGGCCGCCGAGTCGAGCTGCTCGGTGAAGTGCCCGGCCCAGTCGGCCAGCGGCCCGCCGCGGCCACGGCCGGCCGGTACGGCGCCGGGGGCGGGCCGGTGGAGAGCGGTCAGGAACGCGGCCAGCGCGTCGGCCGCCTCGTCACGGCTGACGGGGGCGAGGTCGGCGGGCGTGCCCCGCACCCAGGTGGTGACGATCCAGGGCCGGGGGTAGCGCGCGGACGGCGCGCCGAGACGCTGCGGGACGGGAACCGGCAGCGGGAGGCGCGGGGCGAGGGCGGGCAGCCAGGCGTGCTCCTTGAGCAGCAGCTCGTCCGCGGAGTCCGTCGCCCACGGCAGCCGTACGGCGAGATCGTCGCCGAGCCGCCACAACTGGTTGTCCCAGCCGCGCGCGCCGAGCCGCACCGGGCGGTCGGCCAGGTCGGGGTGCTGGTCGCGCAGCAGGTCGCGGACGAGTTCGGCGGTGATCTCGGTCTCGGTATGGCTCATACGGATCTACGGTAGCCGGGTGGCGGAGGCGTGGGCGGAGGCATGGGCGGAGGCATGGGCGGAGGCATGGGCGGAGGCATGGGCGTGGGGACCGCGAGCGGCCTGTTCCCGTCCGCTCCACGCACCGGGCGGCGCGGGGCGTACGGCGAACCCGCGCTCCGGGGCACGCGGGATACCGGGGCCGGGACGTCAGGCGGTTCGCTGGGCTGAGGCCAGGGCGTCGCCGGTCTCGGTGCGGAAGTACAGGACGGAGCGGCCCACGCGGCGGCGGGCGGTCAGGCCGCTGTCCAGCAGGACCTTGAGGTGGCGGCCGACCGAGCCCAGGCCCTGGCCGGTCAGGGCGACCAGCTGGGTGGTGCTCTTCGGGGTGGCGAGGAGCACCAGGACCGTGGCGCGGGCGGGGCCGAGGAGGCGGGCGAGGCTGTCCGGCACCCGGGACCGGTCCGCTTCGGCCAGGGCGCCGGAGCAGGGGTAGACCACCGCGTACCGCTCGGCGTCGTCGTCCCAGGAGACCCAGCCGCAGCGCGAGGTGACCGGGACGAACAGCAGACGGACGCCCGACAGCTGCTTGGACGGGTAGTCGTGCGCGTTGATCCGCAGCCGCCCGTCGCCCAGCCACCGCATCCCCGGGCACAGCCCGCTCAGGGCCGCCGCCCAGCCGCCCTGGCTCAGCTCGCCGGTGCGGGCGACGATATCCGCCTCGATGATCCGGCGGCGGCGCGGCCAGTCCGGCAGCACGGCGCGGTGCCAGACCCACTCCAGTACGTCGGCGGCGCGCTGCGCCAGGTCGTCACGGTCCAGGAGGGGCGGGAGGGGGCCGCCGCCCAGCGAGACCGCCAGGTCGGCGCGGGCCCGCTCGGGTGTGGTCGCCCGGACCGGGGCCAGCTCCGCCTCGAAGCCCGGGGCGCCGTCGCCCGCCGGGGTGGGGGTGATGAAGTCCGCGTTCCAGCTGCCGCCGAACATCGCCGGTACGAGCCTGGCCGCGACCGGGTCGGCGGCCTGCCGGGCCCGGTAGGCGGGCAGATGGGCGTCGAGCCAGGCCCGTTCGCCCGGGTGCTCGGCCCGGTCCCGTTCCAGGGCGTTCAGCGCGGCGACGGTGTCGGCGAGCGGCGAGACGACGAACCTGCTCCCGGCCAGTGTGTCCGTGTCGATCCGCCACATGCCCACAGCGCCCACGCCCTCCCCCGGCCCCCGCCACGTTTCTTTCGCCTGCGCGCGAAACAGTAACGCTCGCCGCGCGCCCCCTCCGACACTCCCCGCATGCACACCTACCGGGAACTCTTCCGCACACCGCAGTTCCGGCCGTTCTTCGCGACCAGTGCGCTGCAGGTGGCCGCGTCGACCATGAGCGGGCTGGCCCTGGCCACCCTGGTCTACGACGCGACCGCGTCCGCGCTGCTCGCCGCCCTGTCCATGTTCGGCTCCTCGCTCGCCCAGGTGATCGGCGCGGCGCTGCTGATGTCGGCGGCGGACCGGCTGCCGCCCCGGGCCGCGACGACCGGCATGGCGCTGGTCTTCGCCCTGGCCACCGCCGCCCTCGCCGTTCCCGGTCTGCCGCTCCCGGCGGCCTTCGCGATCCTCCTGGCCCAGGGGGTGGTCGCCGCGGTGGGCGGTGGTGTGCGCTACGGACTGCTGAACGAGGTGCTGCCCAAGGACGGGTACCTGCTGGGGCGTTCCGTGCTGAACATGTGCGCCGGGCTGATGCAGATCGGCGGCTTCGCGCTCGGCGGGCTCCTGGTGGTGACGCTGTCCGCGCGCGGCACGCTGCTGATCGCCGCCGCCCTGTACCTGGCGGGCGCGGCGGTCGCCCGGTACGGGCTGGCACGCCGGCCGCCGCGCGCCACGGGGCGGCCGTCGCCCGCCGAGACCTGGCGGATCAACGCCCTGCTGTGGTCCTCGGGCCCGCGCCGCCGGGCCTACCTCGCGCTCTGGGTGCCGAACGGGCTGGTCGTGGGCTGCGAGTCGCTGTTCGTCCCGTACGACCCGGCCGGCGCCGGGCTGCTCTTCGCGTGCGCCGCGCTGGGGATGCTCATCGGGGACACCGTGGCGGGCCGGTTCATCTCCGCCCGGCCCTGGCGGGGGAGGCTGGCCGCCCCGTTGCAGCTGCTCCTGGCCGCCCCGTACCTGTTCTTCGTCCTGCGTCCGGCGCTTCCCGTGGCGTTCGCCCTGGCGATGCTCGCCTCGGTCGGTTTCGCGGCGAGCCTGCTGTACCAGGAGCGGCTGATGGCCCTGACCCCGGACGAGTTCACCGGGCAGGCGCTGGGCCTGCACTCCTCCGGGATGCTCACCCTGCAGGGCGTCGCCGCGGCACTGGCCGGGAGCCTCGCCCAGTGGACCTCCCCGGCCCCGGCGATGTCGGTGATGGCGGTGGCCTCGGTGGCGGTCAGCCTGGCCCTGTCGTGGGCGGGGCACCGGGCCACGAGGAGGGGGACGAGGGCCCCGGGAGCGGTGGATAGCGTTGCGCTGCATGGGACTTCGGAAGCGTCGGACGTCACGGGTACTGCTGATCGACCCGCGTGAGCGGTTGCTGCTGTTGTGCGGCAGGGATCCCCGGCGCGACGGCGCCCGGTGGTGGTTCACGGTCGGCGGGGGCATCGAGGAGGGCGAGGACCCGGTGCAGGCCGCGCTGCGCGAAGTCCGGGAGGAGACCGCGCTGGTCCTGTCGGCCGCCCGGCCGGGGCCGGTGGTGTGGACCCGGCGCGCGCTGTTCCACGTGGACGGTCAGGGCTTCGACCAGGACGAGGAGTACCGCGTCGTCCGGATCACCGCCGCCGAGGTGGCGGCGGTGCGGGTGGGGACGGACGAGGCACGGTACGGCCACCGCTGGTGGACGGTGGCCGAGCTGGCGGCGACCGGGGAGACCGTCCGGCCGAAGGGGATGGCGGGGCTCCTGCCGCCCGCGCTGAGCGGCACGACGCCGCCGGGCAGGCCGCTGCACCTGGGCGACTTCGACGAGGACGGCGACCCCGACGGGCGGGCGGCCCGCACCACGTGAGCGGGCACGCGGCGCGGGCCGGGGCTCGCCCGGTCCCGCGCCGCGTGCGACGGCCGGATCAGTCGAAGACCGGGCCCTGGGTGCGGGTCCGCTTGATCTCGTAGAAACCGGGGGTCGACGCGACCAGCAGCGTGCCGTCCCACAGCCTCGCCGCCGCCTCGCCCTTCGGGGCGGGGGTGACGACCGGACCGAAGAAGGCGATCTGCTCCCCGTCCGCGCCGGGGACGGCGATGACCGGGGTGCCGACGTCCTGGCCGACCTTGTCGATGCCCTCCTTGTGGGAGGCGCGCAGCTCGGTGTCGTACACGTCCGAGTCCGCGAACGCGGCCAGCTCGGCGGGCAGGCCCACGTCCTTGAGCGCGCCCGCGATGGCCTCGCGGGTGGCGCCCTCGCCCCGGTTGTGGAAGCGGGTGCCGAGCGCGGTGTAGAGGGGGCCGGTGATGTCGTCGCCGTGCTTCTGCTGGGCGGCGACGACGACGCGGACCGGGGCCCAGGCCGTCTCCAGCAGCTCGCGGTACTCCTCGGGCAGTTCGTCGAGCCGGTCCTCGTTGAGCACGGCCAGGCTCATCACGTGCCAGCGGACCTCGACGTCACGGACCTTCTCCACCTCCAGCATCCAGCGGGACGTCATCCAGGCCCAGGGGCAGAGCGGGTCGAACCAGAAGTCGACGGGGGTCTTGCCGGTCGCGGTCGTGGCCGCCGCGGTGGTGTCGGGCATCGTCTCTCCTCGTAAGCGCGATTCGTCGGCGCGGTTCGCGTGACTCACCGATGCGTCAGCACGATTCGTCAGCGGGGTTCGTCAGGGGATTCGTCAGGGGCAGGAAACGCGATCACATCCGTGCACATCCGTGCACGGAAACGCCGTGCAGCGCGCCGGGCATTCCCATGGACCGGCCCCAGTACGGGCATGGGAGGATCAAAGTATTCCAACGTGACACAAAGGAGTGTGCCCGTGCCCGGTGAGAACCTGTCCCGTGACGAGGCCCGCGAGCGGGCCGAGCTGCTGAGCGTCGACGGCTACGAGGTCGAGCTCGATCTGCGTTCCGCCGTCGGCGGTCCCGACGGGGAAGGGGACGCTGCCGGTCCGCTCACCTTCCGTTCGGTGACGACGATCCGGTTCCGCAACGCGCGCGCGGGAGCCTCGACCTTCGCGGACCTGGTGGCGCCGTCCGTGAACGCCGTGACGCTGAACGGGCGGGCGCTCGACCCGGCGGCCGTCTTCGACGGCACGCGGGTGGCGCTGGAGGAGCTGCCCGAGGGCGAGAACACCCTGGTGGTCGACGCGCAGTGCGCGTACAGCCGGACCGGCGAGGGGATGCACCGCTTCGTCGACCCGGAGGACGGCGAGGTCTACCTCTACACGCAGTACGAGCCGGCCGACGCCCGGCGCGTCTTCACCAACTTCGAGCAGCCCGACCTCAAGGCCCCCTACCGCTTCCGGGTGGCGGCGCCGGAGGGCTGGGCGGTCTGGAGCAACGGGGCCGAGGAGTCCCGGGAGGGCGCGGTCCGGCACTTCGCCGAGACGGAGCCGATCTCCACGTACATCACGGCGGTCGTCGCCGGTCCGTACCACTACGTGACGGACTCCTACCGCCGTACGTTCGAGGACGGCACCACGCTGGAGATCCCGCTCGGCGCGATGTGCCGCAAGGGCCTGGCCCGCCACTTCGACGCGGACGACGTCTTCCTGATCACCAAGCAGGGCCTGGACTTCTTCCACGACAACTTCGACTACCCGTACCCGTTCGGGAAGTACGACCAGGCCTTCGTGCCGGAGTACAACCTGGGCGCGATGGAGAACCCGGGCCTCGTCACCTTCCGCGAGGAATACATCTTCCGCGGCAAGGTGACGCGGGCGGCGTACGAGAGCCGGGCCAACGTCATCCTGCACGAGATGGCGCACATGTGGTTCGGCGACCTCGTCACCATGCAGTGGTGGGACGACCTGTGGCTGAAGGAGTCCTTCGCCGACTTCATGGGCGCGTTCTCCATGGTGGAGTCGACGCGCTTCAAGGACGGCTGGGTCACCTTCGCCAACAACCGCAAGTCCTGGGCGTACCGCGCCGACCAGCTGCCGTCCACCCACCCGATCACGGCCGACATCCGTGACCTGGAGGACGCCAAGCTCAACTTCGACGGCATCACCTACGCCAAGGGCGCCTCGGTGCTGAAGCAGCTGGTGGCGTACGTGGGGCGGGACGCGTTCCTGGAGGGCGCCCGGCGCTACTTCAAGAAGCACGCCTACGGCAACACCCAGCTGGGCGACCTGCTGTCCGTGCTGGCCGAGACCTCCGGCCGGGACATGACCTCCTGGTCCCGGGCCTGGCTCCAGACCGCGGGCGTCAATTCGCTGACCCCGGTCGTGACGTACGACGCCGCGGACCGGATCACGGAGCTGGCGGTCCTCCAGGAGGCGGCCGAGTCCCACCCGGAGCTCCGGCCGCACCGGGTCGCGGTCGGGCTGTACCGCCGCGCCGTCGACGGGAACCTGGTGCGGTACGCGCGCGCCGAGGCGGACGTGGCGGGGCCGCGTACGGTGATCGGGGAGCTGACGGGGGCCGAGCGGCCCGAACTGATCCTGGTCAACGACGACGACCTCACGTACTGCAAGGTCCGCTTCGACGAGGCGTCGCTGGCCACGCTGCGCGAGCACCTGGGCGACATCACGGACCCGCTCGCCCGAGCGCTGTGCTGGTCGGCGCTGTGGAACCTGACCCGGGACGGGCTGATGCCGGCCCGCGACTTCGTCGCGCTGGTGCTGGCCTTCGCCGGGCGGGAGTCCGACATCGGGGTGCTCCAGATGCTGCACACCTGGACCCAGACCGCGCTGGTGCGGTACGCGGCGCCCGAGTGGCGCGAGGAGGGCGGCCGGACGCTGTCCGAGGGTGCGCTGCGGGAGCTGCGGATCGCCGAGCCGGGCAGCGAGCACCAGCTGGCGTGGGCGCGGTTCTTCGCGTCGGCCGCCGACTCGGACGCGGACTTCCAGCTGCTGACCGGGCTGCTGGACGGCACGGCCCGGATCGACGGACTGGACGTCGACCAGGAGCTGCGGTGGGCGTTCCTGTCCCCGCTGGCCGCGCACGGGGTGGCCGACGCGTCGGTGATCGCGGCCGAGCTGGCGCGCGACGACACCGCGTCCGGTGAGCGGCACCAGGTGCGGTGCCTGGCCTCGCGGCCCTCCGCCGACGTCAAGGCGGCGGCCTGGGCGGACGTCGTGGAGTCGTCGGCGCTGTCCAACGCGCTGGTGGAGGCGACGATCGCGGGCTTCGGGCAGTCCTCGCAGCGGGAGCTGCTGGCGCCGTACGCGAGCCGGTACTTCGAGGCGATCGAGCGGGTCTGGGCCGATCGGTCGATCCAGATCGGGATGGCCGTGGTGCGGGGCCTGTTCCCGGCGCTCCAGGACGACCCGTCGACGCTGGAGGCGACGGACGCGTGGCTCACCGCCCACGCGGACGCCGCTCCGGCGCTGCGCAGGCTGGTGCTGGAGGCGCGGGACGACCTGGCGCGGGCGCTGCGGGCGCAGTCCTGCGACGCGGCGGCCGGGGCCTGATCCCTCGGAGGGGGTGCGCCGGGGCCGGACGGTCCCGGCGCACCCCCTCCCCCGTCCGCGCGCCGTACGGTCCCGGCGCACCCTCACCCCCGTCCGCTCGCCCCCTCCCCTGTCCGCGCGCCGTACGCCCCGGCGCGCGTGCTGCTCCGTACGTCCCCGGCGCACGCCCCGGCCTGTCATCGGCCGGGCGGCCGGGGCTGAGGACGGGGTTGTCCTGAGTCGTCGACGAGCCTGTAACAGGGGTTAGCGCCGCGGCGCCGTGCGGGATACCCCGGAGCATGACCCAGAACACCCCGCTCTCCCCCGGTCACGCCCGCGCCACCGGCGAGGCACGCCGCGACGTGCTGTCCGCCGCGCAGTTGAGGGCACGGGGCGTGTCCGCCTCGACGGCCGCCGCCCGCTGCCGGACCGGCGGGCCGTGGCAGCAGCCCCTGCCCGGTGTGTACGTCCTGCACCCAGACCCCCTCGGCGGCGAGGAACTGCTGCGCTCCGCCCTGCTGTACGCCGGCCGGCCCCCGGCCTCCTCCTCCCGCCCGCAGCCGGAGTCCGGGTACGGCGAGGCGGTGCTCACCGGTCTCGCCGCGCTCGCCCTGCACGGCTTCGCCACCGCGCCGCCGCCCGGGTCGGCCGCCAGCATCGACGTCCTGGTGCCGCGCACCCGGCGGCTGCGCTCGGTCGGGTACGTACGGCTGGTGCGCTCCCGCGCCGTGCGGCGGGCCGAGCGGCTGCGCGGGCTGCCGGTCGCCCCGGTGGAGCGGGCGCTCGCGGACGCGGTCGCCGGGCTCACCGACCCCCTGGCCGTACGCGGGCTGATGATCGAGGCGGTCCGCGGCGGGCACTGCGAACCGGGCGTCCTGGTACGTGAGTTGAGGCGCGCCAGGCTGCTGGAGCGGCCCCAGGTGGTGCGGGCCGTCGGTTCCCTCCTGGCCGAGGGGCGGGCGCTGGCGGAGGGCAGGCTGTACGCGATGGTGCGGGAACACGGGCTGCCGGAGCCGCTGTGGAACGTGGAGCTGCGCCTGCCCGGCGGGCCCGCGCTCGGCGGGGTGGACGCGTACTGGCCGCAGCAGGCGGTGGCCGTGCAGCTCGACGCCGCGGCGCACCAGGACCCGGTGTCCCCGCACGGGGCCGCGGCGGGCGCGCGGGCCGCGGAGCGCGAGCATCTGGAGCGGCTCGGCGTCACCGTCGTCCGCCTCTCCCCGGCCGCACCGCGCGGGGCGGACCGGGAGCGGGCGATCGTGGTGCGCACGGCGCTGATGGCGGCGGCCGACCGCGAACCGGCCGCTCTCCTGACGGTCCTCCCCCGCTGACTCTGGCAACGCGGGCCACAGGCGCCGCATATTCACCATTTGTTCCCGATGGCGCATCAGCACCGTTGGCGGAAGGCCGCCATGGCATCATCTGACCCCCTCCAACTCTCCACAAACCCCTGCCATCTACGAAAGGGTGAGCGGTCATCCGGTACCGAATTCCGGACTCTCTCTTTCCGAACCAGGGATGCTGATGACCTCCGAAGCCCCCCGCTCCATATCCGGGGCGAGACGCACGGCCCGCGTCGTCGCGGCCGCCGGCCTGGTGGCCGCACTGGCCGCCACCGGTGCCGCCCCCGTCTTCGCCGCCGACAACGCCGACCCCGCTCCCGTCAAGTCCGCGGCCAAGGGCACCGTGGCCGACAAGCTGGGCAGCCACGACGAGCAGCTTCTGGCCAAGGCCAAGGCCAAGGGCCAGAAGAACATCACGATGATGGTCGCCACCGCCCCCGGAGCGACCGCGCAGGTCGCCAGGCAGCTGGACGCCGTCAAGGGCTCCGTGCTGGGACGCGCGTACGACAAGCTCGGCTACGTACGGGCCACCGTGCCCACCGCGACCGCCGACGCCACCATCAAGGCGGCCTCCAGGCTGTCGTCCGTCCAGGGCATCGATCTCAAGCAGGAGATCAAGCTGGACGACCCGACTCCCGCCGCCGACCGGGCGGCCGGTGCCAAGTCCTCCGCCAAGGCGACCGGTTCGTACCCGGCACCCGGCAAGAAGACCCCGGCGAAGAACCCGTACAACCCGTCCTTCGAGACGGGCGCGGTCGACTTCGTCCAGCAGCACCCGAAGGCCGACGGCCGCGGGGTGACCATCGGCATCCTCGACTCGGGTGTCGACCTGGGCCACCCGGCGCTGCAGAAGACCACCACCGGCGAGCGCAAGATCGTCGACTGGGTGACCGCGACCGACCCGGTCAGCGACGGTGACGGCACCTGGCTGCGGATGACGGACGCCGTGTCCGGCCCGGTGTTCACCTACAAGGGCCGTACGTACAAGGCCCCCGAGGGCGACTTCCGGATCAAGCTGTTCGCCGAGGCCGCCACCAGGGGCGGCGACATGGCGGGCGACCTGAACCGCGACGGCGACACCACCGACGTCTGGGCCGTGCTCTACGACCCGGTCACCGGCGCCACCCGCGTCGACCTGAACGACAACGCGGACTTCTCCGACGACGCCTCGCTGAAGCCGTACAAGGAGAAGCACCAGGTCTCCTACTTCGGCAAGGACGACCCGCGGACCGATGTCGCCGAGCGCGTCCCGTTCGTCGTCGAGAACCGCAAGAACGTCGTCTACAACGCCGCCGGTGACACCTCCGACTACGTCAACATCGGGGTCATCGAGAGCGAGCACGGCACCCACGTCGCGGGCATCACCGCCGCGAACAGCCTGTTCGGCGGCAAGATGAACGGTGCCGCGCCGGGCGCGAAGATCGTCTCCTCGCGTGCCTGCACCTGGGACGGCGGCTGCACCAACATCGCGCTCACCGAGGGCATGATCGACCTCGTCGTGAACCGCGGCGTCGACGTCGTCAACATGTCGATCGGCGGCCTGCCGCCGCTGAACGACGGCAACAACGCCCGTGCGGAGCTGTACAAGCGGCTCATCGACATGTACGGCGTCCAGCTGGTCATCTCGGCCGGCAACGACGGTCCGGGCCTCAACACCATCGGTGACCCCGGCCTCGCCGACCACGTCATCTCCGTCGGCGCGTCCATCTCCAAGGAGACCTGGGCCGCCAACTACGGCTCGAACGTCACCAAGAAGTACGACATGATGCCGTTCTCCTCGCGCGGTCCGCGTGAGGACGGCGGCTTCGCGCCGATCCTGACCGCCCCCGGTGCGGCCATCAACACCACCCAGACCTGGCTGCCCGGCGGCCCGGTCAAGGAGTCGGGCTACGAGCTGCCCGCCGGTTACTCCATGCTGCAGGGCACCTCGATGGCCTCGCCGCAGGCCGCCGGTGCGACCGCGCTGCTGCTGTCCGCCGCGAAGCAGAAGCACATCGAGCTGCCCCCGGCCGACCTGCGCACCGCGCTGACCAGCACCGCCACCCACATCAAGGACGTGCCCGCGCACGCCCAGGGCTCCGGTCTGATCGACATCGTCGGCGCCTGGAAGCAGATCCAGAAGCAGGGCACCCCGGCGCACGAGTACGCGGTGAAGGCCCCGGTCGACACCGCGATCGACTTCGCGCTCAAGACCCCCGGCTTCGGCACCGGCCTGTACGACCGCGAGGGCGGCCTGAAGGCCGGCCAGAAGAAGTCGTACGACGTCACCATCACCCGCACCACGGGCCCGGACAAGGCCGTGAAGCACAAGCTGGCGTGGAAGAACAACGACGGCACCTTCAAGCTGCTCGGCTCGAAGAACGTCTCCCTGCCGCTCGGCGAGCCCGTCACCGTCAAGGTGCAGGCCCAGCCGCGCAGCATGGGCGCGCACAGCGCGATCCTGACGGTGGACGACAGCAAGACCGTCGGCGTGGACCAGCAGATCCTCACCACGGTGGTCGTCTCCGACGAGCTGGTGAAGCCCACCTACGCGCTCAAGGCGTCCGGATCGGTGCAGCGCAACAGCAGCACGTCGTACTTCGTGACCGTGCCGGAGGGCGCCAAGACCCTTGAGGTCGCCATGAGCGCGCTGCGCTCGGGCAGCCAGACCCGGTTCATCTCCATCCACCCGTACGGTGTGGCGGTGGAGGACAGCGCCACGATCTACTGCTACCCGAACTACGAGAACCCGGCCAACACCTGCCGTCCGGACGTGCGCTCCTACAAGGACCCGCAGCCGGGCGTCTGGGAGATCGAGGTCGAGGCACGGCGTACCTCGCCGCTGCTGGACAACCCGTACAAGCTGGACGTCTCGCTGCTCGGTGCCACCTTCGACCCGGCGGTGAAGACCATCGCCGAGGCGAAGATCGGTACGCCGACCGCGGTGGACTGGACGGTCACCAACAACTCCGGCGACCTGAAGGGCAGCCTGAAGGGCGGCTCGCTGGGCTCCGCCAACGTCCAGAAGCCGTCGATCAAGACGGGCGACGAGCAGGAGTTCACCGTCACCGTCGGTGAGGGCGTGGAGAAGCTGGACGTCGCCATCGGCGGCACCGCGGACGCCAACGCCGACCTGGACCTGTACGTCTACCTGGGCGACACGGAGGTCGGGAAGTCGACCACCGCGGGCTCCGAGGAGACGGTCAGCCTGACCAAGCCCGCCGCGGGCACGTACACCGTCCTGATCGACGGCTACGACGTCCCGGCCGGCACCACCACGTACAACTACCGCGACGTGTACTACGCGCCGTCGCTCGGCACGATCAAGGTCGACGAGTCGAAGGCCGTGGACCTGGCCAACGGCGCCTCGGCGAAGATCGGCGCCGAGGTCGTGGCCGCCGGAGCGGCTCCCGAGGGCCGTCAGCTCTTCGGCGAGGTGCACCTGGTGAACAGCCGCGGCACCGCCGCGGGCACCGGCAGCGTGGTGATCGAGAAGGTCGCTCCGTAGCGACCGGCGTGTGATCCGTACGACATGTACGACGGTGGGGCGGGCGCTCGGCAGAGCTCCCGCCCCACCTCTGTGTACCCGGGCAGGCGGGTGCTGTCCGAACCCCGGACAATGGACTGGACAAGAAAGCCGTCGTCACACGCATCATGGATGCGGCAACCGTGTCAGTTCGTACGCTCGGAGGAGTTCCTGTGAAGGTCGGAATCGTCGGCGCCACCGGTCAGGTCGGCACAGTCATGCTCAGGATCCTGGCCGAGCGGAAGTTCCCGGCCGACGAACTGCGGCTCTTCGCCTCGGCGCGCTCGGCGGGCTCCACGATCGAGTGGGAGGGCCGGGAGATCACCATCGAGGACGCCTCGGCGGCCGACTACACCGGTCTGGACATCGTGCTGTTCTCGGCCGGTGGAGCGACGTCGAAGGCGCTCGCCGAGAAGGTCGCCGGGCAGGGCGCCGTGGTGATCGACAACTCCTCCGCCTGGCGCATGGACCCCGAGGTCCCGCTCGTGGTCTCCGAGGTCAACGCGCACGCGATCGCCAACCGGCCCAAGGGCATCATCGCCAACCCGAACTGCACCACGATGGCCGCCATGCCCGTCCTGCGCCCGCTGCACGGCGAGGCCGGTCTGCGGACGCTGACCGTCGCCACCTACCAGGCGGTGTCCGGTTCCGGTCTGGCCGGGGTCGCCGAGCTGCACGGCCAGGCGTCCGCGGTCGTCGCCGAGGCCGAGCGGCTCACCCACGACGGCGGGGCGGTCGACTTCCCCGAGCCGGGCGTCTACCGGCGTCCGATCGCCTTCAACGTGCTGCCGCTGGCCGGTTCGATCGTGGACGACGGCTCCTTCGAGACCGACGAGGAGCAGAAGCTCCGCAACGAGTCCCGCAAGATCCTGGAGATCCCGGAGCTGCGGGTGTCCGGCACCTGCGTCCGGGTGCCGGTCTTCTCCGGCCACTCCCTCCAGGTCAACGCGGGCTTCGAGCGCCCGGTCAGCGTGGAGCGGGCGTACGAGCTGCTGAAGGACGCGCCGGGCGTCGAGCTCTCCGAGATCCCGACCCCCCTCCAGGCGGCCGGGCAGGACGCCTCGTACGTCGGGCGCGTCCGGGTCGACGAGACGCTGGAGCACGGTCTCGCGCTCTTCGTCTCCAACGACAACCTGCGCAAGGGCGCGGCGCTGAACGCGGTGCAGATCGCGGAACTGGTCGCGGACGAGCTGAAGGGCTGACCGCCGCCGCACCGGGCGGCGGAAGGCGTGGAAGAGGGCGGCACCCACCGGGTGTCCGCCCTCTTCCATGCCCTCTTCCATGCCCTCTTCCATGCCCTCCACCGTCCGGGCACCTGGCATGGAAGGATGAACGGAAACGTCACAGACCAAGGAGATGACCGCGTGCCTGGCACCAATCTGACCCGCGAAGAGGCACAGGAGCGGGCGCGCCTGCTGACCGTGGACGCGTACGAGATCGACCTCGACCTCTCCGGGGCGCAGGAGGGCGGGACCTACCGGTCCGTCACCGTCGTGCGCTTCGACTCCGCCGAAGCCGGTGCCGAGACCTTCATCGACCTCGTCGCCCCCGCCGTGCACGAGGTCGAGCTGAACGGCAAGGCGCTGGACGTCGCCGCCGTCTTCCGCGACTCGCGCATCGCTCTGCCCCACCTGGCCGCGGGCTCCAACGAGCTGAAGGTCGTCGCCGACTGCGCGTACACCAACACCGGCGAGGGCCTGCACCGCTTCGTCGACCCGGTCGACCAGCAGGCGTACCTGTACACCCAGTTCGAGGTGCCGGATGCCCGCCGGGTCTTCGCGAGCTTCGAGCAGCCTGACCTGAAGGCGACGTTCCGCTTCACCGTGACGGCCCCCGAGGGCTGGACCGTCATCTCGAACTCGCCGACCCCCGAGCCGCGCGACAACGTCTGGTCCTTCGAGCCGACCCCGCGCATCTCGTCGTACATCACGGCCCTGATCGTCGGCCCGTACCACGCGGTGCACAGCAGCTACGAGAAGGACGGCCGCACCGTCCCCCTCGGCATCTACTGCCGTCCGTCGCTGGCCGAGTTCCTCGACGCGGACGACATCTTCGACGTGACCCGGCAGGGCTTCGACTGGTTCCAGGAGAAGTTCGACTACGCCTACCCGTTCGCCAAGTACGACCAGCTCTTCGTCCCGGAGTTCAACGCCGGGGCGATGGAGAACGCGGGCGCGGTCACCATCCGCGACCAGTACGTGTTCCGGTCGAAGGTGACGGACGCGGCGTACGAGCGGCGTGCCGAGACCATCCTGCACGAGCTGGCGCACATGTGGTTCGGCGACCTGGTCACCATGGAGTGGTGGAACGACCTGTGGCTGAACGAGTCGTTCGCCACGTACACCTCGGTCGCCTGCCAGGCGTACGCGGAGGGCTCGAAGTGGCCGAACGCGTGGACCACCTTCGCCAACTCCGAGAAGACCTGGGCCTACCGCCAGGACCAGCTGCCCTCCACGCACCCGATCATGGCGGACATCCGTGACCTGGACGACGTGCTGGTCAACTTCGACGGCATCACCTACGCCAAGGGCGCCTCGGTCCTGAAGCAGCTGGTGGCGTACGTCGGCATGGACGCGTTCTTCCAGGGCGTCCAGGCGTACTTCAAGGCGCACGCCTTCGGCAACACCCAGCTGTCGGACCTGCTGGGCGCGCTGGAGAAGACCTCCGGCCGCGACCTGAAGACCTGGTCGAAGGCGTGGCTGGAGACGGCGGGCATCAACATCCTGCGCCCGGAGGTCACCACGGACGGGAACGGTCACGTCACCTCGTTCACCGTGCTCCAGGAGGCCCCGGCGCTTCCGGCCGGCGCGAAGGGCGAGGCCACGCTGCGCCCGCACCGCATCGCGATCGGCTGCTACGACCTCGACGCGAGCGGCAAGCTGGTCCGTACGGACCGGATCGAGCTGGACGTCGACGGCGAGCGCACCGAGGTCCCGTTCCCGGCCGGTACCGCCCGCCCGGCCGTGATCCTGCTCAACGACGACGACCTCTCGTACGCGAAGGTCCGGCTCGACGCGGAGTCGCTGGCCGTGGTGACCGAGCACCTGGGCGACTTCACCGAGTCCCTCCCCCGTGCCCTGTGCTGGGCCTCCGCCTGGGACATGACGCGGGACGGCGAGCTGCCCACCCGCGACTACCTCGCCCTGGTGCTGTCCGGCATCGGCAAGGAGACGGACATCGGCGTCGTCCAGTCGCTGCACCGCCAGGTGAAGCTGGCGCTGGACCTGTACGCGGCGCCGGAGTGGCGCGAGGCCGGGCTGACGCGGTGGACCGAGGCGACGCTGGCGCACCTGCGCGCGGCCGAGCCGGGCAGCGACCACCAGCTGGCCTGGGCCCGTGCCTTCGCGGAGACCGCCCGTACCCCGCAGCAGACGGACCTGCTGCAGTCGCTGCTCGACGGCAAGGAGAGCATCGAGGGCCTGGCCGTCGACACGGAACTGCGCTGGGCGTTCGTGGAGCGGCTCGCCGCGGCCGGTCTCCTGGAGGAGGACGAGATCGCCGCCGAGTACGAGCGCGACCGGACGGCGGCGGGTGAGCGCCACGCGGCGACCGCCCGTGCGGCCCGCCCGACCGAGGCGGCGAAGGCGGAGGCCTGGGCCTCGGTCGTCGAGTCCGACACGCTGCCGAACTCCCTCCAGGAGGCGGTCATCGCGGGCTTCGTCCAGACCGACCAGCGCGAGCTGCTGGCCCCGTACACGGAGAAGTTCTTCGGTTCGGTCAAGGGCGTGTGGGAGTCGCGGAGCCACGAGATGGCGCAGCAGGTCGCCATCGGCCTCTACCCGGCGCTCCAGGTCTCCGAGGCCACGCTGGAGGCCACCGACGCCTGGCTCGCTTCGGCGGAGCCGGGTGCGGCGCTGCGGCGGCTGGTGCTGGAGTCCCGTTCCGGCGTCGAGCGCGCCCTGCGGGCACGGGCCGCGGACGCGGCGGCGGCCACGGCGTGATGTAGCGGCCGTACGGCGGTGAGGGGCGCTCCCCGGCGTGACGGGGAGCGCCCCTTCCCGTAGGACGCGCGGCGTGCTCCGGGTGGTGGAATCCGCCCGTGGGGCGGGCGCCGCGGCGCGGCCGTCCGACGGGCGGGTGTACGTCGGCCCCGGCCCGGACGCGGGGTGTTACGCGCTCGCCCGCTCGTAGCGCTCGGCCAGTTCGGCGGCGCCGGTCTCGGTCAGGGCGCCGTGCAGGCGCATCCGGGCGACCCCGCCGTCCGGGAAGGCGTCGAGCCGGACGTGGGTGACGACCGCCTGGGCGCGGAGCGGGAAGCGGTGCGGGGTGTCGGGCTGGAGCCGGGTGCGGGGGATGATCTCGAACCACTCGCCGGTCTCGCCGTTGCGGCCCTGGAGGGCGATCCAGCCGGCCGCGTTGCCCTTGAGGTAGGCCGTGTCGATCTCGACGGCGCGGACCGCACCCTGGGCGGGGAGGCGGAAGCGGACCCAGTCGTTGGTGTCGCGGACCCGGCGGCGGCGGTTCTCCCAGCCGTCGTCCATCTTGCGGGAGGTGCCCGGCAGGATGATCTGGGTGGGCGAGGAGTAGAAGCGGTCCGAGGCGTCCTCGTAGCTGCCGCCGTTGAGGACCGAGATCAGGTCGTAGGTGCCGAGCGCGGCGAGCCAGGACGGGTCGGGCAGGACCTCTCCGTGCACGCGGAGGCGGGCGATGCCGCCGTCGGGGTGCTGGCACAGCCGCAGGTGGGTGAAGCGACGGCCGCTGGTGATCTCGAAGCCGTTGGCGGCGTGGCCGCGTACGGGGGTGGGCGGGATGATCTCCTCCCACTTCACGTCGTCGGCGAGGAGTCCGGCGGGGCTGGGCGAGCCCTCGACGGCGGTGGCCTGGACCGAGACGCGCTGCGGGTAGTTGCCGCGGAAGTGGGCCGTGTCGACGACGATGCCGCGGATGACGCCGGGGGCGCCGAGCCGGATCAGGGCCCAGTCGTGCTCGCCGGGCCCGGGGAACGGGTGCTCCGCGTCCGCGCCGCGTCGGCGGCGGGTCTCCCAGCCGTCCATGATCTTGCCCTTGTGGCCGAAGCGCTCGGGGTCGAAGACCGCGCGCTCCCGGATCAGGAGGTTCTCGCGCTGGGCGAAGAACTCGTCGTTGGCGGCGATCACGCCCGCGCCGAGGCGGCGGTCGGCGAGGTCGACGAGTTCGGTGAAGGGCAGGTCCGTGCCGCGGTAGTCGGCGTACGGGTCACCACCGCCGTACGGGGCCGCGTCGTTGGCGTGGGGGTCGTCGTGGCGGGTCTCGTTCTCGTCGAAGGTCATGCCCCCACTGTCGCGGCGAAGGACCCATCAGGTCCATCGAATGTTTTTGCATCGTCTATTCAGCAGAAGTGAACGATGCGGCGGTGGCGGTGAGGGCCGCGAGGACCCTGGCCACCGCGGGGCCCTCCTCGGCGCCCTGCCGTACCGCCGCCACCACATGGCGGCGCGGCTGGTCGGCGTCGAGGACCCGCATCACCACCCCGTCCCGGCCGCGCCGTTCCGCCGAGGCCATGCGCGGGATCAGCGCCACGCCCATGCCCGCCTCGACCATGGCCAGGATGGCCGCCCAGCCGGAGGCGCTGTGCGCCTGCTCGGGTACGAATCCGGCGGCCTCGCAGGCCGCGGTGGTGATCTGCGACCAGGGGCCGGAGCCGCCGTAGATCCACGGGTCGCCGGAGAGGTCCGCCAGGCGGAGGGCGGGCGCGGCGGCCAGCCGGTGGCGCACGGGCAGGGCCACGTCCAGCGGGTCGGAGAGCAGCGGCAGCACCGCGAACCGGGGGTCGTGGGCGGCCGGGGCGTGGGCGGCGAGCGAGAGGGCCAGGTCGGCGTCACCGGCGGCGAGGAGTTCGTACGCCTGCCCGGCCTCCGCCTCCCGCACCCGGACGTCGGGGCCGGGGCGCGGCTCGGCGCGCAGCCGCTGGACCGCCGGGACGACGAGGGCGGGGACGGCCGTGGAGAACGCCGCGATCCGCACCTCACCGGCCTCCCCGCGCAGATAGCCGGTCAGTTCGGCGTCGGCGCGCTCCAGTTGGGCGAAGACGACCTCGGCGTGGCGCAGGACGAGGTGCGCGGCGTCGGTGAGCCGGACGCGTCTGCCCTGGGCCTCCAGGAGCGGCACGCCGAGCTGCCGGGAGAGGCTGGAAAGCTGCTGGGAGACCGCGGAGGGCGTCATCACCAGGGCCTGCGCGGTGGCGGTGACCGTGCCGCGGTCGCGCAGGGTGCGCAGGATGCGGAGCTTCTTGACGTCCCACTCGGTCATGGCCGCCGCCTAGGCACACGTGTGCGCCGCGTGGGGCACGCGGCGCACAGGACGGGGCGTTACGCCTGCTTCTTGGACTTGTCGAGGACCATGACCAGGCCCGTGATGACCAGGAACAGGACGATGGGCGCGACGACGTAGAGGCCGACGGTCTCCATCGCGCTCAGGCCGGGCCCCGGGTCGTCACCGTCGTCGCGGGTGAGCGCGAGCGCGGGGGACGACATGAGCAGCATCATCAGCGTCGTTCCGGCCGCGACGGCGCCGGCGCGCATAGCGTTCTTCTTGTCCACGGTGCAAACGTAGCGAACGCCCGCGAGGGCCGCGCGCCCGGGGGTGCCGTACGGGGCCCGTGACGGGTCACCAGGCGGGGTCACCGAGCGCGGGCCCGGTGCGATCCGGGGTGTCCGGCAGCCGCCCCGGGGCGGCCGTGGGGCGGCGCGGGGCGGAGGCGGGGTGGTCGCGGCGGGGCGCGAAGAGCTCCATCAGCCGGTACGCGCGGGGCGCGGCGGCCAGTTCCTCCAGGGTGACCGGACGGCCCTCGGCGTCGGAGACGGGCAGGCGCCAGTTGGGGTACTGGTCCCAGGTGCCGGGGAGGTTCTGCGGACGGCGGTCGCCCACCGTGTCGGGCAGCCAGACGCCGACCATGCGGGCGGGGGTGCGCAGCAGGTAGCGGTGGAGGGCCCGGACCGCGCCCTCCACGTCGTTCTCGCCCTCGGGGAGCAGGCCGAGCCTCACGAACTGCCCCAGCCATTCGGCGGTGTCCGCCGCGTCGTCCGTCAGCTCCTCGGCGAGGGGACGGGTGAGCAGGCCGAGGCGGTGGCGCAGGGCCACGTGCTCGCCGGTGAGCCGGGCGGCGGTGGGCGGCAGATCGTGCGTGGTGGCGGTGGCGAGGCAGTCCTCGCGCCACTCCTCCGGGGCCAGCGGGCGGCCGGTGCCCGTCCAGTCGCGTTCGAACCAGAGGACGGAGGTGCCGAGCACCCCGCGCCGGGCCAGCGCCTCGCGGACGCCCGGCTCGACGGTGCCGAGGTCCTCACCGAGGACGGCCGCACCGGCCCGGTGCGCCTCCAGGACCAGGACGGCGAGCATCGCCTCGCCGTCGTAGGCGACGTAGGCGCCCTCGGCGGGCGGGCTCCCCTCGGGCACCCACCAGAGCCGGAACAGGCCCATCACATGGTCGATGCGCAGGGCACCGGCGTGGGCGAGGAGCCCGCGCAGCAGTCCGCGGTACGGGGCGTAGCCGGAGGCGGCGAGGACGTCGGGGCGCCACGGGGGCAGGCCCCAGTCCTGGCCGCGGGCGTTGAAGGCGTCGGGCGGGGCGCCGACGGACATGCCGGGGGCGAGGGCGTCCTGCTGGGCCCAGGCGTCGGCGCCGCCGGGGTGCGCGCCGACGGCGAGGTCGTGGACGATGCCTAGGGACATGCCCGCGTCGAGGGCGGCGCGCTGGGCGTCGGCGAGCTGGCCGTCGGTCAGCCAGGCGAGCCAGGAGTGGAAGTCGACCCGGTCCAGCAGTTCACCGCGGGCGCGGGCGGTCTGCGGCGAGCGCGGGTCGCGCAGCCCGGCGGGCCAGCGGTGCCAGTCGGGGCCGTGCGTCTCGGCGAGGGCGCACCACAGGGCGTGGTCCTCCAGGGCCTGTCCCTGTTCGGCCAGGAAGTCGCAGTAGGCGGCGCGGCGGCCGGGGGTGAGGGGCACCTGGCGCAGGATGTCGAGCGCCTGGCGCTTGAGGTCCCGGACGGCGTCGCGGTCGATCAGGGCGCCCTTGTTGAGGACGGTGTCGCTGAGCGCGGCGGCGCTCTGGCGCAGGTCTTCCAGGACGCTCCGGTCCGCGGCGTGGCCGTATTCGGGGACGGACTCGATGCGCAGGTGCACCGGGTCGGGGAAGCGCCGCGAGGACGGGCGGTACGGGGAGGGATCGGTGGGGCGGTCCGGTACGGCGGCGTGCAGCGGGTTGACCTGGACGAAGCCCGCGCCGAGGGCCCGCCCCGACCAGGCGGCGAGGTCGGCCAGGTCCCCGAGGTCGCCCATGCCCCAGGAGCGGGCGGAGAGCAGGGAGTAGAGCTGGACGAGGAAGCCGTGGCCGCGCCGGGGCGGGCGGGGCGCGGCGGGCGGGGCGACGACGAGCACGGCGTCCGCGCTCCGGCCGCCGGGGGCCCGGACGGCCAGCCGGTGCACCCCGAGCGGCGGCTGAGTCCACCAGGCGGGCGGCGCCGTCTCCGCCGCCCCGGTGGCTCCCCGCGCCGGACCGGCCGCGACGCGCATCGGCGGCGCCTGGCCGCCGCCCTCAAGGCCGATCTCCAGTGTGGTGCCGGGTGGCAGGGCGGTCAGTGCCCCGGGCAGCGGCTCCCCGGCCCACACCACGACCGTTCCCGGGAGCAGCCGGGAGCGGGCGGCGGACTCGGCGGCGGCGAGCGCGTCCCGGACCGCTCGGGGCGTGGTGGCGTCCACCCCGAGCGCGCCGAGCACGGCGACGACGGTGGCGTCGGGGACGGGTGTCCCCGCGCCGGTGGACGGGGCGGAGGTGGCGACACCGTGCAGGGCGGCGAGCCGGGACAGGCTCATTCAGACTCCTGGGAACTCCGGTCCCCCTGCACCGCCCGCCGCGACCGGTTCGCTGGTCAGCGGGGCGTTCACGGCGAGTGGGGGTTCGCTGGTCAGATGCGTCGCGTCGGCGAGCGGGGGCTCGCTAGTGAGGGGTATCGCGTCGGCCAGCGGCGGTTCGCTGGTCAGAGGGCCGGACGGCGGGGCGGCGGGAGCGGGCACCTGGGAGAGGAGGGCGGGGAGCGGGTGCTTCACGACTGCGGGCATGGCGGCCTCCTGGCCGTGGGAATCGGGACACACACGGGACACGCGAGATCACACGGGGCACTGCGGACCCGCCCACGACCCCGGTCGCGGACGTAGGCGCCAGCACAACGAATTCAACGTGCTCCGGGTCACATTCCGTTCCTCCCGGGCCCGTTCTCCGTAAGTCGTCCGCCGTTTTCGGCCATCCGGCGTCATATTTCGCGGGTGCGGCCCGGGGCCGCGCCCCCGCATCCGGCGCTCCGCGCCCCGTCCCCGCGTCCCCGCACCCCGCCCCACCTGCCGCAACGGTCATTCCCGGCACACCGCCCACGCGCATTGACACCCTCGCCCCCGGGTGGTGGGCTCGAAGCCCACCGGTGCACAGCGGGAAGAGGGAGACGGGCGATGCGGCTCAGGCGCGGAAAGCAGGCGGCGGCCATCGCGGTCGCCGTGCTCGGCGGGCTCCTCTCCACGGGGACGCAGGCCGTCGCCGCCCCTGCGGGCCCCGGCTCCCCCGCCCTGAGCGCCCACGACCGCACGGACGACGGCACGCTGCCCTCCGTGTGGCCCCGGCCGCAGTCCCTCGTGTCCGCCGGTCCGTCCGTCGCGCTGAGCACCGAGGTCACGCTGGTGACCGGTGCGGGGGCCGATCCGTACGCGGTCGACGCGCTGCGGACGGTCCTGCGGGACGCGGGCGTGCGCACCGTCCACGAGGCCCTGCCCGGCCGCGGCCCGGTCATCCGGCTCGGCGGCGAGGGCGCCCGGGACGCGCTGCGCGCCCTGCGCGCCCCCGAGCGCGGCGAGCTGCCTTCCGGGGGCTATCTGGTGTCGGTCGGCCGGGTCGCGGGCCGGGACACCGTCGCGGTGGACGGCTCCGGCGAGGACGGCCTCTTCCACGGCGTGCAGACGCTGCGCCAGCTGGTCCGGGGCGGGAGCGTCGCGGGGGTCGCGGTCCGGGACTGGCCGGGCACCGCCGTACGCGGCATGACCGAGGGCTTCTACGGGCAGCCGTGGACGCTCCAGGAGCGGCTGGCGCAGATCGGCTTCATGGGGCGTACGAAGCAGAACAGGTATCTGTACGCGGCGGGCGACGACCCGTACCGGCAGTCCCGCTGGCGCGATCCGTACCCGGCCGAGCGGCGGGCCGACTTCCGGGCGCTCGCCGCCCGGGCCCGGACCGAGCATGTGACGCTCGGCTGGGCGGTCTCCCCCGGCCAGGCCATGTGCATGTCGTCGGCCGGTGACGTGAAGGCGCTGACGAAGAAGATCGACGCGATGTGGGCGCTGGGCGTACGGGCCTTCCAGCTCCAGTTCCAGGACGTCAGCTACAGCGAGTGGCACTGCGGCGCGGACGCCGGGACCTTCGGCAACGGCCCCGGGGCGGCGGCCCGCGCGCAGGCGCGGGTGGCCGGTGCGGTGGCGCGGCACCTCGCGGAGCGGTACCCGGGCGCGCAGCCGCTGTCGGTGATGCCGACGGAGTTCTACCAGGACGGGGCGACCGCGTACCGCACGGCGCTCGCGCGGGAGCTGGACGAGCGGGTGCAGGTCGCCTGGACCGGGGTGGGGGTCGTCCCGAAGACCATCACCGGCGGGGAGCTGGCCGGGGCCCGTGCCGCGTTCGGGCACCCGCTGGTCACGATGGACAACTACCCGGTCAACGACTACGCCCAGGACCGGATCCTCCTCGGCCCGTACACCGGCCGGGAGCCCGCCGTGGCGACGGGTTCGGCGGCGCTGCTCGCCAACGCGATGGAGCAGCCGTCCGCGTCCCGCATCCCGCTGTTCACCGCCGCCGACTTCGCCTGGAACCCGCGGGGGTACCGGCCGCAGGAGTCCTGGCGGGCGGCGATCGACGATCTGGCGGGCGGCGACGCGCGCGGCCGGGACGCGCTGCGGGCGCTGGCCGGGAACAGCGCGGAGTCGGTGCTGGGCGGCGACGAGTCCGCGTATCTGCGGCCGCTGCTGGAGAGGTTCTGGCGGTCCCGCGCGGGGCACGACACCGGAGCGCGGGACAAGGCGGCGCGCAGGCTGCGGGAGGCGTTCACCGTGATGCGGGAGACCCCGCAGCGGCTGAAGGGCCTGGCGGACGGGCGGCTGGAGGGGGAAGTCGCTCCGTGGTCGGAGCAGTTGTCCCGGTACGGCCGGGCCGGTGAGCTGGCCGTCGATCTGCTCCAGGCGCAGTCGCGGGGCGACGGGGACGCGGCCTGGCGGGCGTCGCTGGCCCTGGAGGCGCCGCGCACGGCGGCGAAGGCGGACGGGGCGACGGTCGGCAAGGGGGTGCTGGGCCCGTTCCTGGACCGGGTGCGCCGGGAGGCGGACGCCTGGACGGGCGCGGACCGGGACGCCGGTACGGTGACGAAGTCCGCGGGCGGCTACACGGTCCGGCTGAACCGGGCCCGCCCGGTGGAGACCGTGACGGCGATGGTGCGGCCCGGCGCGGGCCCGGTGGCGCGGGCGGTGCTGGAGGCCCATGTGCCCGGCGAGGGGTGGCGCCGACTGGGCGCGCTCGCGCCGTCCGGCTGGACCCAGACGGCGGCGAAGGGACTGCGGGCCGACGCGATCCGGATCAGCTGGCCCACGGGCGGCTCCGGGACGCCGCCGCTCCTGTCCAGCACGGTGGCGCCGATGGCCCCGGGCGGTGCGGCCCGCGCCCCCGTACCGGCTCCTGAGGTGCGGGCGCTGGTGCCGTGGTTCGGCGACGAGCCCGCGGCCCGGCTCGACCTCGCGCGCGGCGAGACGGACGCCGAGATCGGCGGCGGGCCGCTGCGGGTCGAGGCGCGCCTGGCCGCCCGTCACCCGGTGGAGGTGCGGGGCTCGCTGGTCGCGAAGGCGCCCAGCGGCATCGAGGTGGACGTGCCGAAGCAGACGCGGGTGCCGCGCGGTTCGCGTACCCATGTGCCGGTGGAGATCACGGTCCCGGCGGGCACCCCGGCCGGGGAGTACGAGGTGCCGTTCAGCTTCGGCGACGAGCGCAGCACGCTCACCGTCCGGGCGTTCCCGCGCACCGCGGGCCCCGATCTGCTGCGCACCGCCACCGCGTCGTCCTCCGCCGACGAGACGTCCGGTTTCCCGGCGTCGGCCGCCGCCGACGGAGATCCGGAGACCCGCTGGTCCTCACCGGCCGAGGACAACTCCTGGTGGCAGGCCGAGCTGCCGAAGACCGCCCGGATCGGACGGGTGGTGCTGCACTGGCAGGACGCGTACGCCGCCCGCTACCGCGTCCAGGTCTCCGCGGACGGCCGCACCTGGCGCACCGCGGCCACCGTCCGGGAGGGCCGGGGCGGGCGCGAGTCGGTGCGGATGGACGCGAAGGACGCCCGCTACCTCCGTGTCCAGGGCGATGCCCGGGGCACCGAGTACGGCTACTCGCTCTGGTCGGTGGAGGCGTACGCCGTTGCCGAGGCGGAGTGACGGACCCGCGTTCCGTACCGCCCCGGGAACGACGAAGGCCCGGATCTCAGGCTGATATGCCGTCGATCCGGGCCATGGCGTCCTCCGCGCCGAACGGTTGCAAGTACGGCAACCAGCGCGGGTCGCGATGTCCCGTGCCGATGATCCGCCAGGCCAGGCCGGTCGGCGGGGCGGGGGGCCGGTGCAGCCGCCAGCCGAGCTCCGGCAGGTGCCGGTCCGCCTTGACGTGGTTGCAGCGGCGGCAGGCCGCCACCACGTTGTCCCAGGCGTGCTGTCCGCCCCGGCTGCGCGGAATCACGTGGTCGACGCTGGTCGCGGCGGCGCCGCAGTACATGCAGCGGCCTCCGTCCCGGGCGAACAGCGCCCGCCGGGTCAGCGGCACGGGCCCCCGGTAGGGGATGCGGACGAACCGCTTCAGACGGACGACGCTGGGGGCCGGGACGGCCCGGGTGGCACTGTGCAGGAAGGCGCCGGACTCCTCTAGGCAGATGGCCTTGTTTTCGAGGACGAGCACGAGCGCGCGGCGGAGCGGTACGACGCCGAGCGGCTCGTACGACGCGTTGAGAACCAGGACATGCGGCACGGTGGATGCCTCCTTGTACGCCGGCGGCGCGTGGCTCGCGCCGGGACGATCCGCTCTCAGTCTCCACTCCTGCCTGGTCGCAGCGCCACCACGTGCGGGTAACGGGCCGGGAGGATTTTCCCGGCCGGCCGTCCCGAAGCCGCCCGCGCCGGGCGTCAGCCGGGTGTGCGATCGGCCACAGAGGACCGCTGCCGGGGCCGTCGCGGCCTCGCCGACACCCCTCGGTATCCCCCGATTGATGCGTTTCCCGCCCCCTCTGTCGGGGCAGCAGAGAACCTTCGGTACCCCGTTAGTGTGGTTGGAAGGCCATCGTCCACCTGGAGGTCCCCCCGTGTCCCTGTCCACCCTGTTGGCCGCGGCCCCGTCGCCCGAGCCCGTCAGCTCGCTGGACGACGCCGCCAAGCAGGCCGGCGACGCCGCGAGCTGGGTGCAGGAGAACTGGTCCACCTGGCTGAGCACCGGTCTGCGGATCATGCTCATCGCGGCCGTCGCGGTGATGCTGCGCGTCGCGGTCCGGCGCGCCCTGACCAAGCTCATAGAACGGATGAACCGCAGCGCCCAGGCGGTCGAGGGCACCACGCTGGGCGGTCTGCTGGTCAACGCGGAGCGCCGCCGTCAGCGCTCGGAGGCGATCGGCTCGGTCCTGCGTTCGGTGGCCTCGTTCCTGATCCTCGGCACCGCCGTCCTGATGATTCTGGGCGCGTTCCAGATCAATCTGGCGCCGCTGCTGGCCTCCGCCGGTGTGGCCGGTGTGGCGATCGGTTTCGGCGCGCGCAACCTGGTCACCGACTTCCTCTCCGGCGTCTTCATGATCCTGGAGGACCAGTACGGAGTCGGCGACACCATCGACGCGGGGGTCGCCTCCGGCGAGGTCATCGAGGTGGGCCTGCGGGTCACCAAGCTGCGCGGCGCCGAGGGCGAGATCTGGTACGTCCGCAACGGCGAGGTGAAGCGGATCGGCAACCTCAGCCAGGGCTGGTCCACGGCCGGTGTCGATGTGGTGCTGCCTCCCGCCGAGGACCTGGAGCGGGTCCGTACGGTCATCACCGACGCCGCCGCCGAGATGGCCAAGGAGGACCCGTGGAACGAGCGGCTGTGGGGCCCGGTCGAGGTCCTGGGGCTGGACGCGGTGCAGATGGACTCGATGACGGTCAGGGTGGCCGCGAAGACGATGCCCGGCAAGGCGCTGGGGGTGGAGCGCGAGCTGCGCTGGCGGATCAAGGTGGCGCTGGACTCGGCCGGCATCCGGATGTTCGGCGAGGTCCCGGCCGAGGCGGAGGAGCCGCCGGCCGACCCGTCCGCCGCCGTGTCCGCCCCCTCGGCCTTCAACTCGCCGACCTCCCCCCAGACCCTGGCCACCAACCCGATCGCCCCGCCCCAGCCGCGGGGCAAGTAACCACGCTCCCGAGGCGCGCGTACGGCCGGGAGGCGGCGGCAGGGTAACGCTTTGGTTGCCACGCCGGTGCTGCCCATTGACGGCCCGGCGAAGGCGCCATACGGTCCTCTCACCAAATAGGAAACTTTCCTAACAGAGGGCGGGTGCAGGGCTCATGGCCGGAACCACACCGGGAACCCCCCGCGTACTGCGGGCCATGAACGACCGGGCCGCCCTCGACCTGCTGCTGGAGCACGGCCCCCTGTCGCGGACCAGGATCGGGAAGCTGACCGGGCTCTCCAAGCCCACCGCGTCCCAGCTGCTGGCGCGGCTGGAGGCGGCCGGGCTGGTCGTGGCGACCGGCACGGTGGCCGGACGTCCGGGGCCCAACGCGCAGCTGTACGGGGTGAACGCGCGCGCCGCCCATGTCGCCGGGCTGGACGTGGACGCCCGGCGGATCGTCGCCGCCGTCGCCGATGTGACCGGCGAGACGGTCGGCGCGTTCGAGCTGCCCACCCCCGGGCGGCGCGCGGACAGCGTGGTGCGGCAGGTGGCCCAGGCCCTGGACGGGGCGGTGAAGGACGCCGGGCTCACCCGCTCCGACGTGCACCGGGTCGTCATCGGCACCCCGGGTGCCTTCGACCCCGGCACCGGGCGGCTGCGGTACGCCTCGCACCTGCCGGGCTGGCACTCCCCCACGCTGCTGGAGGAGCTGGCCGCCTTCCTGCCGATGCCGGTGGAGTACGAGAACGACGTCAACCTGGTCGCGGTGGCCGAGCAGCGCCTCGGCGCGGCGCGCGGGCACGAGGACTTCGTCCTGCTGTGGAACGAGGAGGGGCTCGGCGCCGCCCTCGTCATCAACGGACGCCTGCACCGCGGCTTCACCGGCGGCGCCGGTGAGGTCGGCTTCCTGCCGGTGCCGGGCGCCCCGCTGGTCCGCCAGGTCACCAAGGTCAACGCGGGCGGCTTCCAGGAGCTGGCGGGTGCCCAGGTGCTGGCCCGCATCGGCCGCGAGCTCGGCATCGACGACGAGCTGATCCGCGCCCCCGGCACCCACCACGAGGTCGCCTCCCGGCTGGTCGCCCGTGCCGCGGAGGCGGCCGAGACCGGCGAGGACGGCCCGTACCCCCGGCTCCTCGACCGGTTCGCCACCGGCCTCGCGACCGGTCTCGCCGCCATGACCGCCGTGCTCGACCCGGAGGTCGTCGTGCTGTCCGGCGAGGTGATCGCGGCCGGTGGTGAGCCGCTGCGCAGCCGGGTGGCCGCCGAGCTCACCGAACTCTCGGCCTCCCGCCCCCGGCTGATCGCTGGCGAGGTGAAGCACCGCCCCGTTCTGCGCGGCGCGCTGGAGAGCGCCCTCGTCACCACCCGCGACGAAGTCTTCGACACGTCGTCCCGCTGACCCTTCTCGGCCCGTCCGCCCCTCCGTACGTCCGCCCTCATCCTCCACCGGGAGACCGCCATGTCCGGAAACCGCCGGAAGACGGCCGCCGCGCTCGCCGCGACCGCCGCCCTCTCTCTGCTCGCCTCCGCCTGTACGGGCCAGAGCAGTTCCGGTGCCACCGACGACCTGTCCAAGGAGACGACGATCACCTTCTGGCACGGCTGGAACAATCCGGGCGAGCTGAAGGCGGTCCAGGGGGTGGTCGACGCCTTCACGAAGGCGCATCCCCTCATTCATGTGAAGGTCGTCGGCAACATGACCGACGACAAGATCAACCAGGCGCTGCGGGCGGGCGGCTCGAAGGCGCCGGACGTCGTCTCGTCGTTCACCACCAACAACGTCGGCAAGTTCTGCTCGTCGAAGGCGTTCGTCGATCTCGATCCCTTCCTGAAGAAGGACGGGATCGACCCGGCCACGACGTTCCCCAGGACAATGAACGAGTACACGCAGTTCGACGGAGTGCGCTGCACGGTACCGCTGCTCGGCGACGCGTACGGCCTGTACTACAACAAGGACGCGTTCGCCGCCGCCAAGATCGAGCGCCCGCCGCGGACCTGGTCGGAGCTGGTGGCGGACGCCAAGAAGCTGACGAAGACCAAGGGCGACTCGTACGAGCAGCTCGGCTTCATGCCGAACTACCACGGCTACGAGTCGACGACCGAGCACTACCTCGGCAGCTGGAACCCCACGTACTTCGACGCCGACGGCAAGGCCAACATCGCCAAGGACCCGGCGTTCGCGCAGATGCTGACGGCCCAGAAGGACCTGGTCGACACCCTGGGCGGCTACGAGAAGCTGGAGAGGTTCCGCACCTCCTTCGGCGACGAGTGGGGCGCCAAGCACCCGTTCCACACCGGCCAGGTGGCCATGCAGCTGGACGGCGAGTGGCGGCTCGGGATGGCCGAGGCGGCGAAGCCCGGATTCGAGATCGGGGTGGCGCCGATGCCCGTCGCCGACGACCAGGCCGACAGCTACGGCAGGGGCTATCTGACCGGGACCATCGCCGGGATCGCCAGCACCTCCGCGAAGCAGAACGCGGCCTGGGAACTGGTCAAGTTCATGACGACCGACACCGACGCGGTCGTGGACTTCGCCAACGCCATCCACAACGTGCCCTCCACGCTGGCGGCGCTGAAGTCGCCGAAGCTGACGTACGACCCGCGGTTCAAGGTCTTCCTGGACATCGCCGCGAACCCGAAGAGCACCACCACCCCGCCCTCGGTGAACGGCGGCGCGTACCTGGTGTCCCTGCAGAACCTCGGCTTCGACATCGAGAAGGGCCGGCAGAAGGACGTCAGGGCGGGACTGGAGAAGACCGCCCGGGAGATCGACGCGGCCATCGCCCAGGCGAAGTAGGGACGCGATGACCACGTACACGCTCCGTACGAAGCGCCGCCGCTCGGCGCTGCGTACCGCCGCCTTCATGGCACCGTGGATCATCGGGTTCTGCGTCTTCTTCGCCTACCCGCTGATCTCCGCCGTCTCCATCTCCTTCACCTCCTACGACGGCTTCACGACCCCCGAGTTCAGCGGGCTGAAGAACTGGTCGTTCGTCTTCCAGGACTACCCGCTGTTCTGGCCCGCGCTGCGCAACACGCTCTGGCTGGTCGTGGTCATGGTCAGCTGCCGGGTGGTCTTCGGGCTCGGGATCGGGCTGCTGATCACCCGGATCAAGACGGGCACCGGTGTCTTCCGGACCCTGTTCTACCTGCCCTACCTGGCGCCCCCGGTCGCGGCGACGCTCGCCTTCGTCTTCCTGCTCAACCCGGGTACAGGACCGGCCAATTCGCTGCTCGACGCGGTGGGGCTGCCCACGCCCGGCTGGTTCACCGACGCCGCCTGGTCCAAGCCCGCGCTGACCGCCCTCGCGATGTGGGGGGTGGGCGACCTGATGGTGATCTTCATGGCCGCGCTGCTCAACGTGCCGAAGGAGCAGTACGAGGCGGCGGAGCTGGACGGAGCGACCTCGCTCCAGCGCTTCCGCCACATCACCCTGCCGAACATCTCGCCGATCATCATGTTCGCGGTGGTCACCGGGATCATCCAGACGATGCAGTACTACACCCAGCCGTTCGTGGCCGGGAAGGTCGCCTCGGGGGTGATGGGCGGCTCGGGGCAGCAGTTCGAACCGGGCTATCCCGACAAGTCGACACTGACGCTTCCGCAGCTGGTCTACAACCTCGGCTTCCAGCGCTTCGACTACGGCTCCGCCTCCGTGGTCGCGCTCGTTCTCTTCGTCCTCGCCATGGCGTTCACCGCACTGCTGATGCGGCGCCGCAGCGGGCTGATCCAGGCAGGTGAGTGACGTGGCGCAGCTTCTCGACACCCCCCGGAGCGCGGTTCGCGCGACCGCCCCGGACACCCCGGCCAGGCGCACCGCCCGCCGCAGGGCACTGCTGAACTGGATCGCCGTGCACGCGCTCGGCGTCGCCGCCGCGCTCTTCTTCGTGCTGCCGTTCGTCTTCCTGGTGCTCACCTCGCTGATGAGCGACCAGCAGGCACTCACCCGCGACCTGTGGCCGCACCCCTTCGCGTGGGACAACTACCGGCAGGTCTTCGAGACCGACGGCTTCCTGGTCTGGTGGCGCAACACCCTGCTGTACGCGGGGGCGGGCACCGTCCTGACCGTCGTGTCCTCGCTGCCCGTGGCGTACGCGCTCGCCAAGTTCCGCTTCCGGGGGCGGCATCTGTCACTGATGCTGGTCATCTCGATGATGATGCTGCCGCCGCAGGTCGTCGTCATCCCGATGTACCTGTTCTGGGCCAAACAGCTGGACCTGTCCGGCACGCTCTGGCCGCTGATCGTCCCGATGGCCTTCGGCGACGCGTTCTCCATCTTCCTGCTGCGGCAGTTCCTGCTGACCATCCCCGACGAGTACCTCGACGCGGCGAAGGTCGACGGCTGCGGCGAACTGCGCACCCTGCTCAAGGTCGTCGTACCGATGGCCAGGCCGGGAATCGCGGCGGTGGCCCTCTTCCAGTTCTTCTACGCCTGGAACGACTACTTCGGCCCGCAGATCTACGCCTCGGACAACCCGGCCGCCTGGACGCTCAGCTACGGGCTGGAGTCCTTCAAGAGCGCGCACCACACCGACTGGAACCTGACCATGGCCGCGACCGTACTGGTCATGGCCCCTGTGATCCTCGTCTTCTTCTTCGCCCAGAAGGCGTTTGTCGAGGGCGTCACACTGACCGGAGTAAAGGGCTGACCATGAAGCTCGCAGTAGTGGGTGGCGGGTCCACCTACACCCCCGAACTGATCGACGGATTCGCCCGGCTGCGCGACACGCTGCCGATCGAGGAGCTGGTGCTCGTCGACCCGGCGGCCGACCGGCTGGAACTGGTCGGCGGCCTGGCCCGGCGGATCTTCGCCAGGCAGGGCCACCCGGGGCGGATCACCACCACCGCGGACCTCGACGCGGGTGTCGCCGACGCCGACGCGGTCCTGCTCCAGCTGCGCGTCGGCGGACAGGCCGCCCGCAACCAGGACGAGACCTGGCCGCTGGAGTGCGGCTGCGTCGGGCAGGAGACCACCGGCGCGGGCGGCCTCGCCAAGGCGCTGCGCACCGTGCCTGTCGTCCTGGACATCACCGAGCGGGTCCGCCGCACCAACCCGAGCGCCTGGATCATCGACTTCACCAACCCGGTGGGCATCGTGACCCGGGCGCTCCTCCAGGCCGGGCACAAGGCCGTCGGCCTGTGCAACGTGGCCATCGGCTTCCAGCGGAAGTTCGCCCGGCTGCTCGACGTCACGCCGGACCAGGTGCACCTCGACCACGTCGGGCTCAACCACCTGACCTGGGAGCTCGGGGTGCGGATCGGCGGACCGGACGGCGAGAACATGCTGCCGGGGCTGCTCGCCGAACACGGCGGCACGATCGCCGACGACCTGCGGATGCCCCGGGCGATCGTCGACCGGCTCGGCGTGGTCCCCTCGTACTACCTGCGCTACTTCTACACGCACGACGAGGTCGTCCGAGAGCTCGGCACCAAGCCGTCCCGGGCGGCCGAGGTCGCCGCGATGGAGAAGGAGCTCCTCGCGATGTACGGCGATCCGGCGCTGGACGAGAAGCCCGCGCTGCTCGCCAAGCGCGGCGGCGCCTTCTACTCGGAGGCGGCCGTCGACCTGGCGTCCTCGCTGCTCGGCTCGGGCGGCTCGGCGGTGCAGGTGGTCAACACCTACAACCGGGGGACGCTGCCGTTCCTTCCGGACGACGCGGTGATCGAGGTACAGGCCCGGGTCGACGGGACGGGCGCCGCGCCGCTCGCCGTGCCGATGCTGGACCCGCTGTACTGCGGCCTGATCTCCCAGGTGACGGCGTACGAGGACCTGGCCCTGGAGGCGGCGCTGCGCGGCGGCCGGGACCGGGTGTTCAAGGCGCTGCTGGCGCACCCGCTGATCGGGCAGTTCGAGTACGCCGAGGCGCTCACCGACAAGCTGATCGCACACAACCGGGAGCACCTGGCGTGGGCGTGAACGTTTCGGTCCTCGCCATCGACGCGGGGAACAGCAAGACCGACGTGGCGCTGATCGGCGAGGACGGGACCGTGCTGTCGACGGCCCGGGGCGGCGGTTTCCAGCCGCCCGTGGTCGGCGTGGAGGCGGCGCTGGACGTACTGGCCGACCTCGTCGGCCGGGCGCTGGCCGGGGCCGGGCAGGAGGTCGACGGGGTGGAGCACGTGTCGGCGTGCCTGGCCAATGTCGACCTGCCGGTGGAGGAGGCCGAGCTGACGGCGGCCGTCATCCGCCGGGACTGGGGGCGCACGGTCGAGGTACGCAACGACACCTTCGCGATCCTGCGCGCCGGGGTGGACGAGCCGCGCGGGGTCGCGGTGGTCTGCGGCGCGGGCATCAACTGCGTCGGGATGCTGCCGGACGGGCGGACCGCGCGGTTCCCCGCGATAGGCCGGATATCCGGCGACTGGGGCGGGGGCGGCGGGCTGGCCGAGGAGGCCATGTGGTTCGCCGCACGGGCGGAGGACGGGCGCGGCGGGCCGACCGAGCTCGCCCGTACGCTGCCCGCGCACTTCGGGCTGGACTCGATGTACGCGCTGATCGAGGCGCTGCACCTGGGCCGGATCGATGCCGAGCGGCGCCACGAGCTGGCTCCGGTGCTCTTCGCGACGGCGCACGACGGCGACCCGGTGGCGGTCGGTCTGGTGGAGCGGCTGGCGGCGGAGGTCGTCGCGATGGCCTCGGTCGCGCTGGGGCGGCTGGACCTGCTGGACGTGGCCGCGCCGGTGGTGCTGGGCGGCGGGGTGATGGCCGCCCGCCATCCGCGGCTGGACGCGGAGATCGCCGGACTCCTCGCGGTGCGGGCGCCGAAGGCGGTGATCCGGGTGGTGACGGAGCCTCCGGTGCTGGGGGCGGCGCTGCTCGGACTGGACCGTACGGGTGCTCCGGAACCGGTGCACCGGAGGCTGCGCGCGCAGTACTCCTGATTCCGGACGGGCCTGGGGCGTTCCGTGGTACTGATGTGCCGCGGAGCGCCCCTCGCGCATGGGAACCGTTCGGTGGTCCCGGACGTGTTCAGAGGTGGGGTGGCAGGACCGCTCCGGGGTACTGGCGCGCCGATGGCCTTGATCGGCGGCGTGTGGCTTGATCGAATGCGGGGGAACGCATCCGTGGACCGATGTGCGATCCGGGAGTTCCCGGTGTGGACGCCGGTCCCCGCGGCCATACTTCATGGCCGGGTACCAGTCCCCGACCGGCCGGGGCCGGGCCACCGTCAGTGACCGAGGGGGAGGTCGAGTGACATACCCGCCGAGTGTGCGTACGGCGCCTGAGCACGAGCGGTCGCGGCCGCCCGTGCCCGCGGCCGTGCCCGCCCCGCCGAGGCGCGGCGCGCTGTCCGTGACGGCCGACCGGGTGCGGGCCGCGGCCACCACCGAGCCCGGCAGGCTCCAGATCATCGGCGCCGTACTGGCCCTGCTCGTCGTCGCGTTCGGGGCCGTGACCGCGCTGGAGGTCTCCGACCGGGCGTCCGCCGCCGACGACGTGGTGAGCCGCAGTCAGCCGCTGAGCGCGGACGCGGCGGCCATCTACCGCTCGCTGGCGGACGCGGACACCGCGGCGGCGAGCGGGTTCCTGGCCGGGGCGCAGGAGCCGCGCGATGTGCACGAGCGGTACCGCAAGGACATCCGGGAGGCGGCCCGCCTCCTGGTGAAGGCCGCCGCCAACACGGACGCGTCGACCGAGTCCGGCCAGGAGATCACCACCCTCAACGAGCAACTCCCCCGGTACGCGGGCCTGGTCGAGCGGGCCCGCGCCAACAACCGGCAGGGCCTTCCGCTGGGCGGCGCCTATCTCCGGTACGCCAACCAGCAGATGAGCAAGGTGCTGCTGCCGGCCGCCGAGCGGCTGTACGCGGCGGAGACGGACCGGCTGGGCGAGGACAACGACGCGGCCCGGTCCTGGCCGTTCCTCTCGCTGGGGCTCGGTGTGGTGGTGCTGGCTGTGCTGCTGTGGGCGCAGCGGCGCAACTACCGCCGGACTAACCGGGTGTTCAACCAGGGGCTGCTGGTGGCGACCGCGGCCTGCACGGTGCTGATGCTGTGGCTGGCCGTGGGGCACGCGGTGGCCCGGTCCGAGATGCGTTCCGCGGAGGTGAACGGGCAGCGTTCCCTCGATGTCCTCAACCACGCGCGGATCGACTCGCTGAAGGCCCGCGCCAACGAGAACCTGACGCTGGTCGCCCGCGGTGCGGTGCTGACCGCCGACGGGTTGCACGACAAGTACGAGACGGACTACAGCGCGGGTATGAAGGCGCTCGGCGAGGAACTGGGCAGGGCCGGGAAGCTGGCCGACGACGACCGGGGCCGGGAACCGGTGGCGAAGGCCGTCGACGCGGTCGCCGAGTGGCGGGGCCGCCACCTCACGGCCCGTACGGCCGACGACGGTGGCGACTACGACGGCGCGCGGGCACAGATCATCGGGGCGGAGAACTCCACGGGGGAGTCCTTCGAGCGGGTGGACAGCGCCCTGGAGCAGGCGCTCACCCACGAGCAGGACGAGTTCACCCGGGCCGCGAAGGACGGGCGCGGGGCGCTGGGCGGACTGCCGTCCGGGGCCGCCGGGCTGGCCGTGCTGGGAGCCGTGGCGGCGATTTTCGGAGTCAACCGCAGGCTCTCGGAGTACCGGTGAGCGGAGGAGCGATGACCAGGAAGCGCACGGGCGGGCGGTCCGGCCGCGGCGGGCTGCGCGGCTGGGGCGGGGTGACGGGCATGGCCGTGGCCTGCGCCGTGACGGCCGCGGCCACCCTGCTGCCGCTCTCCCGGCACGGCACCGCGGTCCTCGGCGGCGACTTGGCGGGGCCGGGCACGGCACGGGCGGCGCAGATCAGGTCCGACGCGTGCACGGACCCGGAGGCGAGTCTGCCGCCCTCGTCCGCCGGCGGCCCGAACATCGAGCGGATCAAGCAGCGCGGGAAGCTGATCGCGGGCGTCGACCAGAACAGCTTCAGCTGGGGGTACCGCGATCCGGCGGCCGGTGCGGGCAAGGACTCCCTCGAAGGCTTCGACATCGATCTGGTGCGGGCCATCGCGCAGGACATCCTGGGCGACCCCGACGCGGTGATCTTCCGGGCCATCCCCACCAACCAGCGGATCGCCGCGCTGGAGAACGGCAAGGTCGACGTCGTCGTGCGGACGATGACCATCAACTGCGCCCGGCTGAAGCAGGTCTCGTTCTCCACCGCCTACTTCCAGGCCGGGCAGCAGGTCCTCGCGCCGAAGGACTCGCCGATCACCGGCTACGACAGGTCGCTGGAGGGCAAGCGGGTCTGCACCGCGGTGGGTTCCACCGCCTACGAGGCGCTGGAGAAGCAGTCGTACGGCGCGGTCTACAAGGACCCGCACGACGGCACCGCGGCGGACGAGGACCAGCTCACCGTCCCCAACCAGCTGGACTGCCTGGTGCGGTTGCAGCTGAACGAGGTCGACGCGGTGGTCACGGACAACGCGCTGGCGGCCGGCCAGGCGGCGCAGGACCCGGCGGTCGAGCTGAAGGGCGACAAGCCGTTCACGACCGAGTACTACGGCGTGGCGGCGAAGCTCGGCGCCGACGACCTGGTGGCCCGGGTCAACCAGGTGCTGGCCGACTACCGCAGGGGCGGGGCGGACAGCCGCTGGATGCGCTCGTACCAGCGCTGGCTGGAGGAGGGCCTGCCGGGCATCACGGCGCCACCGGCGCCCAAGTACCGGGACAACTGACAGCGGACGGGCCGGGAGGGACGCGACACGGCGGCCCCGGCCGAAGAGACAGAGGCACAGATCTGCCGGGGCCCGTCCCGGCGCGGAGAGCGGAGAGGTGATCGATGAGCGTCGCGGGCCCCTTCCCCGGCCGGTCGGCCGGGCCTGACGTCCCGGTGATGGACCGGGACGAGGCGGACCGTGCGCTGGCCCGGCTCGGCGCGGAGCACGAGGCGATCGAGACCTCACTCCTGGCCCTGCAGGACCACGCCGGCCGCCGGCTCCTGGAGGGCGCCGACCTGACCGGGGTCACCAAGGAGCGCTGGGCCTCGGCGGACCGGGCGATCACCCTGCTGTGGGGATATTTCGACGCCTACACGGCGGCGCTCGGCCGGGCGCGTACGGTACGGGCCCGGCGCCGCTACCCCAACCGGGACGATCTGGTGGCCCTGACGGAGCTGCTGCGCGGCCAGGGGGTCACGGTGGCGTCCGCCGCGACGGGCCCCGATCCGTCGGCCAGCGGCCCGGCCAGGCTCGCCGAGCGGTTCACGCTGGAGGAGCTGGTCGCCCGGATGAACGAGCTGTACGCCCGCTCGCTGGACATGGTCGTCGCCTCCGACGCCGTGTGGTCCGCGCTGCCCGCCCGGATAGACCTGCTCGCGGCCGAGCTGCACCGCACGCGGTCGCTGGCGCACTCGGTGGGCGTCCGGCCCGGTGAGCACCCGGCGGGCGACGACCTGGAGGCGATCACCCACGAACTGACCGTGCTGCGGACGCAGGTGGTCTCCGACCCGCTCGCGTTCTGGCGGCCGGGGCCGGGGAGTTCGGCACCCGGCGGCGGCCGCCCGGACACCGAGCGGTACGACCGGGCGGCCCGGGCCCTGGAGGACGTGCGGCGCGAGATCGAGGCGGTGCTCGCGGTCCGGCAGGACGCCGAGCAGCGCCTGGTCCAGCTGCGCGACGTGCTCTCCCGGGCGGACCGCACCCTGGCCGAGGCGCGGACGGCGCGCGGCGAGGTGCTCGCGAAGATCGCGGCGTCCGAGGTGCCCGCGGTCAGCGGCCCGCCCACCGCGCTCCAGGAGCGGCTGGCCGCCGCCTCGGAGTACCGCAGGCGGGCGCAGTGGCACCGGCTGTCGCCGCTGCTGGAGACGCTGGAGCGGGAGGCCGAGGAGGAGCTGCTGCGGGCCCGGGAGTCGCTGACCGCGGTCACGGCCCCGCTGGCGGTGCGGGCGGAGCTGCGCGGCAGGCTCGACGCGTACCGGGCGAAGGTGGCCCGGCACGGGCTGGCCGAGGACCCGCTGCTGATCGAGCGGTACGACGCGGCGCGCCGGATGCTGTGGAGCGCGCCCTGCGATCTGCGGGTGGCCGGGCACGCGGTGCTGCGGTACCAGGAGACGGCGGCCGAGCTGCTGTCCCCGCGCCCGGGGCCGGAGGACCGGCGGTGACCGGGGCGGCGCGTGAGGCGCAAGGGCCGCTGCGGCGGCGGGGCGACCAGGGGGACCGATCATGAGTACGCAGTGCCAGCGCCCCGCGTGCGAGGGCAGTTACGAGGACATGGGCGGCGGTGAGCTGTACTGCGGCACCTGCGGTCTGGCGCCGGTCGTCTCCCCCAGTGGCATGGTGAGTTCACCGCCGACCGGGATCGCGGACGGGGCGCACGGCCGCGGCGGCGACAGCAGTGCGCGGTCCTCCTCGCGGGCGTCGGCGCGGTCCTCCTCGCGTTCGTCGACCTCGCGGCGTTCGGTGTCGGGGCGGCTGTCGCGTGCCCTGTCCGGTGCGGCGACCTCGCCCTCGGTGTCGGTGCGTTCCTCCGGTTCGGCCTCGGGCGCCTCCGCCCGGGGCAGGCTGGGGGCGGGTCTGGTGCAGGTGCCGGACGTGCCGCGGCCCGATCCGCGGTCGGCGGTGATGGAGAACCCGGAGGTGCCGGAGCGCAAGCGGTTCTGCTCGCGGTCCGACTGCGGGGCGCCGGTCGGGCGCTCGCGCGGCGGGCGGACGGGCCGTACGGAGGGGTTCTGCACCAAGTGCGGGCACCCGTACTCCTTCGTGCCCAAGCTCCGGGCCGGTGACATCGTGCACGGTCAGTACGAGGTCGCCGGGTGCCTGGCGCACGGCGGACTGGGCTGGGTCTACCTCGCGGTCGACCGGGCGGTGTCCGACCGCTGGGTGGTGCTCAAGGGCCTGCTCGACACCGGGGACCAGGACGCGATGGCGGCGGCCATCTCCGAGCGGCGCTTCCTCGCCGAGATCGAGCACGCCAACATCGTCCGGATCTACAACTTCGTCGAGCACCTCGACCAGCGCACCGGTTCGCTGGACGGCTACATAGTGATGGAGTACGTGGGCGGCAAGGCCCTCAAGGAGATCGCCAACGAGCGCCGCACCGCCGCCGGGCGGCGCGATCCGCTGCCGGTCGAGCAGGCGTGCGCGTACGGCATCGAGGCGCTGGAGGCGCTCGGTCATCTGCACAGCCGCAACCTGCTGTACTGCGACTTCAAGGTCGACAACGCGATCCAGACCGAGGATCAGCTGAAGCTGATCGACATGGGCGCGGTGCGCCGGATGGACGACGACGAGTCGGCGATCTACGGCACGGTCGGATACCAGGCGCCGGAGGTCGCGGAGGTCGGCCCGTCGGTCGCCTCCGACCTGTACACGGTCGCGCGGACGCTCGCGGTGCTCACCTTCGACTTCCAGGGTTACACCAACGTCTTCGTGGACTCGCTGCCCGACCCCGACCACATCGAGGTGTTCCGGGCGTACGAGTCGTTCTACCGGCTGCTGGTGCGGGCCACCGACCCGGATCCGGCACGGCGGTTCGCCTCGGCGGCGGAGATGGCGGAGCAGCTGACGGGGGTGCTGCGCGAGGTGGTGTCGCTCCAGTCGGGGCGGCCCCGCCCGGCGCTGTCGACCCTGTTCGGCCCGGAGGTCCGGGTCACGGACACCCGGCTGTTCCCGGAGCGGGCGCAGGACGTGTCACGGCTGGGGGCCCGGCCCTCCGCGCGGGGCGCCGCGTCCCGGGCCGCGATCCCCGCGCCCCGGGGCGCGGGGGCCGTCGCGCCGGGAGGCCCGGAGCTCGCCGGTCTTGACCTGCGGTCCACGGCGCTGGCGCTGCCGGTGCCCCGGGTCGACGCGGGCGATCCCCACGCGGGCTTCCTGGCCGGGCTGATGACCACGGCCCCCTCCGAGCTGATCGCCGCGCTGAGAACGGTTCCCTCAGCCTCGCCGGAGACCCGGCTGCGCGAGCTGCGCGCCCGGCTGGAGCTGAACGAGCAGGTGGCCGCGGGGCAGACCCTGGCGGCGCTGGAGGGGCAGCATCCGGACGACTGGCGGGTGGTCTGGTACCGCGGCGTGGCCTCGCTGGTGACCGGTGACCACGAGAACGCCGCGCTGTCCTTCGACGCGGTGTACGACGCGTTCCCCGGTGAGCCCGCGCCCAAGCTGGCGCTGGGGATCTGCGCGGAGGTGCTGGGCCAGCTAGACAACGCCACGGAGTACTACCGGCTGGTGTGGACGACCGACCCGAGCTTCGTGAGCGCCGCCTTCGGGCTGGCCCGGGTGCGGATCGCCGCCGGGGACCGGGCCGGGGCCGTGGCCGCGCTGGAGTCGGTGCCGGAGGCGTCGATCCACTACACGGCGGCCCGGGTCGCGGCGGTACGGGCCCGGCTGCGGGAGCGGGCGCCGGACGAACCGCTGCTGGACGACCTGCTGGCCGCTTCGGCGCAGGTGTCGGGGCTGGCCGGGTTCGGGCTGGACGCGGTGCGCCGGGAACAGTTGTCGGCCGAGGTGCTGGGTACGGCGCTCGACTGGGTGCTTTCCGGCAGCCCCGGGGCGGGGGCCGCGGCGCGGCAGCCCGGACCGGGCACGCTGCTCGGCAGTGAGCTGGACGAACAGGGCCTGCGGTTCGGGCTCGAACGTTCGTACCGGATGCTCGCCAGGCTTGCGGAGCCCGGCGATGAGAGGATCGAACTGGTGGAGCGGGCCAACCGCCTCCGCCCCCGGACGTGGGTGTGAAAATGTCGCAGAAACCCCAGGAGACGGCCCTGTCGAAGTGCCCCGGCTGCGAGGAGCCGCTGGAGCCGGGGGATCTGTTCTGCGGTGCGTGCGGGTACGACCTGTCGGCCGTGCCCCCCGTACCGAAGGACCACCCGACGATCGCCCTGGTCACCCCGCCCGCCCCGGATGCGCCGCCCGCCCCGGGCGGACCGGACGGGTCGGGTGACTTCGAGCTGGCCGCGCCGGACCCGGCGGCCGTGGCTCCGCCGCCCGCGCCCGCCCCGCCCCCGGTCCCCGCGTCCGGGCCCGCGCCCGATCCCCGTACGGCTGTGGCGGAGCCGGCGGCGGCGACCCCGCCGGCCGGGACCAAGGTGTGCGTGGCCTGCCGGGCGGGCCGGGTCGACACCGACGGCTACTGCGAGAACTGCGGCCACGCCCAGCCCCGCGAGCGCGACCACATGGAGCAGGAGCTCGGTTCGGTGGCCGCGGTCAGCGACCGGGGACTGCGCCACCACCGCAACGAGGACGCGTTCGCGGTGTCGACCACGGCGCTGCCCGACGGTTCACCGGCGGTCGTCGCGATCGTCTGCGACGGCGTCTCCTCGGCCAGCCGCCCCGACGAGGCGTCGGCGGCTGCCGCGAGCACGGCCAGCGAAGCGCTGCTGGAGTCGCTGCCGCGCGGCGTACACCCGCAGCAGGCGATGCACGACGCGATCCTCGTGGCGTCCGAAGCGGTCAACGCCCTGGCGCGGGAGCCCGTCCCGGCCACGGGGCACGAGCAGCACCGCCGCCAGAACGCCCCGGCGTGCACCCTGGTCGGCTCGATCATGGCGAACGGCCTGCTGATCGTCGGCTGGGTCGGTGACAGCCGCGCGTACTGGGTGCCCGACGACCGCACCGCCCGCCCCGCCCGGCTCACCGAGGACGACTCCTGGGCCGCGCAGATGGTGGCGGCGGGCCTGATGAACGAGGCGGAGGCGTACGCGGACGAGCGTGCCCACGCCATCACGGGGTGGCTCGGCGCCGACGCCTACGAACTGGAGCCGCACACCGCGTCGTTCAAGCCGGACCGCCCGGGTCTGGTGGTGGTGTGCACGGACGGCCTGTGGAACTACGCGGAGTCGGCCGCCGAGATGGCCGCGGCAGTGCCGGCCGACGCCGGTCAACGGCCCCTGCACGCCGCCCAGGTGCTGGTGGGCCACGCGCTCGACGGCGGGGGCCACGACAACGTAACAGTGGCACTGGTGCCGTTCGCCGTGGAGCCTCCGGGGGCAGGATCGGCCTGCGGCGCCTCGTGAGTGCCGTTCCGTAACGTCCGGTTCCTCTTGTCCGACCGTCCGCTCCCGCGACGCCTTCTCCTGTTTCTCCCTTCTCTCACGGCTGTCCCCTGGACCGCCGGAGCCCCAAGGAGCCGACCAGATGGCCAACTTCTCCAAGTCGAACGTGCCGCAGTTCTCCGTCGAGGTGTACCAGAACGCCTACCTGCCAGAAGGCGGCCGCGAGGTGAACGCGATCGTCACGGTCACCTCGACCGGGGGCGGCACCACCGGCGGCATACCGCTGTCGGGCCCCTCACGCGCCGCGGGGCGGGCGACGCGTGCCGCGGTGGTGATCATGGTCGACTGCTCGGGCTCGATGGACTACCCGCCGACGAAGATGCGCAACGCGCGCGACGCGACGGCCGCGGCCATCGACACCCTGCGCGACGGCACCTCGTTCGCCGTCGTCGCCGGTACGCATGTGGCCAGGGAGGTCTATCCCGGCAACGGCGCCCTCGCGGTGGCGGACGCGCGGACCAGGGCCGAGGCGCGGGAGGCCCTGCGGGCGCTCAGCGCCGGGGGCGGTACGGCGATCGGGACCTGGCTGCGGCTGGCGGACCGGCTGCTCGGCGCCGCCGAGGTGGACATCCGGCACGGCATCCTGCTCACCGACGGCCGCAACGAGCACGAGGCGCCGGAGGACCTGCGGGCCGCGCTCGCATCCTGTGCGGGCCGCTTCACCTGCGACGCCCGCGGGGTCGGCACCGACTGGGAGGTGAAGGAGGTCACAGGGATCGCCTCCGCGCTGCTCGGCACGGCCGACATCGTCGCCGATCCGGCGGGGCTGGCCGCGGACTTCACGCGGATGATGGAGAGCGCGATGGGCAAGGAGGTCGCGGATGTCGCGCTGCGGCTCTGGACGCCCGTCGGGGTCGAGATCGGCTATGTGAAACAGGTCGCGCCCGCGGTCGTCGACCTGACCGGACGACGCACCGAGGCGGGCCCGCGCGCCGGGGACTACCCCACGGGTTCCTGGGGCGACGAGTCCCGCGACTACCACGTGTGTGTGCGGGTTCCGCAAGCGGGAATCGGCCAGGAGATGCTGGCGTCCCGGGTCTCGCTGATCCTCCCCGACCCCTCGGGAGGAGCCCCGCAGACGCTTTCCCAGGGCCTGGTACGGGCGGTGTGGACGGACGACATGGCGGCGTCCACCTCGATCAATCCGCAGGTCGCGCACTACACCGGGCAGGCGGAACTGGCCCAGGTCATCCAGCAGGGACTGAACGCCCGCAAGTCCGGGGACCTCGACGGCGCGACCGCGAAACTGGGCCGCGCGGTGCAGCTGGCGTCGGCCTCCGGGAACGAGGACACTGCGAAATTGCTTTCGAAGGTGGTGGACGTCGTGGACGCGGCGACCGGTACTGTGCGACTGAAGGCAACGGTCGCGGACGCCGACGAGATGACCCTCGAAACGCGTTCCACCAAGACCGTGCGCGTCAAGAGATAACCACAGACTCACGGTTTCGAGCCGCCCGGTCGGAAAGATCCGCCGGGAGGCGTGCAGCGGAAATACGCCGGCCCCCGGGGTCGGCCCAGGAGAGGGGGAAGCGCCGACATGCCGACCTGCCCGAACGGACACCAGTCGGGTTCCGATGACTGGTGCGAGGTCTGCGGCCATCGCATGACCGGCGCGGGCGCGCCTGCGGGCGCGGTCCCCCCGCCACCGCCGCCTCCGCCGCCCGCCGCCGGTTACGGCTACCCGCACGGTCCGGGTGCCGACGCGACCCAGCAGGCCGAGCTCTGCCCGCAGTGCCGCACGCCCCGCGAGGCGATGGCGCCGTTCTGCGAGGAGTGCCGCTGGAACTACCTGACGAACACCGCGACGTCGTACACGCCGCTGGCTCCGGCGCCCCACGTCTCCGGGCCGCCGCCAGGGCTGAACCTGCCGCCGGGTTTCCAGGCGCAGCAGCCTCCCGGCGCGGCGCAGCCGCGCGATCCGTTCGAGTACCAGGGCTCGCGTCCCTCGCAGGTGAACCGGCCCGCCGAGCCGCTCTCCACCGACCCGGGAAGCCGCCCCGGGCCCCCGCCGCCCGGCCCCGGCCCGATGGTTCCGGGCGCTGGCCCCGGCCCGATGGTTCCCGGCCCGCAGTCTTCTCCGCCGCCCGGCCCGGGTCCTCAGGCCCCCGGCCCCATGGCCCCGCCGCCGCCCGGTCCCGGTGGTCCGCAGTCGTCCCCGCCGCCCTTCCAGCAGCCGGGGCCGCCGCCTCCGCCCGCCTTCCAGCAGCAGTCCGCGCCCCCGCCGCCCTTCCAGCAGCAGTCCGCGCCGCTCTCCTTCGACCGGCCCGCCCCCTCGGCCCCGCAGCCGCCCGCGCCGCAGGGCCCGCAGGGCGGTGGTGACGACGACTGGATGCTGTCGCCGCCGTCCCGCACGCAGGCCCCGCCCCCGCAGGCGGTCCCGCCGCAGCAGGAGCAGCCGCTGTTCCCGGGCCAGGGCCAGAACCAGCCGCCTGCGAACTGGACGGCGGTCATCGCCCCGGACCGTGAGTACTTCCTGGCGATGATGCAGCGCAGCGGCCCCGAGGCGACCGGGCTGAACCTGCCCGCGTACTCCCCGGAGCAGCAGCTTCAGCTCTCCGGCACCCAGATCACCATCGGCCGCCGGCGGCAGAGCACGGGCGAGTCCCCCGACATCGACCTGTCGGTGCCGCCGGAGGACCCGGGTGTCTCGCACCAGCACGCGGTCCTGGTGCAGCAGCCCGACGGCGGCTGGGCCGTGGTCGACCAGAACTCCACCAACGGCACCACGCTCAACGGCGCCGAGGACCCGATCCAGCCCTACGTCCCCGTGCCGCTCCAGGACGGCGACCGGGTGCACGTCGGGGCGTGGACGACGATCACGGTCCGCCGCGGCTGATCCGCTCCGCGTCAGACGGACGGCAGTGGCCAGGCGTAGGGCCCCTCGGGGTCGTCGAGCCAGGCCCATTGCCGCCCGTCGGCGAGGGTGATGCCGAAGCGTTCGCGTTCGGGGCGCTGCTCGCGCCGCCAGAGCGAGAGCGCCTCGCGCGGTTCGAGGACCGTCCCGGTGAGCGCCCACAGGAAGCGGAAGAGGTCGTTCTCTGCGATGTGCCGGGGCACCCCGGCAAGGCGTGCGCCCCGCGCCGTCCGGGTCGGCAGGCCGCGCAGCGGCACGAAGTAGGCGGCCGTGTGCAGGAACCGGCCCTCGGCGTATTTCCCGTGCGGCCCGGCCCGTACCCGCAGGGCGATCAGCCCGGTGGCGAACGGGGCCAGTATCCGGGCGCCCGGCACGCACTGCTCCAGCCAGGGCCACGGTACGCACGGCAGGGTGCAGGTCGCGATGATCCGGTCGTAGGGGCCGCGCGGGGGCCAGCCCAGGACGCCGTCCCCGGTGATCACGGCCGGGTGGTGTCCGGCCGCGTCCAGGTGGCGCCGGGCGTCCCCGGTGATCTCCGGGTCGAGGTCGATGGTGGTGACCGCGTCGTCGCCGAGCCGGTGGGCGAGGAGGGCGGCGTTGTAGCCGCTGCCCGCGCCGATCTCCAGGACCCGCTGGCCTTCTTGTACGTCCAGCTCTTCCAGCATCCGGGCCATCAGGGAGGGCTGGCTGCTGGACGAGATCAGCTCGCCGTCCCGGATCCGGATGGCGAGCGGGGTGTCGGCGTACGCCCCGCGCAGCCAGCGGGACCGCCGGTCCGGGTCGGGGTCCTCGCACCAGAGGCGGCCCCGCCCGTCGCCGGTGAAGTAGTAGGGCACGAAGAGATGGCGCGGCACCTGCTCGAAGGCGGCCCGCCAGGCGGGGTCGCGCAGCGCCCCGCCAGCCACGATCGCGCGCACCATCGCCCACCGCTCCTCGGCGGCGGCCACGGCGAACGGGTCGGCGTGGGCGTCCATGTCTCCACCTTCCCGCGCCGCGCTCGCCGGGGCCAGGGCCGGGGCGGCCAGGAGGCAGGGACCTAGGGTCTTTCGTTTGGATCAGGCTGGATCAAGGGAGCGGGGGCTGGTGCGTGCAGCTGCAAGGCGGAGGAAGGAGCCGACGCGGAGCGTCGGTGACTGACGACAACGCGGCAGATGTGCGTGCCGGCCCCCGCGAGCCCGGCATGATCCAAACGAGAGGCCCTAGGACCCCGGTCCTCGGCCGGTGCGTCTGCGACCATGGTCGGGTGACAGAGATTCCGCGCGACACGCTTCAGGAGCAGTCCCTCTACGAGCAGGTCGGCGGCGAGGAGACCTTCCGGCGCCTGGTGCACCTCTTCTACCAGGGGGTTGCCGAGGACCCGCTGCTCCGGCCGATGTATCCCGAGGAGGATCTCGGCCCGGCCGAGGAACGGTTCGCGCTGTTCCTGATGCAGTACTGGGGCGGGCCCCGTACGTACAGCGAGCGGCGCGGGCATCCCCGGCTGCGGATGCGGCACATACCCTTCCGGGTGGACCGGGCGGCGCACGACGCCTGGCTGCGCCACATGCGGGTGGCGCTCGACGAGCTCGGCCTGGCGCCGGAGCTCGACCAGAAGCTGTGGGATTACCTCACGTACGCCGCCGCCTCGATGATCAACACCACTGACTGAACCGGAGTCCGGTCATCCCACGCCGATAAACGGTCACAATCGGATCAAGTACGTAGGCAAGCGGTTTCCAACCGCCCTGGACCTTGAAAGCATCCATGTCACGCCGGGGGGCGTGTGTGTGCCGAGGGCCCAGGGGGGCGCGAGTGACGGGGTTCGTCTTTCTCCGGGTACGGGCCCATCGGCTGCTGCTCTGCGCCGCGGTCCTCGCCGTACTGCTGACCACATCGGTGCTGGCGGCGCTGACCGCCTTCTCGGGCTCGGTGGGCGACGCGGCACTCCGTAACGCCCTCACCCACCGCTCGGCGGCCGACGCCTCCTTCGTGATGTCCGTCCAGGTGGCGGCCGACCAGCGGAAGGCGGCCGACGCCGTCGCCCGGAAGGCGGCCGCCTCGGCCTTCGACGGTCTGCCGCTGACCGTACGGACGCTGGAGACCTCGGGGGCGTACGCGCTGCCGAACGGGCTGCGGGCGCCTCAACTCCGCTCCGGAGACCCCGACCTCACCCACTTCGCCGCGCTCGACCGCGGCCGTGTCCGGATCACCGCGGGCCGCGCGCCCGCACCGGGCGGCGCGGCCGACGGCGGCCCGGTCGAGGCCGCGCTGCCGCTGCCCGCCGCCAAGGCGCTGAAGCTGAAGCCCGGCGCGCGGTTCACGGTCACCGACCGGCTGACCGACAAGCCGCTGCGCGTCCTGGTGACCGGGGTGTACGAGGTGGCCGACCCGGCCGACCCGTACTGGCAGCTGGACGAACTGAGCGGGCGCGGTGTCCGCAAGCTCGCCTTCACCACGTACGGTCCGCTGCTCACCGACGCGGCGGTTCCCGGATCCGGGCGGGTCAGCGCCGGGACGATGTCCTGGCTGGCGTCCGCCGACTTCCGTACGGTCACCACCGGCCGCATCGACGCGCTGCGCGCCGCCGCGTCGGCCGCCCCGAAGCGGGTGACGGCCGCCCCCGAGTTCAAGAGCGGAGCCGCCGCCCGGACCTCGCTGCCCCAGGTACTGGAGCAGATCGACCGGGCGCTGCTGGTCTCCCGTTCGACGCTGATGATCGTGGCCGTGCAGCTGGTGCTGCTCGCGGGGTACGCGCTGCTGCTGGTGGCCCGGCTGCTGAGCAGCGAGCGGGCCGGGGAGACCCGGCTGCTGCGGGCCCGGGGCGGTTCGCGCGGCCGGATCACGGCGCTCGCCGCGGTCGAGGCGCTGCTGCTGGCACTGCCCGCCGCCCTGGTGGCCCCGCTGCTCGCCGGGCCGCTGACCCGGCTGCTGGCCGACCGTGGCGCGCTGTCGCGGATCGGGCTGCGGATCGAGGCCGGTGCCACCGGCACCGTATGGCTGGTCGCCGTCGGCGTCGCGCTGGTGTGCGCGCTGGCCGTGGTGGCGCCCGCGCTGACGGCCGGAGCGGGGGAACGCCGGGCCGGGCGGGCCGCCGCGCTGCCCGCTCCGCTGCGGGCGGGCGCCGACATCGGGCTGCTGGCGATCGCCGGGGTGGCGTACTGGCAGCTCGACCGGCGGGCCACGGAGGTCGGCGGCGGTGCGCTGAGCGGGGACCGGCAGGGCGAACTCGGGATCGACCCGCTGCTGGTCGCGGCCCCCGCGCTGCTGCTGCTCGCGGGCACGGTGCTCACCCTGCGGCTGCTGCCGCCCGCGGCCCGGCTCGCGGAGCGCGCCGCGGCGAGTGGCCGGGGACTGATCACGGCCCTGTCCGGCTGGCAGTTCAGCCGCCGCCCGTTGCGCGGCGCCGGGCCGGTGCTGCTGCTGGTCCTCGCGCTGGCGATGGGCATGCTGGCCGTGGGGCAGCGCGCCTCCTGGGACCGTTCGCAGAGCGACCAGGCCGACTTCCGGACCGGTGCGTCGCTGCGCGTGCTGACCGGCCCCCAGGACGATCCGGCGGCAGCGGTCGGCTACGCCCGGCTGCCCGGCGTCCGGGACGCGGCGCCCGCGCTCCGGGCGGGCACCGAACTCTCCGACGAGCGCACCGCCACGGTCCTCGCCCTGGACACCGCGCACGCCACCGACCGGATGCTGATCCGCGACGACCTCACCGACCGGCCCCGTCAGCGGCTGTTCGAGCCGCTCGCCGCGCCGCGGACCGAACGGGCCGGGCTGCCCCTGCCGGAGAAGAGCGTGCGGTTCCGGTTCGACGCCCGGATCACCACGGACGCGAAGGTGCGGGAACCGGGCGACGCCCCGGTCCTCTCGGTACTGCTGGAGGACGGCTACGGGCTGCCCTACCGGGTGGTGGCCGGGGCCGTTCCGGCGGATGGCAAGGCGCGCCCGGTCACCGTCAAGGTGGCGGGCGACAGCGGCTTCACGGTCACCGGCTTCGAGCTGACCGGCAACCGGCCGGGCTACGCGGACGAGACGCAGCGGCCGGCCGACGGCCGGCAGGGCTACGCGGGCCGGACGCACCGGCTGACCGTCGGCGCCCTGCGGGCCGCGGTCGCGGACGGCACCGAGCGGGCCGTCCCGGTCCCCGCGGGCTTCGGCTGGCGGGCCGCGGTCTCCGGCGTCGGCTCCGGCGGCGAACCGGAGCGCAGCGACCGGCTGACCGCGACCGCCTCCGCCGCGCGCCCGCTGACCGTCGAGTACGGCACCGGCGCCGCCCTGAACAGCTGGGACTACACCCCGGCCTACTCGGTGCGGGTCACCGTGCCCCGCCCGAAGGCCCCGGTACCCAACGCCCTCGCCACCGACGCGTATCTGAAGGCCGCCGGGGCCCGGAAGGGGCAGGTCGTCGATGTCACGCTGGCCGGTGAGAAGGTCCGGGTGAAGATCGTGGACACGGTCCGGCGCCTGCCCACCACCGGCGCCGGGGCGGATTCCTCGGTTCCGGTGGCGGCCCGGGACGGCGGCGCCCTGCTGATCGACCTCCGGGCCCTGGGCCAGGTCTTCGCGCAGCGCCCCGGCGCCGTGCTCAGCGCCAACGAGTGGTGGCTGAGCGCCGCCCCCGGGCGGGCCGGTGAGGCCGCCGCCGCGCTGCGGGCCCGGCCGGACGCCGAACCGGCCCGGATCCTGGTGCGGGACGAGATCGCGCGGGAACTGGTCGGCGATCCGCTGGGCGCCGGGCCGCAGTCCGCGCTGCCCGCGGTGGCGGTGGCCGCGGCGGCCCTGGCCGCGGTCGGCTTCGCGGTGAGCGCGGTCGGCGCGCAGCGCGAGCGGAGCGGGGAATTCGCCGTACTACGGGCACTGGGCACCCCGCGCAGGCGGCTGACCAGGATGATCGCCGCCGAACAGGGGGTGCTGATCGCGATCGCGCTGCTGGTCGGGACGGTGCTCGGAGCGGTGCTGAACCGGGCTGTCGTACCGCTCGTCGTGCTGACCGGGCAGGCCACCCCGCCGGTGCCCGGGGTACTGGTGCAGCTGCCCGCCGGGCAGATCGCGGCGCTGCTCGCGGGGGTCGCCGTACTGCCGCTGCTGACCGTGGTGTTCCTCGCCCTGCGCGGCACCGATCCCGCCGCCTCGCTGCGTGTCCAGGGGGACAACTGACATGGCTTCGCGTTCCGTCCGCACCGGCCACCCCGCCGACGCGCCCTGGGTCCGCACCCGGCTGCGCACCGCCCCCGGCACCGCCTGGGCTCTGGCGCTGCTGGTGCTGGTCACCTCGTTCCTCACGGCCGTCTTCCCGCGCGCGGTGGAGCGCCAGGGGACCGACGGGCTGCGCCACGACATCACCGCCGCCGACCCCGCGCACAGCGTCCTGGAACTGCGCAGCCCGCAGCCCAGCCTCCAGATGCCCCCGGCCGAGCGCGAGGCGGCGGTGCGCAAGGCGGCACTGAAGGCCGTCCACGACAAGGCGCGCTCCGCGCTGCCCGCCAAGGTCCGGCCCGGTGCCGCCGACTCCGTGTACGGCGTGCGCACCAGCAGGCCGATGCCCGCGGCGGACGCCTGGCTGGCCCGGCCCGAAGGGCTCGACCCGCAGCTGAACTACGCCACCCCGTCGGACCTGCGCCGCCACGCCACGCTGCGCTCTGGAGCCTGGCCCGCCGTGCGCGGCCCGGTCACCGAGGACACCGGCGAGGTGGAGGGCGTGGTCACCGAGAAGACGGCGAAGGCGCTGGGTGCCGTGCCCGGAGCGACGATCTCCGTACCGACCAGGGCCGGGGAGCATCTGACCGTACGGATCACCGGCATCATCGCCCCCAGGGAGCCCCAGCGCAGCTACTGGTCGGCCGAGCCGCTGTTCCGGACCCCGGCCCTGGTGCCCCAGCCGCAGACGAGCCCGCCCAGCCCGGACCCGCCGCGCCATTTCTGGGCCGCGACCGTGCTGCTGCCGCAGGACGCCGCTCCCGCCTTGCTCGGCTCGACCGGCGAGCCGGAGATGTTCTGGCGTTTCACGCCGGACGCCTCCGGTCTGACCGCCGGTGACGTGCCGGGGCTGCGCTCGGCGCTCGCCTCGCTGGAGGGCGGTCCGGGGCTGGTGCGGCTGAGGACGGTGGCCGGTGACAACGCGGCCTTCCGAACCGACCTGGACCAGATCCTCGCCGGGTACGACACGCTGCGCACGGCGATCGGGCCGGTCGTCACGGTGGCCGCCGTGGGGGTCGGGTCCGTCGCCGCCGTGGTGCTGCTGATGACGGCCTCGCTGATCGGCGGGCGGCGCCGGGAGGAACTGGCGCTGCTGCGGGCGCGCGGCGGTTCGCTGGCCGGGCTGGGCGGGCGGCTGCTCGCCGAGACGGCGGTGGTCGCGGTGCCCGCGGCGGCGCTGGGGCTGCTGGCCGCGCTGCCGTTCTTCGGACCGGCCCGGCTGTGGCCCTCGGTGGCCGGTCCGGCCGCCGTCGCCGCGCTGGTCTGCGCCGCGGTGCCGTTGGTGACGGTGCTGCCGCATCGCAGGCCGCGGCTGCCCGGGGCCCGCGACGATCTGATGGACGCCCGCCCGTCCCGGCTGCGTACGGTCGCCGAGCTCACCGCTCTGGTACTGGCGGCGGGTGCGGTGGCCGGGCTGCGGCGGCGCGGCACGGCGGACGACGGCGGAGACCTGCTGGTCAGCGCCGCACCGGTGCTCGTCGGGCTGATCGCGGCGCTGGTCCTGGTACGGCTGCTGCCGCTGCCGCTGCGCCTGGCCTCGCGGGCCGTCTCCCGGCGGCGCGGGGCGATCGGCTTCCTGTCCCTGGCCCGTGCCGGGCGGACCTCGGCGGGCGGCGCGCTGCCGCTGCTGGCGCTGCTGCTCGCGCTGACCACGGCGGCGTTCGGCGGTTCGGTCCTCGCGGGGGTCTCGGACGCCCGGGACCGGGCCGCGATGCTCGCGGTCGGCGCGGACGCCAGGATCAGTGGGCTGCTCGACGCGGCGCCGCTCCCGGCCCGTCTGGTCCGGGAGGTCCGGGAGGCGGACGGCGTGCGGCAGGTGGCCGAGGTGCAGGTGGTGACCGGGGTGCCGTTGCCGCCCGGCCCGGACGGCACGGGCCGTATGAAGAACGCGGCCCTGCTGGGCGTCGACCCGGACGCGTACGCCGGGCTGTCCCGTGCGGCGGACCTGGGGACGTTCCCGGCCGACCGGCTGCGGGTGGACAAGGGCGGGGCCGCGGGCGGGAACACGGTCGTACCGGTGATCGCGTCGCCGCCCGTCGCCGCGGAACTGGGCGACGGCCCCCGCGACCTGACCACCCCGGCCGGGGACCTGCGGGTGCAGGTGGCCGGGATCCTGCCGCGCACCGCTGTCATACCCGACCGTGACTTCCTGCTCGTCGACGCGGCGGCGCTCACCCGGCAGCAGACCACCACCCTGCTGGTGGCCGGATCCCCGGACCCCAAGGCGCTGCGGGCCGCGGTCAAGCAGGCGGGCGGGGACATCTCCGTACGGCTGCGTGCCGAGGAACGGGCGGCCTTCGTCGACGTCCCGATGCAGCGGGGCGCGCGCGGGATCTACGAGGCGGCGATCGTGGCCGGGGCGGGCTACGCCCTGCTAGCCGTCCTGCTGTCGCTGCTGCGGACCTCGCCGGAGCGCACCGCCCTGCTGGCCCGGCTGCGGACCATGGGCCTCACCTCCCGGCAGGGCAGGCGGCTGCTCGGCCTCGAATCGCTGCCGCAGGCCCTGCCCGCGGCCTTCGGCGGAGTGCTGGCCGGCTGGGCGACGATCGCGCTGCTGGCGCCCGGCGTCGACCTCGCGGGACTGGCGCTCTTCAGCGGACCGGGCGCCACCGCGCCGGACACCGCCCAGCTGCGGCCCGACGCGTGGTCGCTGACGCTTCCGGCGCTCGGCGTGGTCGTCCTCACCGCCGGGGCGGCAGCCGTCCAGGCGTGGTGGGCGGGCCGCCGCGGGCCGATCACCGAACTCAGGTCAGGAGACCCCCGATGACGTCACCGTCGGACGACACCACCCTCGCCGAGCTCGAACGGCGGGCCACGGCCCGCCGCGACCGGCCCTCCTACGGGCATGACGCGCTGATCGCCTGCGACCGGCTGGTCCGTATCTTCTCCGCGGACGGGGTGGAGGTGCAGGCCCTCCAGGGCCTCGATCTCCTGGTCACCGAGGGCGAGTTGATGGCCCTGGTCGGCGCGTCCGGCAGCGGGAAGTCGACCCTGATGAACATTCTGGCGGGGCTCGACGTGCCGACCGCCGGTTCGGCGACGGTCGCGGGCCGCGATCTGCTGTCGATGGGGCCGAAGGAACGGCTCCGCTACCGGCGGGAGGTCGTCGGCTTCGTCTGGCAGCAGACCGCCCGCAACCTGCTCCCGTACCTCACCGCCCTCCAGAACGTCACCCTGCCGATGCAGCTGCGCGGCCGGGAGCGGCTGCGCGGCGCGGAGCGGGCCGCCCGCGCGGAGTCGCTGCTGCGCGTCCTGGAGATCGAGGACTGCCGCGACCGGCGCCCCGCGCAGCTCTCCGGCGGCCAGCAGCAGCGGGTGGCGATCGCGGTGGCGCTCGCCAACAGCCCGTCGGTGCTGCTCGCCGACGAACCGACCGGCGAGCTCGACTCGGCCACCGGCGAGCAGATCTTCGCCGCGTTCCGCCGTGCCAACGAGGAGCTCGGCACCACCATCGTGATCGTCACCCACGACCAGACCGTGGCGGACGAGGTGCGCCGTACGGTGGCGATCCGCGACGGCCGCACCTCCTCGGAGGTACTGCGCCGCACCGAGGTCGACGCCGCGACGGGGCTGGAGTCCCAGGTGGCCCGGGAGTACGCGATGCTCGACCGCGCGGGGCGGCTCCAGCTGCCCGCCGACTACACCGAGACGCTCGGCATGGAGCACCGGGTGCTGCTGGAGCTGGAGCGCGACCACATCGGGGTCTGGCCGGACGACCAGCCGCGCCCGTAGCGGGGGGTGGGGCTGGCCCCAGGGGGGGTCCGCCGGGTGGCCCGATGGTTCGGGGACACGTACGCGCCTAGCGTCGTACGCGGACAACACCCGCCCGATCCAAGGAGCATGATGCGCGTCACCCCCCTGGTCACCGCCGGACTGGGCCTGGCCGGTCTGCTCGCGGGCGGCATGCCCGCGTCGGCCTCCCCCGCTCCCGCCTCCGCCGCCTCCCCCGCCGTCCATCAGCGGGTCGGCTGGGGCCCCTGCCCGGCCCGGCAGGCGGAGCTGAGGGCAGCGGGCGCGCGGTGCGCGAAGGTGACCGTCCCGCTCGACTACGCCGACCCCGGCGGCCCGGTGATCCGGATCGCGGTCTCCCGGATCAGGGCCACGGCGCCCCGGGGTGAGCGGCGCGGCATCCTGCTCTCCAACCCGGGCGGGCCGGGCGGCACCGGGCTCGCCCACACCCTGTCCCTGCGTCCGGCGCTCAAGGACGTCGCCGGCCGCTACGACCTGATCGGCTTCGACCCGCGGTTCCTCGGCGAGTCCACCCCGATCGCCTGCGACCCGGCGGCCCCGGTGCCCGCGCCCGGCCCGGTCACCACCCGCCGCGCGGACTTCGAGCGTTCGGTGCGGTCCTCCCGTGACACCGCGGAGCGCTGTCAGCGGCACGGGGACAACGCCCGGCTGCTGCCGCACGCCACGACCCGCAACGTCGCCCGCGACATGGACGCGATCCGGGCGGCCCTCGGCGCACCGAAGCTGTCGTACTACGGCGTCTCGTACGGCGCCGACCTCGGCGCCGTATACACCCAGATGTTCCCCGGCCGCTCCGGCCGCGTCGTCATCGACTCCTCCACGGACCCGGCGGCCACCCAGTACGAGCTGTTCCAGCGGGCGGGCGCGCCCCTCGAAGCGGCCCTGGACGAATGGGCCGCCTGGACCGCCCGGCACAACGGCACCTACCGGCTCGGCACCACCCCCGCCCGCGTCCGGGCGAGCGTCCAGCGGCTGCTCGACGGCGCCGAGCGGCGCCCGGTCACCGTCTCGGGCGTCCCGCTCGACGCGTCGCTGCTGCGGCTGGTGCTGCGGCAGTTCATCCAGCACACCGAGTACGACCCGGCGCTCGCCGGTACGGTGCGCGACCTGACCGACGCCGCCGCGGGCAGGCCGGTCGAGCCCGGCCCGGAGCTGGCCTCGCTGCTCGGCCTGTTCAGCTCGCCGGAGCTGGCGGACAGCATGCTGGGCGGGGTGCTCTTCATGTGCGGCGACCGCGGCTGGCCGGCCGGCGGCTGGCCGAAGGACCCGGAGACGTACTGGCGGAACATGGAGCGCAGCCGGGCCGGCCAGCCCGTCTTCGGCCCGCTCGTCAACGGGATGATGGCGCCGTGCGCGTTCTGGACGAGCACGTCCCGCGAGCCCGCCACGGTGATCGGCAACAAGGTGCCCGTCCTGATGCTCCAGGCCCGGCGGGACAACAACGTCCCCTACGAGGGGGCGCTCGCCCTGCACCGGCGGCTGACCGGTTCCCGGCTGGTGACGGCGGACATCCGCTCGCACGGGGTCTACGGGCGCGGCCTCCCCGGGCTCACCCCGGTCCCCTGCGCCGACCAGGCCGTCAACGACTATCTGCGCGACGGCACCCTGCCCGCCGCCGACCTGGCCTGCCCGTCCGCCGGGGAGGGCCGGTGATCAGCAGACGTACGAGCCTGGCGGCCACCGCCGCCGCCCTGGTCGCCGGAGCCGCCGCCCCCGCGAACGCCACCGCCGGACCGACGCCTTCCGGACCCCGCGGCCGCCTCCAGCGCGATGTGGACGCCCTGCACGCCGTCGGTGCCACCGGCGTACTGGCCGAGGTGCAGAGCGCTGCCGGCCGGAGCGTGGCCCGCGCCGGAGCAGCCGACCTGCGCACCCCCGACGAGCCGGTCCCCTGGGGCTCTTCCTACCGGATCGGCAGCGACACCAAGACCTTCACCGCCGTGCTCGCCCTCCAGCTGGTGGGCGAGGGACGGCTCAGGCTCACCGACCCGGTGGAGCGCTGGCTGCCCGGCGTCGTGCGGGGGAACGGGAACGACGGCCGCCGGATCACCGTGGCTGACCTGCTGCGCCAGACCAGCGGGCTCAACGACTACCTCGCCGTCTCCCCGGACGCGGCGGACGCCTTCACTCCGGACGGCTACCGCCAAAGCCGGTTCCGCCCCTCCTCCCCCGGGGACCAGCTGGCCGCCGCCCTGAGCAAGCCGCCCCAGTGGCTGCCCGGGGCCGGGAAGCCGCGCTGGGGCTACTCCAACACCAACTACCTGGTCGCGGGTCTGGTCATCGAGGCGGTGACCTCCTGCCCCTGGGCGCAGGAGGTCCACGACCGGATCGTCGAACCCCTGGGCCTGCGCCGCACGTTCACCCCCGGCACCTCGCCGTACCTGCCGCCGCCCACGGCCACCGCGTACACCTGGTTCCCCGGCCAGGACCGGCCGACCGACACCACACTGGCCTCCGGCGGCGGGGCGGACGGCGCCGTCATCAGCACCACGCACGAGCACGGCGTCTTCCTGCGCGCCCTGATGGGCGGGCGGCTGCTGCGCCCGGCCCAGCTCGCCGCGATGAAGGAGACGGTGGCGGCCGAGGGGTGGAGTCCGGCGCCGGGCGTCCGGTACGGGCTGGGCATCGCCTGGCGCCCGGTCAGGGGCGTCCGGGGCGGGATCTGGTTCCACGGCGGGACGCATCTGGGGGTCGTCTCCGAGAGCGGGGTGACCGCGGACGGGTCACGGGCCGTCACCAGCGCCACCTTCACCGTACGGATGGGCGATCCGGCGCAGGACGCACAGGACCTGGCGGCGCTCCGCCTGGTGAACCGGGCGCTGACCGCCCCCTAGCGGCCCCGGATCCCGCCGGGTGGCCTCCGACCGGAGAGCGGACGCGGTCCGGTGCGTGCGGGTTGCGGGGTACTGGGACGTCCGGGTGGCGAAGCCGCTCGGACGTCCCGGCGACGCGGGGACAGGCCCCGGGCCCATGAGCCTCGCGGGCGCGCGTACCGGGGGCGGTCCCGCCGTCGAGGACGCCCTGGCCCATGAGGCTCGCGGGCGTGCACCGGGCGTGGGCGCCCGGTCAGGGGCCGCCCGACGGGCTCTCAGCCGCCGACGGTCACCGCGAGGTCACCGAGCCCGCTGCCGGGGACGCGCAGGGCGATGGAACCGAAGGGGGTGCGCAGCCGCAGCCAGGAACCGGCGGCGAGCAGTGCGACGGGGAAGTCCGGAGCCGCGCGGAGGAAGCCGAGCGACTGGGCGGCGTGCACGGCACGCAGCGGGAGCCGGGTCGTGCCGACCGTCCGCGACCAGATCTCGCGGCCGATCAGGTCCCGTTCCGCCCGGGTGCGGCGGTACTCGGGCAGCGCCGCGTCCCGGTCACGGAACTCGGTCACGGCGGCGCCGAGCGCGGTGCGCAGCGCCACCGGGTCCGGCAGCCCGTTCTGCTCCCGCCAGCCGCCGCGCGGCGGGAGGACCCCGGTCCACGGCGGGCCGGTGACGGGGGCCGGGAGCGTGCCGGTGCCGGTGGACTCCCCGAGCGATTCGAGGAGTTCACCGGCGGACACGGTGAGGTCGAAGTCGTCCGGTGCGGCCAGCCGCGCCGCCCGGACCGCGAGGACCTCGAACGACGGCGGCCTGCCGAACACGGCCAGCGCGCCACCGCCCGCCTGCATCCGCACCGCGGCGGCCCGGTCGTAGCGGAGGAGCCGGCCGAGGAAGGCCGCGAGATCCGCGGCCTCCCTCGCGTCGGCGAACTCCAGCGACCGTACGGGCACCGTCATGCTGCGGCGGGCTCCTCTGCCATGTACTGCTGGAGGAAGAGCCGCTCCTCGGCGGAGATCCGCCGGGGGCGCGACTCGGCCAGGTCGTAGGGCACGACGACGGTCGAGGCCCGCACGTACACCTGGTCCGGGTCCTTGATCTCGTACGCGATCGTCAGCGACGCGGCACCGATCTTCGTGACCCACGACTCGACGGTCACCGGCTCGTGCCGGTGGACCAGCGGGCGCACGTAGTCGATCTCGTGCCGGGCCACGACGGACCCGCCCGAGAAGGACGGCGAACCGTCCCCCGGCGCCAGCCGGAACATGAAGTCGATCCGCGCCTCCTCCAGGTAGCGGAGGAAGACCACGTTGTTGACATGCCCGAAGGCATCCATGTCCGACCAGCGCAGCGGACAGCTGTAGAGGTGACGGGCCACGCCGATCAGCCCCGCGTGAGCTTCTTGTACGTGGCGCGGTGCGGACGGGCCGCGTCCGCGCCGAGGCGCTCGACCTTGTTCTTCTCGTACGACTCGAAGTTGCCCTCGAACCAGTACCACTTGGAGTCGCCCTCGTACGCCAGGATGTGCGTGGCGACCCGGTCCAGGAACCAGCGGTCGTGGGAGATGACCACCGCGGCGCCGGGGAACTCCAGCAGGGCGTTCTCCAGCGAGGACAGGGTCTCGACGTCGAGGTCGTTGGTGGGCTCGTCGAGGAGCAGCAGGTTGCCGCCCTCCTTGAGCGTCAGCGCCAGGTTGAGGCGGTTGCGCTCACCACCGGACAGGACACCGGCCGGCTTCTGCTGGTCGGGGCCCTTGAAGCCGAACGCGGAGACGTAGGCCCGCGAGGGCATCTCGACCTGGCCGACGTTGATGTAGTCCAGCTCGTCCGAGACGACGGCCCAGAGGGTCTTCTTCGGGTCGATGTTGGCGCGGGACTGGTCGACGTAGGAGATCTTGACCGTGTCGCCGACCTTGATGGAGCCGGAGTCCGGGGTCTCCAGGCCCTGGATCATCTTGAACAGCGTGGTCTTGCCCGCGCCGTTCGGACCGATGACGCCGACGATGCCGTTGCGCGGCAGCGTGAACGAGAGGTCGTCGATGAGGACCTTGTCGCCGAAGGACTTCGAGAGGTGCTCGACCTCGACGACGATGGAACCGAGCCGCGGGCCCGGCGGGATCTGGATCTCCTCGAAGTCCAGCTTCCGCATCTTGTCGGCCTCGGCCGCCATCTCCTCGTAACGGGCGAGGCGGGCCTTGGACTTGGTCTGGCGGCCCTTGGCGTTGGAGCGGACCCACTCCAGCTCTTCCTTGAGCCGCTTGGCGCGCTTCTCGTCCTTGCGGCCCTCGACCTTGAGGCGGGTGGCCTTCTTGTCGAGGTACGTGGAGTAGTTGCCCTCGTACGGCAGGGCGCGGCCGCGGTCCAGCTCCAGGATCCAGTCGGCGACGTTGTTGAGGAAGTAGCGGTCGTGGGTGACCGCGACGACGGCACCGGCGTACTTGGAGAGGTGCTGCTCCAGCCAGTTCACCGACTCGGCGTCGAGGTGGTTGGTGGGCTCGTCGAGGAGGAGCAGGTCGGGGGCCTCGATGAGCAGCTTGCAGAGCGCGACGCGGCGCTTCTCGCCACCGGAGAGGTTGACGACCTCCCAGTCGCCGGGCGGGCAGCCCAGCGCGTCCATGGCCTGCTCCAGCTGGGCGTCCAGGTCCCACGCGTTGGCGTGGTCCAGGTCCTCCTGGAGCTTGCCCATCTCGTCCATGAGCTCGTCGGAGTAGTCGGTCGCCATGAGCTCGGCGACCTCGTTGAACCGCTTGAGCTTGCCCATGATCTCGGCGGCGCCGTCCTGGACGTTCTCCAGGACCGTCTTCGACTCGTCGAGCTGGGGCTCCTGCATGAGGATGCCGACGCTGTAGCCGGGCGACAGGAACGCGTCACCGTTGGACGGCTGCTCCAGGCCCGCCATGATCTTCAGCACCGTGGACTTACCGGCACCGTTGGGGCCCACGACACCGATCTTCGCGCCGGGCAGGAAGTTCAGGTTGACGTCATCGAGGATCACCTTGTCGCCGTGCGCTTTGCGCGTCTTGCGCATGGTGTAGATGTACTCAGCCAAGAGAAACCGTCCGGCGATCGATGAGTGGGCAGATACACCCATCTTGCCTGACGGGCGCACCCGGATGGAAACCAGTAGGGCCCACGGTGTATTCCGGGGCGTCTGGCGGCATGCGACGGCCCCGGTGCGCTGGTGCGCACCGGGGCCGTGATCAGGCGGTGGTGACGGTCCGCCGTCCGTCCGTCACCGTCCGGTCAGGGACCGGGGGCGACGGTGGGTACTCACTGTGCGGCGGTCTGCGTCTTGCGCTTGCGCAGGAGGAAGACCGCGCCGCCGCCGACGACGACGAGGGCGATCGCGACGCCCGCGATGACCGGGGTGGCGCTGGAGCCACCGGTCTCGGCGAGGTCACCCGAGCCACCGGCCGAGCCGGTCGAGCTGCCGCCGGACGTGGCCGGGGTCTTGTCGCCGCCGGTCTGGGTGTCGGTGCCGCCCGCGTTGCTGCCGCTGGTCTTGCAGTCCAGGACGCCCTTGAACGTCTTGGAGAAGCCGTTCGGGCCGGTGACCGTGAAGTCGTAGGCCTGGTCCTCGGCGACCGGGACGGTGACCGTCTCGGTCTTGCCCGCCTCGATGGTGTGCTTCGTACCGGCCAGCTCGAAGGTGAACGCCTCGTCGCCCTCGTTGCTCGCGGTGACGTCCACGCCGCCCTTGGCGCAGTTCTTCTGCGCCGAGACCGCCGGGATGGCGCCCTTCTTGGCCCAGGCGCCGGTGGCGGTCGCGGAGACCGTGGACTCGCTGGAACCGGCCAGGATCATGGTCTGGCTCTTGGTGACACCGGCGAAGGCCCGGCCGACCGGCACCGAGGTGGTGGCCTGGACGGTCAGCGAGGCGGTGCCGTCGGCGGCGCCCGCCGGGACGTCGAAGTACAGCTCGGCGCCGTTGGCCGCGGCGGTGACGGGCTTGCCGGCCTTGTCGGTGACCTTGACGCCGCTGGCGGCGTCGGCGGGACCGGTCACGGAGACCTGTCCGGCGTTGGTGTGGACGGTGACCGGTCCGAGCTTCTCGCCGGAGCGGCCGGAGACCGCCGCCGGGTCCAGGGCGAGGGACGCCTTGGGCTCGGCCTGGTCGGTGGCGCTCTTCTCCAGCCAGTCGGCCAGCTTCTCGGCCTGGCCGTCGGTCGCCTCGACGTCGACGTTGTCCGAGTAGCGCCAGATGGCGACCTGGGTGCCCGCCGCCGCGGTCTTCTCGGTGAGCGGACCGGTGCCGGCCGCCTTGGCGAGCTCCGCGAGGTCGTCGACCTGGGGGTAGGAGTGCTCAAGAATCCAGCGGATCTTGCCCGCGTTCTTGTTGGTGTTGAGCGAGGTCTGGTTCCAGGGGGTCTCCAGGTACTTCGCCTGGTCCTGGGTGGGGTTGTGGATGTCGATGCAGTACGTCTTGAGCTTGCCGCCGCCGTCGACGGTCATCTCGAAGAGACCGGCGGGCAGCTGCTGGTCCCTGCCGTTCGTGTTGTGCAGTACGGCACGGTCGAAGGTCTTCAAGCCGTCCAGCACCGCGGCCGCGCCGCCCTGGTGCTGGGGCGTCTCGTCGGCGACCGCGCTGCCCGCGCCGACGAAGGCGCCTGCCATGACCAGACCGGATGCCACCACCGACGCGGCCAGCCGGGCTATGCCGCGCCGCCTCGGAGAAATGGTCGTCGCCCCCGAGGACGACGAAACGGTCGCTGAAGAAGCAGAAAACACAGAATTCCCCTCCGGGCGGGGCCCTCCGCGCCTGATGCGCGTGTGGGGATTGCCCCGCCAGTCGACTCAAGTGCCCCGTGAGTACTGGGAATCCTAAGGACGAAGTGATGAACAGTCCCCCGTCATACCGTCGTACAACCATTCCGAATCGGAATCGTTATCCCCGGAAACACTCCTGTTCACTTCCCGCGCCCGGCCGAGCCCGTTCCCCGCCCCGTTCCAGCCTGGCCCGATACCCGTTCCGGCCCGGTCCGACGCCCTGTACGGCCCGGTCCCACACCCGGCACGGCCCTGGTTCCACGGCCGTCGCGGCCCTGGTTCCACGCTTGGCACGACCCTGGTTCCACTGCCGTCGCGGCTCCCGGACCGGACCTCGTCAGGACGCCGACGCGAGGACTGTCACCGCCTCCTGACGCTCCGTCGACACGCTGTCCGCGTGCTCCGCCCGTGCGGCCGGGGCCTGCTCGGCCCTCACCAGCCGCCGGAACGCCGCGGTCCCCCGGGTCAGGTCGTGGCCCACCGCCACCGCCTCGATGTCCACGAAGGTACGGTGCTGCCCCTCCCGTTCCTCCTCACGGACCTTCAGCCTGCCGTGCACCACCAACGGTTCACCGACCGAGACGGAACCGGACAGATTCCACGCCAGAGCCCGCCAGGCCCGCACCGTGTAAAAGCTGGTGTGCCCATCCGCCCAGAGCTGTTTCTCCCGGTCCCAGCGGCGCGGCGTCACCGCGAACCGGAATCGCGCCATTGCTCCGCTCGCGGTCTCCCGGAACTCCACGCCCGTCGCCGCGTTGCCCACCAAGGTCACCAAAGTGTCGTTCATGACTCCGCCTCCCCTTCGGTTCGAAACGGCCACCGCGTGGACGCGGTCACCTGTTCCAGAGTGAAGGGAAGGCGGAAATCGTGCCGGGGCCTGTGGACTACCCGCCGGTTGTGGAAATCTCCGTCACCGCCGCGTATCTCTCCCGCACCTCGCGGTAGCGCATGAGCTCCGCGGACACCGGATCGAGCACCCGGGCCCGGCCGCAGGCCGCCGCCGCCTCCCGCAACCGCCGTTCGGCCTCCTGCCCGTACCGTCGCGCCGGCCCACGCGCCGCGGCCGCGCACGACCACTCCACCAACGGGCCACCGGCCACCCCGGCCAGCATCACCAGGGCGGGCGTGAGATAGCCCGGCTCCAGCAGGCCGGTCAGCTGGCCGACCAGCCAGAGGGCGCCGATGAACTGCGACAGCGTCATCGCCACCTGCGCGAGCACCGCGACCGGCCACCACCTCGGCCGCGGCGGCCTCCCGCCCACCCGGCCGCCCCGCACCGCACCGCCGACCCCGTGGGACCTGGGAGCCCCGGAGGCTCCGCGGTCCCCGGAGGCTCCGCGGTCCCCGGAGGCCCCGGGGACCAGCCCCTGTTCGGCACCGGCACCAGGTCCGGCACCGGCTCGCTCCACCAGCGCGTCGAGCGCCTCCGGCAGCTCCTTCGCCCCGTGCACCGCGGCCTCGCGGACCGCCTGCGCCCAGGGGCCCGGCAGCCCGTGCGTGGCCTCGTCCGCCACCGTCCGTACCGCCTGCTCGACCCGCTGCCGGGCGGTGAGCCGCCGCTCGGGCGGCTCGGGCCGCACCGGGGACTCCAGGCTCCCCGGCCGCCGCCGGGTCGACTCGTACCAGCGCCAGAGCCGCAGCCATGGCGTACCGCAGGCCCGTCCGGCGTTCCGGCGCCACTCGCGTTCGGCCGCCTGGCCCGCGGCGCACGCACCGACCGCCTCGGCCAGCCGGTCGGCGAACTCCTCCCGGGCCCGCTCGTCGAGCCCCGGCCGCCCCTCGGCCACGTACACCGGGCGGAGCCTGGCCGCGGCGGCGTCCACGTCGGCGGAGAGCCTGCGCGCCGCGGCGCCGCGCTCCTGGACGAACCGGCCGAGCACCTCGCGCAGTTCGCCGATCCCGTCGCCGGTCAGCGCGGACACGGCCATGACGGTGGCGCCCGGATCGCCGTGCTCTCCGAGCGCCATGCCGTTCTCGTCGAGCAGCCGGCGCAGGTCGTCGAGGACCTGGTCGGCGGCGTCGCCAGGCAGCCGGTCGATCTGGTTGAGGACGACGAAGGTGACCTCGGCGTGCCCGGCGAGCGGTCGCAGGTACCCCTCGTGCAGGGCGGCGTCCGCGTACTTCTCCGGGTCGACGACCCAGATCACCGCGTCCACCAGCGCGAGCACCCGGTCGACCTGCTCCCGGTGCTCGGTCGCCGCCGAGTCGTGGTCGGGCAGGTCGACGAGCACGAGTCCTTCCAGCGCGTCGTCGGGGTTCCCGCCGCCCTGCTGCGGCCTGCGCCTGAGCCGCCCGGGGATGGCGAGCCGGTCCAGGAGCCCGGCGGCGCCGTCGGTCCAGGAGCAGGCGAGGGGGGCCGCGGTGGTCGGGCGGCGCAGCCCGGTGTCGGAGAGCGGGGCGCCCGCCAGGGCGTTGAACAGCGTCGACTTCCCGCTGCCGGTGGCCCCGGCGAGGGCGACGACGGTGTGCCGGGAGGAGAGCCGCTGCCGGGCCGCCGCCTCGTCGAGCACCCGCCCCGCCTCGTCGAGGGTGTCCCCGTCGAGCCGGGCCCGGGACAGCCCGACGAGTTCGCGCAGCGCGTCGAGCCGCGGCCGGAGCGGACCGCCCGCGGGGGCGTACGCCTCGGCCCGGGGCAGGTTCACGTCCTCGTCGTCCGGGGCGGGCCCGGGTCCGGGGTCTGCCGTCCTGGCCGCGGCCCGCCGGGCGATGAGCCCGTCGTTCCAGCCCCGGCCCTCCTGCGAGGACCGCTCCGGCCCCTTCTCCGGCGTCCCTTCGGCCCGTTCCGGCTCCGTCCCCCCGGAGCCACCGGAGCCACCGGAGCTTCCGGCGGAACCGGACCCTTCATCAGTGACGGCAGTCATCGCTGCCACCTCTCCTTCTGCAGTACGGACAGCGCGGCGATCAGTTCGGCCTGCGGTTCCGGGGCCACGTCGAGGGCGTCGAGCGGGGCGAGCCGCCGGTCCCGCTCGTCATCCATCACCCGGTGGAGGCAGTCGGTGAGCAGCGCCCCGCCCCGGTCGCGCAGCCGCAGCGCGCCCTGGGCGCCGATCCGTTCGGCCAGCTGCTCCCCGGCGCCCCTGGTGCGGCGGCCGCCGAGCAGCGCGGCGGCCAGGAGCGCCGTCACGGTCTCGGTGTCGGGCGCGGCGTTGCGTTCCAGGCCGCGCACCTCCTCGTCGGCCAGTTCCTCCAGGACCCGCCACCAGCGGCGTACGGACAGGGCGATCCGGCCCCGGACGTCTTCGGCGGGCCCCCATCCCCCGGTCTCCCGGCGGACGCCCTCGAAGCCGAAGTCCCGGGCCGCGGGGTCGCGTTGCCAGGTCGTACGGATCTGCTCGTCGGCGGCGGCGACGGCACACTGGAGGAGCGCGGACAGACTCTCGACCAGTGCGTCGAGGAGTTCGGCGGAGGTGCTGTACAGGGGGTAGCCGCGCCATCGGGTGCGGGCGTCCCCGGCGAGCACCCCGCCCCTGCGGAGCCGGCGCCGCACGGTGCCGCCCTCCGCGTGGTAGGCCTCCTCGACCACACCCGCGAGCCGTACCGCGGCCGCGTACTGGGCGGCCACGGCCCCGGCCAGCTCGGGCATCCGTACGTCCAGCGAGTCGATCATTCCGGCCGCCGTCCGCCCGACGGCCTGCTGGCGGGCCGCCGGGTCCTGGGCGCGGTGGCTGAGCCAGGCGCGCAGCGGGGCGACGGCGGTGGCGGGCAGCAGACCGCTGCCGCCGCAGGCCGATTCGGGCAGTTCGGGGATGGTGAAGCGGGGCACCTCGCCGAGGCCCGCCCGGGTGAGCAGCGCCCCGTACTGCCGTGACACCTCACCGACCACCTGGTGCGGCACCCGGTCGAGCACGGCGACGAGCGAGGCGTCGTACTGCTTCGCGGTGCGCAGCAGGTGCCAGGGCACCGCGTCGGCGTACCGGGAGGCGGTGGTCACCATCACCCAGACGTCGGCGGCGCAGACCAGCTGGGCGGCCAGCATGCGGTTGCGGACCACGAGCGAGTCGATGTCGGGCGCGTCGAGCAGCGCGAGTCCGCGCGGCAGCCCGGGGGCGGTCTCGACGCGCAGGGTGGCGCCGTCCTCCTCCCCGGCCCCGTCGAGCTGGTCGAGCCCGTCGAACTCCTCGCACCGGCCGGGCTCCCCCGCCGCCTCGGGCGGGAGCCAGACCCGGGTCAGCTGCGGCAGTACGCGCAGGCCCGCGAACCAGTGGTGGTCGTCCGGGTGGCAGACGAGCACCGGGGTCCGGGTGGTCGGCCGGAGCACCCCGGCCTGGCTGACCGGCCGTCCCACCAACGAGTTGACCAGAGTCGACTTGCCCGCCCCGGTCGATCCCCCGATGACCGCGAGCAGGGGCGCCTCGGGATCCCTGAGCCGGGGGAGCAGGTAGTCGTCGAGCTGGGCGAGCAGTTCGCTCCGGCTCTGCCGGGCGCGCTCGGCCCCCGGCAGCGGGAGTGGAAGACGCACGGCAGCGACACGGTCGCGGAGGGCGGAGAGTGCGTCGATGAGCTGAGGCCGTACGTCCAAGGTCACCACATGCGAAGAATGCCCAACTTTGGAGTCTTTTTGAAGCGTATAGCCACCTCTGCGCGCCGGTTCCCTCGGGAAAGAAGTCCGGACAGAGGGGACGAGTGGGGGCGCAGGCATAACGAGTGCACAACACCCGGCGCGCGAGACGTCAAAAGCGCTGCACGAATCCCACCCACCTGCGATTATCGGTTCGCTTCACCGAACCTCCACATCGTGCCACGCAGGTGAAGCAACCAGGACAAGGTGATCGGAGCCCTATCCTTGTCCCGGCAGGTCACCGACCGGCCCGGCCCCAGGGCTCCAGGCCGCCGAGGCCACCACCCGGCCCCCGTAGCTCAGTGGATAGAGCAGGTGCCTTCTAAGCACTTGGCCGCAGGTTCGAGTCCTGCCGGGGGCGCACGCTGCGAGGCCCTCCTTCGGGAGGGTCTTTTTGCTGGCCGGGGCTGGCCCCGGCCGGGCGGCGCAGAGGTCTTTCCCGCCGCGTGACGAGCCTGGGACGCCGGGGCATGCGCGGGAACACCGGCTGTGGGCCAGCTCACTGTGGTCCGGGGGCCAGGCGGTCCCTAGGATGCGTGGCGTAGGCAACTATTCGTGTACGCCCCGGCCGAGGAGACCCGTTCCGTGAGCACTGGCGCCGCCGTCCTGGAGAGCTACTACGAGCGGACGGGCGCGTGCCGCTTCAAGCCCACAGCTCATACGGGCGGGGCGTGGAGTCCGGGGGAGCAGCACTTCAGTCCGGTCTCCGGGCTCATGGCACATGCGATCGAACTCCATGTGGCGGCTCGCCCTGGCGGTGCGGGCGGGATGGTGGTCGGACGGATCAGTTACGACATCCTGGGCCGCATCGCGCACGACGAGTGCGAGGTCACCGTGGAGACGGTCCGTCCGGGCCGCACCATCGAGCTTCTGGAGGCGACCCTCGTCATCGGCGGCCGCGCGGTGGTCCGGGCGCGGGCCTGGCTGATGGCGGCGCTGGACACCTCGTCCGTCGCCGACAGCCCCCGCGAGCCGCTGCCCGCCCCCGACGGGCTGCCCCGGTGGGACATGGGCGGGCAGTGGGACGGGGGATACATCACGTCCATCGACGTGCGCCGGACTCCCCCCATCCGCAAGGGGCGTACGGCGGCCTGGCTCTCCACGCCCCTCGGGCTGGTCGCGGGCGAGGAGAGCGGCGCGCTGGCCTCGTACCTCACGCTCGTGGACACCGCGAACGGCATCGCGGTCCTGCAGGACCCGGCCAAGTGGATGTTCCCCAACCTCGATCTGACGGTCCATCTGCACCGGCAGCCGGAAGGGCCGTGGACCGGCCTGGACACCACCGTCACCTTCGGCCCGACGGGGCAGGGGCTCACCAGCAGCGTGCTGCATGACATCCACGGACCCGTGGGACAGGCCGAGCAGATCCTTACCGTACGGCCGCAGCCGCGCCCCTGAGCCCCGGCGGCTTCCCGGGGCCCGAGGAGGGCGCGGGGGTCAGCGGCTGAAGGAGGTGCCCAGTGCGGCGGCCTTCGCGATCGTGCCGAGGGTGCCGTGGCCGAAGGTGAAGGAGCCCTTGGCCGTCGGGCCCTTCGCCGCGGACGGGAAGACCCACAGCGACCCGGAACCGTCGTTCTCGCCGGGGGCGCCGACGGCCAGTTCGGCGCGGCCGTCGTGGTTGGCGTCGATGAGTTCGGCGGCGGCACCGAACAGGTCGCCGGCCTCGGCCGCACCGGGCACGTCCGCGGTGTCCTGGTTGAAGCCGATCGTGCCGGTCCCGGTCGGGCCGGAGGCGGTGCCGGGGAGCACGAGGACCGAGCCCGCGTCCTTCTTGTTGACGATGTCCTCCCGGAATACGCCCACGGCGACGTCCCCGAAGCCGTCGCCGTTCATGTCGCCGACCGACAGCGATGAGCCGAACGCGTCATGCACCTCGGCGACGCCGGGGATACCGGCACTGTCCTGGTTGAGGACCTTGGCCTTGGTGCCCTGCGGGCCGCTCGCACCGCCCGGCACGTAAGTGATCATGCCGCCCAGGGCGCGCGGGTAGTCAAGGTCGCTGTCGTAGCCCTCGACGATGCGGCCGACCACGATGTCGGCGTACTTGTCGCCGTTGATGTGGCCCGCGGCGATGGTCTCGCCACCCTGGAGGCTGTATCCGTCGGGCCTCTTGACGGTGGTGGGGGTGTCGGCGAGGCCGTTGGCGCCGCCGCTGTGGACGAGGATGCGCCGGGCGTCGTACTCGTCTCCGTCGTGGACGGCGGAGGCCAGGTCGTCGCGGCCGTCACCGTTGAAGTCGCCCGCGGCGATTTCCTTGTAGCGCAGATCGTCCAGGTCACGGATCATCCGGGCGGACGCCGCGCTGCCGTCGCGCCCGAACGGGCCGGACAGGAGGTGGATGGTGCTGCCCCGCAGGGTGACGACGTCCATGGCGCCGTCGCCGTTGAAGTCACCGACGACGGTCCGGATGCCGATCTCCGCGAACTCCTCGTCGCCGGAGAGCAGGGTCGCGCCGCCGGAGAGTCCCCGCTCGCCGCCCCAGATGACGGTGAGGGAACCGGCCTTCCGGAACGTGCCGTTCTGCTCGCCTCCCGCGCCGATCACCAGGTCGGCGTAGCCGTCCTTGTCGAGGTCGGCGGAGGCCGTGGAGCTGCCGAAGGCGTCCCCGGCCTCGGCGTCGTCGGGTATGCCCGGTGAGTTCTGGCTGAAGACCTGCTTGGTGGAGGTCTTCAGTCCCGTCCCGGAGCCGTACACCACCCCCACGTACCCGGCCTTGGCCTTCCCGTCGACGGTGCCGCCGGGCGCGGTGAACGCCAGGTCCGGGTAGCCGTCGCCGTTGAAGTCCTCGCGGGGCACGGCCGCGGCGGCCCCGGTACGGCCCGGGGACGCCGTCGCGTGGCCGGGCGTCGTGGCCTGGGCGGTGGGCAGGGTGATCGCTGCGGTCGCCACGGTGAGGGCGAGGACCACGGTGGTTCCGAGGGCGCGGGATGCCACAAAGGCTCCTTCGTTCGGGTTCGGACGTCTGCGGGGCCGTGGGGGCGCCGGGGGGCGGGGGGCGTGGGGGGCGTGGGTGCGGTGGCGGGGATGGTCATCGGTCGGCCGTCCTTCCGGGCGGGGGCTGGTGGGGGGGGGGGGGGGGGGGGGGGTGGGGGGGGGGGGGGGGGGGTGCCGCCCCGCGGCGGGCGGGCCCCGGGCCCCCCGCCGGGGGGGGGGCGGGCCCCCCCCGTCCGCGCGCCGCCACCGCGCAGAATCAGACCGCGCGCGGCGTACGGCGGTTGCGTCCGGGAGCCGACTGTCACAGTCGCCTCCACCCGAACGGACAGTGAAACGTGGGTTTTCGGCCGTCCTTCAGAGCTCGGCTCCCACGGCCGCCAGCAGGGCGAACGCGAGGAGTGCCAGGAGCGTACGGATCAGGTGGAGCCGGTTCCAGGGCGATTCGAACGCGGTGCGGGCGGCGCTGTCGTCGCCGCCCTCGGACCGGGCCAGCGCCGTGTTCAGCGGGATGTTCCCGGCGATCGTGATCAGGTGCCCGGCCACCGCGCAGACCAGTGCCGCGACGGCGAGCACCCGGTCCGTGCCGCCGTCGCCGCCGATGACCACGGCGGCCGGGAAGGCGATCACACCGAGGAAGAGGACCAGGAAGGCCGGACCGGGCACCTTCTCGTTGAAACGGCGCATGGCGGCTGTGAACTGCTCGTCGGGCAGGGCCGCGATGCCGGGCATGACCGCGATCAGGAAGGTCAGCATGAATCCCGCGTACAGGCCCGTGGTGATCGCGGCGAGTATCAGGAAGAGCGAGGGCAGGGAGGATGACATGGGAGACATCCTTACGGTGGCGAACGGGCCGCGCAGCCGGTTTGAGCGCGAAGCACACACCGCCGGGCGGGGAGCGCGGGCCGCTCAGCCGGTTTCCGTGGTGAGGGGTGCGTGTGCGGCCCGCCCCGGGCCCATCCCGCTGTCAGGTCAGCGGAGTTCGCCTTCCGACGGCTCCCCCAGGCCGCCTCCGTCGTCGCCCCTGCCGTTCCTGATCCGGTCGGCCTGGCCGATCGCGGTCGCCAGTTTGCGTACCGACGAGTCCTCGGTCGCGGTGGCCAGCTTCCGGGCACGGGTGGCGAGTTCGGCGAGACCGGGGGTTCCCGGGAGCTTGCCGCCCCGGAGCGTCTCTGCGAAGTAGGCGGCTACGGCGGTCACTTGGAGGCGCTGGCTCGGGCCGCCCCAGAGCGGTCCGTCGATGGCGTCCGTGGTGACCGTGCCGCGCCGCTCGTGCGGTGCCCGGGTGGTGGGGTCCAGCCAGCGGACGGTGGCCGTCGCCACGCGCCCCGCGGCTTCGGGCCTGAGGCGTACGGCGTACAGCGCGGTCACCGTGTGCCCGGGGCCGACCTCCCCGCCGTCGACCCGGTCGTCGCGGAAGTCCTCGTCGGCGACCTTGCGGTTCTCGTACCCGATGAGCCGGAACTGCCTGACGGTCTTCCGGTCGAAGGCGACCTGCGCCTTGGCGTCGCGCGCGGTCAGTTCGAGGTGGGCGGGGAGCTGGTCGATGAAGACCTTGCGGGCCTGCTCCTCGTCGGCGACGTACGTGGTGTGGCCGTCTCCCTTGTCGGTGAGCTCCTCCATCAGCGCGTCGCCGTACTCACTTCCGACCCCGACCCCGAAGAGAGTGATGCCGTACGCGCGGCGGGCGGAGGCGACGCGCTCCAAGATGGCCTCGGCCGCGGTCTCGCCGGTGTTGGCGAGGGCGTCGGAGAGCAGGACGACCCGGTTGCTGGCGCCCTTGACCCGGCCCTCGACCGCTTCCTCGTAGCCCCGGCGCACCCCGGCCTCGACGTTGGTGGAGTCGGTGGGCTCCATGGAGTCGACGCGGTCGCGGATCTCGCCCCGGTGGCCGCGCAGCCGGGTCATCGGCAGCAGGGTCTTCGCCTCGTCGCTGAAGGTGACCAGGGAGACCGAGTCGTCGTCGCGGAGTTCGTCGGTGAGCAGGTCCAGGGACTTCTTCACCAGGTCGAGGCGGCCGGTCTCGGCCATCGAACCGGAGATGTCGACGACGAAGGTGAGCGCGGCGGGCGGCCGTTCGTCGCGGGCCGCGGCGGCCCGGGTGGCCAGGCCCACCCGCACCAGGGACCAGTCGCCGTCCCCGGCGCGGGCCCCGTCGACGTTCACGGTGAAGCCCTTGCCCGCCGGGCGGCGGTAGCCCTGGCGGAAGCTGTTGACGAACTCCTCGGGCCGCACGGTGGCGGGGTCCGGCAGGCCGCCGCCGCCGAGGGTGCGGCGGGCGTAGCCGTACGAGGCGGTGTCGACGTCCAGCGCGAAGGTGGACAGGTAGTCGGGCGGGGCGGTCTCCCTCAGCCCCTCCTTCGCCTCCGCCCGGTCCTTGTCCCTCGCCCCGCCCGGCTCCTTCGCCCCGTTCCCGGCGCCGCCCGGCGCGCCGTACGCGGGGGCGGGGCCGCCGCGGCGGTCGGAGGAGGCGGCCCGGTCGGTGGTGGCGGTGCCCGAGCATCCGGTGAGCAGCATCCCGCCCGCCAGCAGCGCTCCGAGCGTTCCCTGCCATGGATACGTGGACCGCCGACGGCACGTATCCGTCCGGCGGTTCTCCGTTCGGCGTTTCATCGTCTTCCCCCAGTGTCATCGCGTCAGCACGTGTGTATGTGACGTGCGAGACGGGGTTCTGGAAGCAGTCGAAGTCGTTGCGGAAAGATCTCGATGTGGCAACGGCGGCCGGGAATCTGTCGGAATATCAGGCTCGGGACACGGGGCCCGGACGACCGGGCCCGGGGCGGAGAGCGGTTCGCCGGGAAAAAGCAAGTCTTGTCATGAACACTCAATCACGGTCTACTCGCATAGACCGATGCGACGACCCCTCCACCGCTCGCCGGAATCCGGTGGTCGCCCCGGCGTTCTCCCCTGCTCCACCTCCGTGCACCACCTCCGCGCTCCACTTCCCGGCAGGAGACATCGTCTTGCGTACTCCCACATCGCTGCGCACGGCCCTGATCGGTGTCGCGCTGGCCGCGACCGCGCTGGTCCCCCTCCAGGGCACCGCGCTGGCCGCCCCGGCGCACCCGGCGTCCACCGCGTCCGCGGCATCCGCCGCACCCGCCTCCTCGGTCTCCGGCATCGAGGACGCCACCGCACGCGCGCTCGCCCGCTCCCTGGCCGACCCGGCCTGGCGCGGCGAGGTCCGCCGGGCCGCCCTGGCGGCGGACACGGTCGGCCTCGGCGAGCTGACCGGCCACGCCACCACCGCGGCCGGGCGCAAGCTCGCCGCCGGGATCACCGCGGCGGACCGTGATGTCGCAGCCGCCAAGGGCCTGAGCACCGCCGCGGGTTCGCTGCTGCGGTTCGGGCTGGCGGACGCGTCGATGCGCGGGCGGCTCGCCTCGGGCGGAGACCCGCTGGTGGCCGCCACCCCGTCCGACGACGACGGCGCCACGACCTTCACCGCGTACGACAGCCAGGGCACCGCCCATGAGCTGCGGCTGGATTCCGCCCCCACCAGACCCGTCTACCTCGTCGGCATCGACGGCGCGAAGGCGGTCGCCGAGGGACTGAAGGTCGTCGGTAAGGCCCTGGCCTCCCAGGGGCTGAACACCCCCGCGCCCGCCGCGGCGAGCACCCTGGCCGCCGCCTCGGGCATCGACACCACCCGGATCGACTCGGTACGGGTCGCCGACGTCCAGGAGCCGTTCTTCAAGGGCGACGCCGAGATCTTCGCCCTGGTCACGGGCTTCGGCAAGGACGGCAAGCCGCGCGTGGACACCGTGGAGATGCCGTACCTGAACAAGGAGGACACGACCTACTACCCGGGCCAGGTCCTGGTCAACTGGTCCAACTACAAGTACGACATGGCCGACGCGGTCATGATGGAGGACGACGGGGACACCAACTACCAGGCCCTCGCCAAGGCCATCGCCGCGGTGCTGCTGACCATCACCGACCAGGGCGCGTACATCCCGCTGGCCGACGCGGTGCTCGACGCCATCCCGGCGAGCTGGTGGACCGACGACCCGGACTACGTCGACTCCTGGTACACCCTCGCCAAGTCCAGCACCGGCAAGCGCAACGGTGCCGCGGGCAACGGCTGGATGACCGTCTCGCCCTACCACGTGCCGGAGCTCTGAGGCTCTCGCGTGCCCGGCCCGCCGCGGAGGCGGGCCGGGCACGCGCGGGTACGCACGGGCGCGCGCGCCGATGCGGGTACGGAAGAACCTCCGTCGCGGGTACGGAAGAACCTCCGTCGCGGCGGACCGTACCGACCGGCACGGTGCCGCATGCCGGGGCGCACCGGGGCACTCCGGAACGCGCCGGAGCGCGCGGTGCCTCACATGGTGTTGACGATGAGACCGATGTGGGTGAAGTAGTTCAGGCCGCCGAAGAGCAGGAAGGCGATTCCGGCGATCGCCCAGACCACGCCGATGACCGGGGTCATCCACCCCCGGGGCCGCCGCAGCGCGAACGGGAAGAGGAGGGCGCCGATGCCGACCAGGACGTACAGCCCGGACATGAAACTCGCCTCCAGCATCGGCCACTTCGCGAACTCCCCGGAGATGGGCTCCTCCGGCGGGGCGGCGAACAGGGTGTAGTTCCAGCCCGCCGCGGCGATCCCGAAGCAGGCGAGGCCCATGCCGAAGACGAACACGGAGATCGGTCCGGCGACCCGCGCCGTGCGGACGACCCGGTCGTCACCGAGGAGTTCGGCGCCGCGCTTCCACAGGTAGAAGCAGGCGGCGAGCAGGAAGACACCGAAGGCCAGGGCCGGTTCGCCGAAGATGACGTTGTCGAACGGGAAGCCCTGCCCGGCGAGCGGCCAGGTCAGGGTCATGTGCAGACCGGTGGTGACGAGGGTGAAGCCGAGCGCCGCGAACGCGAGCGCCCAGCCCTCGAAGGAGACCTCGCCGCCCGGGGAGAGCAGCCGGTACCCCAGCGCCACCACGAGCAGCAGCCCGGCGCCGGCGGCCACCGACATGATCGTGTTGTAGGTCGGCATTCTGGTCCAGTCGATCTTCAGACCGGCCGCGGCGAACTGCGTCATGGAGTGGTGGATCATGCGCGGAGCGTAGTGCCGCACGCGTCCCTCTTGGGGGATTTATAGAAATTTGCCCGCTTTACGGTCGTGTCGGTACCTGGTCCAGGCCCAGGCACCGGACCGGGGCCGGGACAGGGGCGGGGACAGGGACAGGGGCGGGGACGGGGACGGGAACGCCGCCCAGCGGGTACGGGGATTCCGTGGGCAGGAGGGTGCTCGCCTCGTCGAGGCGTCCGGCGCGCACATGTGCGTGGACCTGCCGGGCCAGCGGGGTGACGTCGCGGATCGAGACCGTCCACTCGTCCGCGTACCGCCGGGCGGCCTCGCCACAGAGCCCGAGCTGGAGGGAGCGGTGCGGCAGCCGGTCCAGACGCAGACCGCGCTCGGGATCCCACTGGACGCGGGCCGGGGCGCGGCGCAGGTTCCGCCGCCAGGTGTCCCGGTCCGGGTGAACTCGCTGGACGTAGTGCGAGAGTTCGGCGTGGGCCAGGGCCCAGTCGAAGCCCTCGCGGGTGATCTCGACGGCCAGGACGGTCTCCTGGCCCTCCTTCGTGCCCCAGCCGCAGCGGTACATCATCCACAGGAAGCTCGGCTTGATCCAGGTCATCCGGTCCCGCTTCCACTCCGGGGGGAAGCGGCCGTCCCGGGCTGCGGGGAGGCCGAGGGCGGGGCGGTACGCCTGGTACACGGTGACGGTGGTGCCGGTGTGCCGGGCACGGATCTCGTACTGCGGCGTGGCCGAAGCGGCCGACGCGGTCAAAACGGTCATGGCCTCATCAGAACACCGGGCCTCCGGGCGCGGCGAACGGTTTACCCCGGTACACCGTCGCGCGCAGGACCGTTATGCGCAGTCACGCGTGGGGCCGTCATGCGCAGAGCCGTCATGCGCAGTCATGCGCGGGGCCGTCATGCGCGGGGCCTGACATTCGTCATACGGAGTCCGGTACACGCGGCTCTGCCGGGCGCCGGGGCCCAAAGGCCAGTCTGTACGTATCGAGAGCGGGGCCGCCGAGGAGCCCGCCGCTACAGAGGAGGACCCCTCATGAGCAGCCCGGCCGCCACCCTCACCGCCCCCTCCCCCGCCTTCGTGAAAGCCCCGGCCGTCGTCACGGACGCGCCCCTCACGGACGCGCCCCTCGCGGACGGGCCCGGCGCCGCCGCGCCCTCGCGGGGCCGGGCGGTACTGAACGGTCTGCTTCCGCTGCTCGTCGATGTCGGCGTACCGCTCGCCTCGTACTACGTGCTGAGGGCGGCGGGGCTGAGCCTGTTCGCCGCGCTGGCCTGGAGCAGTGCGCTGCCCGCCGTGCGCACCGCGTGGGGCGTGCTGCGCGAGCGGCGGCTCAACGGGCTGGCGGCGCTGATCGTGACGGTCAACGCGGTGAGCCTGGTGACCAGTCTGCTGACCGGCGACCCGCGGCTGATGCTCGCCAAGGACAGCGGGGTGAGCAGCCTCATCGGGCTCGTCATCCTGGTGACGGCGCTGAAGGGCCAGCCGATGATGACCGCCGGGGTGCGTCCCTGGCTGGTGAAGGGCGCCCCGGCCAGGGACGCCGCCTGGCAGCGGCTCGCGGGTGGTTCGGCGGCGGCTTCGGCGGCCTTCCGGCGGGCGGAGAACCGGTTCTCGGTGGTGTGGGGTGCGGCGCTGCTGGGCGAGTGCGTGGTGCGGGCGGTGGGCGCGTACACGCTGCCGGTGGAGACGATGGTGTGGCTCGGCACGGTGATCATGGTGGTGACGCTGGTGGGCGCGTTCCTGGTGTCGGGCCGGGTGGGCGCGGTCCCGATGGAGCACATGATCACCGAGGAGGCCGACTCCGGGCGCTGACCGGTGCAGGGCAGGAGAAAAGGGCCGGAGGAGAGCGGGGCTGGCTCTCCTCCGGCCCTTTCGGGTGACACCAGGGGCCGCTCCCGGCAGGGAGCGGCCCCTGGTGCGTCGGTCAGTGGTTGCGGGGGAAGCCCAGGTCCACACCGGCCGGGGCGTCGGCCGGGTCCGGCCAGCGGGTGGTGACGACCTTGCCACGGGTGTAGAAGTGCACGCCGTCGTTGCCGTAGATGTGGTGGTCCCCGAAGAGGGAGTCCTTCCAGCCACCGAAGGAGTGGTAGCCCACCGGCACCGGGATCGGCACGTTGACGCCGACCATGCCGGCCTCGATCTCCATCTGGAAGCGGCGGGCGGCGCCGCCGTCACGGGTGAAGATCGCGGTGCCGTTGCCGAACGGCGAGGCGTTCATGAGGGCGACGCCCTCCTCGTACGTGTCGACGCGCAGCACGCACAGGACCGGGCCGAAGATCTCGTCCTTGTACGCGTCCGAGTCGGTGGACACGTTGTCGAGGAGGGAGAGCCCGATCCAGTGGCCCTTCTCGAAGCCCTCGACGGTGTAGCCGGTGCCGTCCAGGACGACGTCGGCGCCCTGGGCCGCGGCGCCCGTGACGTAGGAGGCCACCTTGTCGCGGTGGACGGCGGTGATCAGCGGGCCCATCTCGGACGTGGCGTCGTTGCCGGGGCCGATCTTGATCTTCTCGGCGCGCTCCTTGATCTTCGCGACGAGCTCGTCGCCGACGGCGCCGACCGCGACGACCGCGGAGATCGCCATGCAGCGCTCACCGGCGGAGCCGTACGCGGCGGAGACGGCGGCGTCGGCGGCGGCGTCGAGGTCCGCGTCCGGCAGCACCAGCATGTGGTTCTTCGCGCCGCCGAGCGCCTGGACGCGCTTGCCGTTGGCGGTGGCGACCTGGTGGATGTGGCGGGCGATCGGGGTGGAACCGACGAAGGAGACCGCGGCCACGTCGGGGTGGGCGAGGAGCCCGTCGACGGCGACCTTGTCACCGTGCAGGACGTTCAGCACGCCGTCGGGCAGACCGGCCTCGGAGGCCAGCTCGGCCAGCAGGTTGGCGGCCGACGGGTCCTTCTCGCTGGGCTTGAGGACGAAGGTGTTGCCGCAGGCGACGGCGAGCGGGAACATCCACATCGGCACCATGGCCGGGAAGTTGAACGGGGTGATGCCCACGACGACGCCGAGCGACTGGCGGATCGAGGAGACGTCGACCCGGCTGGACACCTGGGTGGACAGCTCGCCCTTGAGCTGGGTGGTGATGCCGCAGGCCAGTTCGACGATCTCCAGACCGCGGGCGACCTCGCCCAGCGCGTCGGAGTGCACCTTGCCGTGCTCGGCGGTGATCAGCGCGGCGATCTCGTCACGGTGGGCGTCCAGCAGCGCGCGGTAGCGGAAGAGGACCGCCGTACGGGCGGACAGCGAGGACGTGCCCCAGGTGGCGTAGGCGGCCTTGGCGGAGGCGACCGCGGCGTCGACCTCGTCGAGGGAGGCCAGCGCGACCTGGGTGGTGACCTCTCCGGTGGCCGGGTCGGTGACCGGGCCGTAGTTGCCCGACGCGCCCTCGACGGTCTTGCCACCGATCCAGTGGTTGACGGTCTTCATGACAGGAACTCCTTCAGTGACGTCTTCAGCGGCGTCTTCAATGGCGTCTTCAGAGGTGGTGGCGACGGTCGGCGACGTGGCGGTCGTACTCTTCCCGGGCTTTCAGGGCCGACGGCCGGGTGGCCGTCTCTGCTACGGGAACATCCCACCACGCCTGTGCCGGAGGGGGGCCCGACAGAGTGTCTGCCGTTTCGGTCTCGACGTAGACACAAGTGGGACGGTCCGACGAACGGGCCTCGGCCAGGGCTTCGCGCAGGTCACGCACGGTTTCGGCGCGCAGCACCCGCATCCCGAGGGAAGCGGCGTTGGCCGCGAGATCGACGGGCAGTGGCGGCCCGGTGAACGTGCCGTCGGGGGCCCGCAGCCGGTAGGCGGTGCCCAGGCGTTCGGCGCCGACCTGCGCGGACAGTCCTCCGATGGAGGCGTAGCCGTGGTTCTGGAGGACGACCAGTTTGACCGGGAGTCCGAGCTGCACGGCGGTGACGATCTCGGTGGGGTTCATGAGGTACGTTCCGTCGCCCACCAGCGCCCAGACGGGGCGGTCGGGGGCGGCCAGCCGGACGCCGATCGCGGCCGGGATCTCGTAGCCCATGCAGGAGTAGCCGTACTCCACGTGGTACTGGTGCGGGGAGCGGGCCCGCCACAGTCTGTGCAGGTCGCCGGGGAGCGATCCGGCCGCGTTGATGAGGATGTCGTCGTCGGTGACCAGGCCGTCGAGGGCGCCGATGACCTGGGCCTGGGTGGGGCGGGCGGCCGGGTCGGGGGCGTCGAACGCGGCGGTGACGCACCGCTCCCACGCCGCCTTGGCCTCCGTGTACTCACGTACGTAGGCGGGGGCGACGCGGTGGCCGGTGGGGGCGAGGGCCGCGGTGAGGGCTTCGAGGGCGGTGCGGGCGTCGGCGACCAGCGGGAGGGCGCCGAGCTTGTGGGCGTCGAAGCCGGTGATGCTGAGGTTGAGGAAGCGGACGTCCGGGTGCGCGAAGAGGGTGGCGGAGGCGGTGGTGAAGTCGGAGTAGCGGGTGCCGACGCCGATGACCAGGTCGGCGGTGCGGGCCAGGGCGTCGGCGGTCGCGGTGCCGGTGTGGCCGATGCCGCCGACCTCGGCGGGGTGGTCGTGGCGCAGCGCCCCCTTGCCCGCCTGGGTGGTGGCGACGGGGATGCCGGTGGCGTCGGCGAGGGCCGCCAGGGCCTCCTCGGCGGCGCTGTGGTGGACGCCGCCGCCCGCCACGAGCAGCGGCCTGCGGGCGGCGCGCACCGCCCGTACCGCGCGGTCGAGTTCGTACGGGTCGGGGGCCGGGCGGCGTACGTACCAGACGCGTTCGGCGAAGAACTCCTCCGGCCAGTCGTACGCCTGGGCCTGCACGTCCTGTGGCAGGGCGAGGGTGACGGCGCCGGTCCCGGCCGGGTCGGTGAGGGTCCGTACGGCCTGGAGGGCGGCCGGGACCAGGGCCTCGGGGCGGGTGATCCGGTCGAAGTAGCGGGAGACGGGGCGCAGGCAGTCGTTGACGGTGACGTCGCCCGCGGCGGGGACTTCGAGCTGCTGGAGCACCGGATCCGCGGGCCGGGTGGCGAAGGTGTCGCCGGGCAGGAGGAGGACGGGCAGGTGGTTGACGGTGGCGAGGGCGGCGCCGGTGACGAGGTTGGTCGCGCCGGGGCCGATCGAGGTGGTGACGGCGTGGGTGGACAGCCGCCCCGACTGGCGGGCGTAGCCGACCGCGGCGTGCACCATGGCCTGTTCGTTGCGGCCCTGGAGGTAGGGCATCGCGGCAGCGGACTCGACGAGCGCCTGGCCGATCCCGGCGACGTTGCCGTGGCCGAAGATGCCCCAGGTGGCGGCGATCAGGCGGCTGCGCCGCCCGTCGCGCTCGGTGTACTGACGGGCCAGGAAGGCCACCAGGGCCTGGGCGGTGGTCAGCCTGCGGGTGCGTGTGTTCATGGGCGCGCCTCTGCCCCGTAGAGGGGAAGCCGGGGGTCCACCGGCTGCTGGGGCCAGGTGCCGCGGATCCAGCCGTGGTCCGGATGGTCGGTGATCAGCCACTCCCGCTGCTCCCCCGGCCCCGCCATCACGTTGAGGTAGTAGAGGGTGCGGCCCGGGGAGGCGATGGAGGGGCCGTGCCAGCCGTCCGGGATCAGGATCGCGTCGCCGCTGCGGACCTCGGCGAGCACGTCCGTGCCGCCGGCGCGGGAGGGCGAGACCCGGTGGTAGCCCAGGCCGTCGTGCTCGACCTCGAAGTAGTAGATCTCCTCCAGTACGCATTCGGCGCCGGGCCGGTGCTCGTCGTGCTTGTGCGGCGGGTAGGACGACCAGTTGCCGCCGGGGGTGAGCACTTCCACGGCGATCAGCCGGTCGCACGCGAACGTGTCGGCGGCAGCGAAGTTGTTGACCTGCCGGGAGCAGTTCCCGGAGCCGCGCAGTTCGACGGGAACCTCCGGCGCGGGACCGTAGCGAGCGGGGAGTCGTCGCTCGCACTTCGCTCCTGCCAGGGCGAAGCGGCCTCCGGCGCCGGAGGCGATCTGTGCATGGGCGTCACGCGGTACATAGGCGAAGTCGGACACGCCGCTGAACACGCTTTCCCGGCCCAGCAGTTCAAAGATCTCACCTGACGTACGCACCGTACAGCCACCTGTCAGCGGCAACACGATCCACTCGCTGTCCCCGGCGTCGAACGCGTGGACGCCGCCGGGGCCCAGTTCCAGCACGCGCAGGGCGGAGCGGTCCCAGCCGGCCCGCTCGGGGCCGATGTCGAGGGTGTGATCGCCGTGCGCCGTGCTCCCGGCGCGCAGATGGTGACGGGCGTCGCTGACGTCGTGGTTGTGGTGGGTGTCGCGGGCGTCGCTGACGTCGTGGTTGTGGTGGGTGTCGCGGGTGCCGTGGTTGTGGTGGGTGTCGCGGGTGCGGTCGGTTTCGTGGCTGCGGCGGGTGCCGCGGGTGCCGCCATCCGTTGTCATGCTCCGGCCTTCCTCTCCCTCTTCCGGCGCGCCCTCTCCTCGTGCTCGCCGAGCGCCGCCTCGATCTCGGACGGGAACGGCATCGCGGACGAGCAGGCGAGCCGGGAGGCGACGAGGGCGCCCGCCGCGTTCGCGTACCGCATGACGCGTTCGATGGGCCAGCCCGCGAGGAGGCCGTGGCAGAGCGCCCCGCCGAAGGCGTCACCCGCGCCGAGCCCGTTGACCACGTCGACCGGCAGCGGCGGCACCCGGACGGTCGTGCCGTCGCGGTGGACGGCGAGCACGCCCTCGGGGCCCTGTTTGACGACGGCCAGTTCGGCGCCCGCGTCGAGCAGGGCACGGGCCGTCGCGCACGGGTCGCGCTCGCCGGTCGCGATCTCGCACTCGTCGAGGTTGCCCACCGCGACGGTGGCCAGGGCGAGGGCCCGGCGGTAGAGGGCCGCGGGGTCCGCACCCCGGGCGGGGCCCCAGAACATCGGGCGCCAGTCCAGGTCGAAGACGGTGACGCCGGAGCGGTCGCGGGCGCTCAGGGCGGCGAGGGTGGCGGAGCGGCTCGGTTCGGCGCACAGGCCGGTGCCGGTCATCCAGAAGACCCGGGCGGCCCGGATCGCGTCCAGGTCCAGTTCGGAGGCACGGATCTCCAGGTCGGGGGCCTTGGGCTGCCGGTAGAAGTAGAGCGGGAAGTCGTCGGGCGGGAAGAGTTCGCAGAACGTCACCGGCGTCGGGTACGCGTCGACCGGCGACACCCACCGGTCGTCTACCCCGAACTCCCGCAACTGCTCGCGGAGATACGTCCCGAAGGGGTCCTGGCCGGTACGCGTCACCACCGCCGTCCGCCGTCCGAGCCGGGCCGCCGCGACGGCGACGTTGGACGGTGAGCCACCGAGGAACTTCCCGAAGGTGTCGACCCGGGACAGGGGCAGACCGCTCTGCAGCGGGTAGAGATCCACACCGATACGGCCCATGGTGATGACGTCGTACCGCTCCGGCACATCCATCCCCGACACCGTCCCTCCGACACCGCCCGCCCGACACCGCCCCTCCGGCACCGTCCATCCGGCCCGGACCCGGGGCGACCGCCCCAAGATCTAGCCGCCCTCCTGAAGCCCTGTCAATGCTTTGTCCGGACATACGGACTAATGATTGACACCTGCTCACCCGCCCGTAACCCTGGACCGCATGACCTCCTCGGCAGCGGCGGCGTCCCGTATCCGCATCGGTTCGGCTCCCGACTCGTGGGGGGTCTGGTTCGCCGACGATCCGCACCAGGTGCCCTGGCAGCGCTTCCTCGACGAGGTCTCCGCGGCGGGTTACGAGTGGATCGAGCTGGGCCCGTACGGCTACCTCCCGAACGATCCGGCCCGCCTCGCCGAGGAGACCGGCCGACGCGGGCTCGCGGTCTCGGCCGGGACGGTTTTCACCGGATTGCACCACGGACCGGGCGTCTGGGACCGGACCTGGGCGCATGTCGCCAGGGTCGCGGCACTCACCCGGGCGATGGGCGCCGGGCACCTGGTCGTCATCCCCGCGTTCTGGCGCGACGACCGGACGGGCGAGACGCTGGAGGACCGCGACCTCACCGCCGGCCAGTGGCGCGATCTCACCGCACAGACGGAGCGGCTGGCCCGCGAGGTGCGGGACCGCTTCGGGCTGCGCGCCGTCGTCCATCCGCACGCCGACACCCACATCGACACCGAGGAGAACGTCGCCCGCTTCCTCGACGCCACCGACCCCGGCCTGGTCTCGCTCTGCCTGGACACCGGGCACTACGCCTACTGCGGCGGCGACAGCGTGAAGCTGATCGAGACCTACGGCGAACGGATCGGCTACCTCCACCTCAAGCAGGTCGACCCGGAGGTCCTGGCCGGGGTGGTGGCGGACGGGGTGCCGTTCGGACCGGCCGTGGCGCGCGGCGTGATGTGCGAACCGCCGGGAGGGGTGCCCGCGCTGGAGCCGGTGCTGGCCGCCGCCCGGCGGCTGGACGTCGACCTCTTCGCCATCGTCGAGCAGGACATGTACCCCTGCCCGCCCGACAGGCCCTTCCCCATCGCCCGCCGCACCCGGGAGTTCCTGCGCTCCTGCGGCGGCCGCCCCTGAGCCCTCCCTCCCCCTCTCTCCGGGTGCCCCGACGCACCCCGCGCCATAGGATGCGGACAAATCGGGGGATACGCGTAAATCGCCTCCGCCGAGGGAGCCCGAGGGAGTCCGAGTGAACTGGCCCAGCGACCCCGGCCGCCCGCCACCGGCGGGAGCACCCGGCTGGCAAAAACCGCCCGCGGGAGCGCCCGGCTGGCAACAGCCGTCCGCGGGGACACCCGGCCGGCAGCCACCGCCCGCACCCTCCGCCGGCCACCGGGGCCCGCCCGCGCCGCCGCAGCCGCGCCGCGGCCTGTGGAAGCGGTGCCTGTGGGGCGGCGTGATCCTCTGGCTGCTGACCGCGATCGTCACGTACACCACCCAGAACACCAATCTGCTGCCGACGCTCATCCTGCTCGGCAGCTTCCTGGTTCCGGCCGTCTTCGTCCTGTGGGCGTACGAGCGGCACGGCCGCGACCTGGGTGCCCCGCTGATCCTCGGCTGCTCCCTGACCGGCGGCATCCTGGGCGTGCTCGGCGCCTCGGTCATGGAGTCCTACCTGCTGCACCCCTCGGTCTGGATCTTCCTGGGGGTCGGCCTGATCGAGGAGGCGGTGAAGCTCCTGGCCCTGATGTTCGTCATCCGCCACCACCGAGAGGTACGCGGCATGCGGGCCGGGCTGGTGCTCGGCGCGGCGGTGGGGTTCGGCTTCGCCGCCTTCGAGAGCGCGGGGTACGCCTTCAACGCCGCCGTCACGATGCGGGGCATCGACCTGCGGGCCCTGCTGGAGACCGAGGTGCTGCGCGGGGTGCTGGCGCCCTTCGGGCACGGGCTCTGGACCGCGATCGCCGGTGGCGTGCTGCTCTCCTACCGAAGGCCGAACGGGCGGTTCCGCCTCGCCGCGCCGGTGATCGGCGCCTACCTCGGCGTCTCGGTGCTGCACGCTCTCTGGGACTCGATGCACGGCATCGCGCTCTGGCTGGTCCTCAGGGTCACCGACACGTACCCGAGCCGCGAGCTGTTCGCGCAGGGCTACCTCCCGGCCCCCACCACCGAACAGCAGCACCTGTTCATCCTCTTCTCGGTGGGCGGGATCGTGGCGATCACCCTGATCGCGCTGGCCTGGCTGCGGTCGCTGGCGCACGGCGCGCGCGGCCCCGGAACGCATCCGCGGCAGGACACTCGCATTCATACCCCCTAGGGGTATACAGTGGAACACGTCGGACCGCACCGGGCTCCCGGAGCTCCGGCGACGTACACCTTCCTGCCCGCCGAAGAGGAGAAGACCATGACCGCCGAGACCCAGCTTCCCCAGGCCACCAGCTCCTGCTGCACGCCCGAGGGTTCCTGCCACAGCGGCGCTGACGCCGCCGCGCAGCAGTCGGGCGGGGTGACCACCGTGTACCAGGTGTCCGGCATGACCTGCGGCCACTGCGAGGGTGCCATCTCCGAGGAGATCTCCGGTATCGAGGGTGTCACCTCGGTGAAGGCCGTGGCCTCCACGGGTCAGGTGACCGTCGTCTCCGCGGCCCCGCTGGCCGAGGACGCGGTGCGCGCCGCGGTCGACGAGGCCGGTTACGAGCTCGTCGGCCTCGCCTGAGCACCTTCGCCGCCACATCCGCGTACCGCCGCGGCGGAACCTGAACACCGCCGCTCCGGTATGCGTCCGCGACGCCCCTCCGCAGCCGGGCCGGACCTGCCAGCAGATACTGGTAGGGCACGGCCCGGTCGGCATTTCAGGAGTTTCGGACATGCACAGCACGACGGAGACCGAGACCCGCACCGCGGCGGACTCGACCGCTGAACTCGCGATCGGCGGGATGACCTGCGCCTCCTGCGCGGCCCGTATCGAGAAGAAGCTCAACCGGATGGACGGCGTCACCGCCACCGTCAACTACGCCACCGAGAAGGCCAAGGTCAGCTACCGGGGCGAGGACCTCTCCGTACAGGACCTGATCGCCACCGTCGAGAAGACCGGCTACACCGCGGAGCCGGTACGGGCCCCGGAGCCGCCGCCCACGGCCAGGACCGGCGCGGATGCCCAGGACACCGGAGCCAGGGACGCCCAGGACACCGGGACCGACGGCGCCGGGACCGACGACGGCGCGTCCGGGGCGCTGCGCCAGCGTCTGATCGTCTCGGCCGTGCTCTCCGCGCCCGTCATCCTGCTCGCGATGGTCCCGCCCTTCCAGTTCGACAACTGGCAGTGGCTCTCCCTCACTCTCGCCGCCCCCGTGGTCGTCTGGGGCGGGCTGCCCTTCCACCGCGCGACCTGGGCCGGTCTCCGGCACGGCGCGGCCACCATGGACACCCTGGTCTCGATCGGCACGCTGGCCGCCTTCGGCTGGTCGCTGTGGGCCCTCTTCTTCGGTGACGCGGGCATGCCCGGAATGCGGCACGGTTTCGACTTCACCGTCCGGCACGCCGGGGACACGTCCACCCTCTACCTGGAGGTCGCGGCCGGGGTCATCACCTTCATCCTGCTGGGCCGCTACCTGGAGGCCCGGTCCAAGCGGAAGGCCGGTTCCGCACTGCGGGCGCTCCTGCACCTGGGCGCGAAGGAGGTGTCCGTCCTCAGGGGCGGCACGGAGGTACGCGTCCCGGTCGCCCGGCTCGCCGTGGGCGACCGCTTCGTGGTCCGCCCCGGCGAGAAGATCGCCACGGACGGCACCGTCGTCGAGGGCGCCTCGGCCGTGGACGCCTCGATGCTGACCGGCGAGTCCGTGCCCGTGGAGGTCAGCGCCGGGGACGACGTCACCGGAGCCACCGTGAACACCTCCGGCCGGCTGGTCGTCGAGGCCACCCGGGTCGGCGCCGACACCCAGCTCGCCCGGATGGCGAAGCTCGTCGAGGACGCCCAGAGCGGCAAGGCCGAGGTACAGCGGCTCGCCGACCGGATCTCCGCCGTCTTCGTCCCCGCGGTGCTGGTGATCGCGCTGGTCACCCTGGTGGTGTGGCTGCTGGCCACGGACGACGTGACGGCCGCGTTCACGGCCGCCGTGGCCGTACTGATCATCGCCTGCCCCTGCGCCCTGGGCCTCGCCACCCCGACCGCCCTCATGGTCGGCACCGGACGCGGCGCCCAGCTCGGCATCCTCATCAAGGGACCGGAAGTCCTGGAGACCACCCGCCGCGTCGACACCATCGTCCTCGACAAGACCGGCACCGTCACCACCGGCCGCATGACCCTCCTCGACGTCCACACCACCGCCACCACCACCGAGAACGAGGTCCTCCGCCTCGCCGGAGCCCTGGAACACTCCTCCGAACACCCCATCGCCCAGGCCGTCGCCACCGGAGCCACCGACCGCACCGGCACCACCCTCCCCACCCCCGAGGACTTCACCAACGTCCCCGGACTCGGCGTACGCGGCACCGTGGACGGGCACCGCGTCCTCGTCGGCCGCCCGCGGCTCCTGGCCGACGCGGGGATCGGCACCCCCGAGGCCCTGTCCCGGGCGGTCACCGACGCGGCGGCCCAGGGGCGCACCGCGGTCCTGGTCGCCTGGGACGGTGAGGCGCGGGCGGTGCTGGAGGTCGCCGACAAGGTCAAGGACACCAGCGCCGAGGCCATCGCCGAGCTGCGCGCGCTCGGCCTCCGCCCCGTCCTGCTGACCGGCGACAACCGCGCCGCCGCCGAAACCGTGGCCCACGCCGTCGGGGTCGACGAGGTGCACGCCGAGGTGCTGCCCGAGGAGAAGGTGCACGTCATCGAGCGCCTTCAGGCCGAGGGCCGTTCGGTCGCCATGGTCGGGGACGGGGTCAACGACGCCGCCGCCCTCGCCACCGCCGACCTGGGCCTCGCGATGGGGACGGGCACGGACGCCGCGATCGAGGCGAGCGATCTCACGCTGGTTCGTGGAGATCTCAAGGTGGCCGCCGACGCGATCCGCCTGTCCAGGCGCACCCTGGCCACCATCAGGGGCAACCTCTTCTGGGCCTTCGGCTATAACATCGCCGCCCTACCCCTTGCGGCATTTGGCCTGCTCAACCCTATGATTGCGGGAGCGGCGATGGCCTTCTCATCGGTCTTCGTCGTGACGAACAGCCTACGGTTGCGCGCCTTCACGTAATTTCCACAAAGAGATCTAGATCACATGGATTTCTAGGTAACCATCCGGCGGGCTCGTGAGTCTAAGAGTGCGATGCCAAGGATGTCTTGGGGGACGTCCGCGGAGCGTCTTGGGGGACGCTCCGGGCAAGCGTTGGCCGGGGCACGTGCACCGGGGAGCTTTGAGCGGCCCTCCCGCACGGTACGTACCCCGGCAGATCGCAGCACGACCGCGGCAGGACGCAGCTCGACCACAACAGAAGAAGCGCAGCTCACAGCAGCTGCGCGGCGCTCAGGAGCTGCGGCTCCCACAGACGCCCGGCCGGATCCCGTGGGGGGAATCCGCTCCGGGACACGGGAAGCGCCTCGCTGTCGGCCCGTGGGGGGATCGACGGCGAGGCGCTTCTCTCTGTTCGCGTCCCGCACGTCACACGAGGCGGCAGGCCCACCTCGCCCACGGCGCCGGGCCCGCATCACGGCGCGCGGGGCGGGCACGCACAATCGCCCCGGACACCGCGCTCTGTGCGAAAGCGCGGTACGCGGGGCGAAGTTCGACCGGCCTCGGTGACCGGGGCCGTGCGGGGGGTGTCAGGCGGTTCAGCGACCCTCGACCGGAACGAAGTCGCGCAGGACCTCACCGGTGTAGATCTGGCGCGGGCGGCCGATGCGGGAACCCGGCTCCTTGATCATCTCGTGCCACTGGGCGATCCAGCCGGGAAGGCGGCCGAGCGCGAAGAGCACGGTGAACATCTCCGTCGGGAAGCCCATGGCCCGGTAGATCAGACCGGTGTAGAAGTCCACGTTCGGGTAGAGGTTGCGCGCGATGAAGTACTCGTCGCTCAGCGCGTGCTCTTCCAGCTTCAGCGCGATGTCGAGCAGCTCGTCGGACTTGCCGAGCGCGGACAGCACGTCGTGGGCGGCGGCCTTGATGATCTTGGCGCGCGGGTCGAAGGACTTGTAGACGCGGTGGCCGAAGCCCATCAGCCGGACGCCGTCCTCCTTGTTCTTCACCTTGCGGATGAAGGAGTCGACATCGCCGCCATTGGCCTGGATGCCTTCCAGCATCTCCAGAACCGACTGGTTGGCGCCACCGTGCAGGGGGCCCCAGAGCGCCGAGATGCCGGCGGAGATCGAGGCGAACATGTTCGCCTGCGAGGAGCCGACCAGACGCACGGTGGAGGTCGAACAGTTCTGCTCGTGGTCCGCGTGCAGGATGAGCAGCTTGTCGAGCGCGGAGACGACGACCGGGTCCAGCTCGTACTCCTGGGCCGGGACCGAGAAGGTCATGCGCAGGAAGTTCTCGACGTACCCGAGGTCGTTGCGCGGGTAGACGAAGGGGTGGCCGATCGACTTCTTGTAGGCGTACGCCGCGATCGTCGGCAGCTTGGCGAGCAGCCGGATCGTCGAGAGGTGGCGCTGCTCCTCGTCGAACGGGTTGTGGCTGTCCTGGTAGAACGTGGACAGCGCGCTGACGACCGAGGACAGCATGGCCATCGGGTGGGCGTCGCGCGGGAAGCCGTCGAAGAAGCGCTTGACGTCTTCGTGCAGCAGGGTGTGCTGGGTGATCTCGTTCTTGAAGGTCGCCAGCTCGTCGACCTTGGGAAGCTCGCCGTTGATGAGCGTGTACGCGACCTCCAGGAACGTCGAGTGCTCGGCGAGCTGCTCGATGGGGTAGCCGCGGTAGCGGAGGATGCCCTGCTCACCATCGAGGTAGGTGATGGCGGATTTATAGGCTGCGGTGTTGCCGTATCCGCTGTCCAGTGTCACCAGACCGGTATTGGCCCGGAGCTTCCCGATATCGAAGCCCTTGTCGCCGACGGTGCTGTCGATCACCGGGTAGGTGTATTCGCCGTCGCCGTACCGCAGTACTACAGAGTTGTCGCTCACGTCATCCCTCACCGACGTAGTGCCTCTTCTTCGAGGTTCCCTGACTGTCTCCACCCTCCCCCATTTGGCGCAGGAGAGTGCACTCGGGGTCGTCCATTGGACCTACTCGCGGCACTGAGTGCCGCGAGCCTACTCATCCTGCCCCCTCGGTTCCGGTTCCGGAAGGGCTGCGTGATGTTTCCCACCGATTTGATCGATCATTTTTCCTCCGGTTCCTCCGGCGATCCTCCGCCGAAGCGCCCCGACAGCCGGTAATCCAACGCCGTACAGCGCCTGCCTGCGGAAACCGTACGGACCGCCTGGCCGATCGCCTGGCGCGAACCGACCAGCACGACAAGCTTCTTGGCCCGCGTGACGGCGGTGTAGAGGAGGTTGCGCTGGAGCATCATCCACGCACTCTTGGTGACGGGGATGACGACGGCCGGGTACTCGCTGCCCTGGGAGCGGTGGATCGTCATGGCGTACGCGTGCGCCAGCTCGTCCAGCTCGTCGAAGTCGTAGCCGATCTCCTCGTCCTCGTCGGTGAGCACGGTCAGCTTCTGTTCATCCAGGTCAAGGGCGGTGACGACGCCGACCGTCCCGTTGAAGACGCCGTTCTCCCCCTTGTCGTAGTTGTTGCGGATCTGGGTGACCTTGTCGCCGACCCGGAAGACCCGGCCGCCGAACCGCTTCTCCGGAACGTCCGGGCGGCCCGGGGTGACGGCCTGCTGGAGGAGCCCGTTGAGCACCCCGGCGCCTGCCGGGCCCCGGTGCATCGGGGCGAGGACCTGTACGTCGCGCCGCGCGTCGAGGCCGAACTTGGCGGGGATCCGCCGGGCCGCGACATCCACCGCGAGTTTGCCCGCGTCCTCCGTCTCGTCCTCCACGAAGAGGAAGAAGTCGTTGAGGCCCTGGGTGAGCGGCGGCACCCCGGAGTTGATCCGGTGCGCGTTGGTGACGACGCCGGACTGCTGGGCCTGGCGGAAGATCGTGGTGAGCCGGACGGCCGGGACGGGGCTGCCGTCGGCGAGCAGATCCCGCAGCACCTCCCCCGCCCCCACCGACGGCAGCTGGTCGACATCCCCGACGAGCAGCAGGTGTGCGCCTGGCGCCACCGCCTTCAGCAGTTTGTTGGCGAGCAGCAGGTCCAGCATCGACGCCTCGTCGACCACGACCAGATCGGCGTCCAGCGGGCGCTCCCGGTCGTAGGCGGCGTCGCCGCCCGGCTTCAGTTCGAGCAGCCGGTGCACGGTGGACGCCTCCGCGCCGGTCAGCTCGGAGAGCCGCTTGGCCGCCCGGCCGGTCGGCGCGGCCAGCACCACCTTGGCCTTCTTGGCCCGCGCCAGCTCCACGATCGACCGGACGGTGAACGACTTCCCGCAGCCGGGCCCGCCCGTCAGCACCGCGACCTTCCGGCTGAGCGCGAGCCGCACCGCCGCCTCCTGCTCGGGTGCCAGCTCCGCCCCCGTACGCCCCCTCAGCCAGGTCAGCGCCTTGCCCCAGTCCACGTCCGCGAAGGCCGAAAGCCGCTCCTCGGGCGTCCGCAGCAGCCGCCCCACCTGCGCGGCAAGGGCCACCTCGGCGCGGTGGAACGGCACCAGGTAGATCGCCGTGACCAGCTCGCCGCCCTCCGGGGAGGGCACCTTCTCCCGTACGACACCCTCCGGATCCGCGGCCAGCTCGGCGAGGCACTCGATGACCAGGCCGGTGTCCACCTGGAGCAGCTTCACCCCGTCCGCGATCAGCCTCTCCTCGGGGAGGAAGCAGTGCCCCTGGTCGGTGGACTGCGACAGCGCGTACTGCAGCCCGGCCTTGACCCTCTCCGGGCTGTCGTGCGGGATGCCGACCGCCTGGGCGATCTTGTCGGCGGTGAGGAACCCGATGCCCCAGACGTCGGCGGCCAGCCGGTAGGGCTGGTTCTTCACCACGGAGATCGAGGCGTCCTCGTACTTCTTGTAGATACGGACGGCGATGGAGGTGGAGACGCCGACGCCCTGGAGGAAGACCATCACCTCCTTGATCGCCTTCTGCTCCTCCCAGGCCGCTGCGATCATCTTCGTCCGCTTCGGGCCGAGGCCGGGCACTTCGATCAGGCGGGTGGGTTCCTGCTCGATGACGTCCAGGGTGTCGACGCCGAAGTGGGTGGTGATCCGGTCGGCCATGACGGGGCCGATGCCCTTGATCAGGCCGGAACCGAGATAGCGGCGGATGCCCTGGATGGTGGCGGGCAGGACCGTCGTGTAGTTCTCCACGACGAACTGCTTGCCGTACTGGGAGTGGGATCCCCAGCGCCCCTCCATCCGCAGCGACTCCCCCGGCTGCGCGCCGAGCAGCGAACCGACCACCGTCAGCAGGTCGTTCGCCCCGCGGCCGGTATCGACGCGGGCGACCGTGTACCCGTTCTCCTCGTTGGCGTACGTGATGCGCTCCAGCACACCTTCGAGGACGGCCAAGTTCGGCATCGTGGACATATCCCGACGGTACCGGTCCCTGCTGACAGCCCCCGAACGGCCCGGCGCCCGGCGCCCCGCACAGCGGAGCCGCGACGGCTTCGGCCTCAAGGAGCTCAAGGAGCTCAAAGAGCTCAAAGAGCTCAAAGAGCTCAAAGAAGGAGAACAGGCTCAGTGCGGCGTGACGTACTCCACCTTCACCACGTCCGGCACGCCGGGCAGCATCGTCCGGCCGGTCAGGAGGGCCTGCGCCGAGGTGTCGCCCAGGAGGTACCGGCGGAAGAACGCCACGGTGTAGCCCTGGGTGATCCGGCGCTGGACGGCCTCGCCGAGCCCCTGGTCCCGCCGGTCCGTACCGTCCTGCGCGACGCACTGTCCGCGGCGCTCGCCGGGGATCGCGTCGTTCACCGCGGCCACCTGGCCACTGCTGGGGGACCACTGGGTGTTGAAGTAGTTGTGGTTGCCGCCGGTGAGGGTGACGCCGTGCAGGGGCGCCTTGTTCTTCCCCTTGTTCCACTTCACGTACTCACCGGTGTTGACCTGGTCGCACGTGCCCCACAGCACGGCCAGCGGGACCTTGGTGACCGGCTCGTTGTCCCAGGTGGCGGTGGGCGCGAGGCCGAGCGCCGCCTTCACCGTCACTCCGGCGGGCCAGTCGCCGTGCCGCTCGTCGGAGACCTGCTGCATCACGCCTCCCCCGCCCATGGAGTGGCCGAGGGTGCCCACGCGCCCCAGGTCCAGGCGGCCGGCGAACGCGGCGCCCTCGGCCCGCCCGGTCACCGGATTCTTGAGCATCCTCTTCAACGGACCCTTGCCCGAGTCGAGTTGGCGCCAGAGCTCCAGATGCCTGTTGAGGAGCCCGGCCCGCGCCTGGTAGACCGACTCCGCCTGCCCGCCACTGGTCGCGTTGATTCCGTTGGCCCCCATGGAGACCACGACGAACCCTTCACGGGCCAGGCTCTCGGCCAGGTACGCGTACCCCGAGCTGCTCGGCAGCGCGGGAACCCCCGCCCGGCAGGGCCAGGCCCACAGCCGGTCGCCCATCTCGCCGATGATCCGCGTCTGGCGGGCCGCCCCGGCCTCGTCCCCCGCCTGCTCGGCCCGCTCCAGCGCCTTGTGCGCCTTCGTCAGCGCGCGCTGGGCGGCGCGGTCCGCACAGGTGGCCCACTGCCCGTGCTGCATGACGATCACCGGATGCCTGCCCGGGGCTGGCCCCGAGGACCCGGGCGCCTCGGGGTAGCGCACGACCGCGGCGATCTCACTCTTCCCCTCGTACGGCGCCCCCGGCTCGAAGGCCAGGTCACCGAGGCTGTAGACCGCCCGCCCCACCGGCACCGCGGCCGTGTTCGGGGTGACGGCCCCGGCCTCGGCGGGCGCCGTCACCACACCCGCGACGATCAGGGCTCCCGCCGCCAGCGCCGCCGCACCGGCCACCCGGCCGCCTCTCTTCTCCACCGTCGTCACCGCCATGCGCGGTCCAGCCTCCCACTCCCAGGTCACTCCGGTTGACACAGGTCCGGCCACGACCGGGCAGCTGCGCTCCGCGCGCCGGGGACGAACAGGCCCACCCTGACCGGGACTTGTCAGAAACCTGTGAGCCCGGTGTCAGGAATCCCGAGCCCGTCGACGGAACCGAGCCCACCAGTCGGACACCAGGGCTGATTCCACCAGGGATGACGGGACAGCCCTGAGCGACCGGCTTGCGTGCGGCGCGGGCAGCGCGGGCGTCGGCTCGGTGAACGCCCGTACGCCGGAATAGCGAGGGGAGACCCCTTCGCCAACCAGACGCGTGCGGCACACGATCTGACCGCCGGTCAGCGAGGAGGAGGAGAAGAAGGGGCGGGAAATGCGGGGAATCACTCAGACAGAGAAGCCTTTATCCCCGGCTTTTCGGAATTCATGGCACAGGGAGATAACGCACCGCTCTCGCCCGCCCTCACCGAGGCATATCCTCCTGCGTGACGCAGGAGGATATGCGGCGCGCCCGGTTCAGATGCGTGCGTCGATGTACTGGGCGATCTCGGTGATCCTGGGTTCGTCCTCGGGGGGGACCACATAGTGGTGCTCCCTGATGTACGTGAGGAATTCCTCCGGAAGCTTCACATGATGTGTCCAGACGTAGAACCAGAGGTCTCCGCGCCAGATCCACTCCCCGTCGGAGAAGATCGAGTCGCCGCCGAGCACGGTCTTGCCGGTTCCGAGTACGTCCTCGGAGACTCCCATGACGCTGAAGATCTCGTGTCCGCCGCGGAGATACTCCGCGATCCGCTGAGCATCCTCATAGGCTTCCGGCGCGAGGAAATCCCGCACACTTCCCCTCGGAGTGCCGAACGAGGGAGACCAGAGTTCCTGGAAGAAGTCGGCGATCTGCATGGGTCCTCTGCTAACTGGTCTTGGGATAGAAGGTTTCCCAGTATCCCTCATCGAAGATCTTCGGAACCTGGTTGGGGCCGAGCTTCCTGTTCACGCCGACCTTGTTGGTGGGAGCCATCACGGTCACACCGAGTTCATTGGCGACAGCCTGTCCGGCGGGAATGTTCTTCGCTTCTGCCGTTACCGTTCCGGTGTGGCACGACACCAGCCGCACGGGGCCTCCGTCATAACTCGGATTGGCCCGAATAGCCTCCGCGATATGCGTCGGATGAGTGGCGGGGGCAGGGAATCCCACGCCTGCCTCGTTCACTCGTCCGGGCAGGAAGTAGCCCTCGTTGTTTCCGTGCACGACCACATCGTGGTGCCCCGGGAGCGGCTGGACCAGATCGAAGTTGATCAATGTGCTGCTGTCGTATCCCACGGCTGTTCTGCCGTCGCGGAAATAGACGGGGTCACCGGTGTCCAGGACGATATCGCCGGGCTCCTTCGGAGGTACCGCGATGGTCGACTCGGGTGAGGTCCGCGCTTCGTAGTCACGACGGGTACCCATGTCATCGAGGTCGAGTGCGTGGGTTGCGTCACCGGGGACGTGAGCGGGATCGTGAGCGGAAGGTCCGTCCGCCGCGTCGGACGCGGGCCGGTGGTCGTCCGGGCCGTGCGCGTTCGGCTCGTCCGGGCCGTGCGCGTTCGGCTCGTCCGGCACCCGTTCGGGGTCCGGGGTGTCTCCGTGGTGCGGAGGCCTCGGCTCCTGCGGTCCGTCGCCGCCGGGGTGGGACGGTCCGTCGCCGCCGTGTCCGCTTCCTCCGCCGCCCGGACGAGGGTCGGATGAGTGGGAGGTTCCGCCGAAGGCGTCATCGCCGACATGGGCCACGTTCTCCGCGGTGTGGGTACCGGCACCGACGAGTGCGGGTTCCTTGACCTGGAGATCGGGGTGCGCGTTGTCGAGGTGAGGAGTGGGTTCCCTGGGGGCGTCGGCGGCGTGCTGGACGACGTTGCCGTCCTTGTTGAGGAGGTTGCCGTCGGGGTCGAAGTACTGGCCGGGGCTGTCGGTGTGGGTGGGGAGTTTGGTGGTGTTCTCGGGAAGGACGGGGGTGTCGTCGGGGAACTTGATGTTCCCGTCGGGGAGTTTGACGCCGCCTTCGGGGATCTTCGCGCCCTCGGGGAGGTGGAAGGTGCCGTCGGGCAGCTTGAGGGAGCCCTCGGGCAGGGTGACCGCGCCGTCGGGGAGTTTGGGGATCTCGATGCCGGAGATGCCCTTGAGGCCCTTGGTGATGTCGCCGATCTTGGAGAGTCCGGCGCCCGCGCCCTTGGC
>NZ_JBHVVM010000022.1:0-11604 GCF_042883525.1 Streptomyces sp. NPDC058195
CCAGCCAGACCCGAACTCGTGATCACCAGCGAAGCACTCGCATCCTCCACCATGTACGCGATCCGGTCAGCCGGATACTCCGGATCCAGAGGAACAAACGCGGCACCCGCCTTCAGAATCCCCAGAAGCACCGCAATCAGCTCAGGCGAACGATCCAGACACACCGCGACCAACGTATCCCGCGCAACACCCCGCCCCCGCAAATACCGGGCAAGCCGGTTCGCACGCGCATTCACCTCACCAAAAGACCAACGACACTCCCCATGCACCACCGCAACCGCACCCGGACTGACAGCCACACGCTCCTCAACAAGCCCATGAACAGTCGCCTCATCCGGATACGGACCCACCACACCATTCCACTCCACCAACACCTCCCGCCGCTCCCCCACCGTCAGCATGTTCAGCTCCGACAGACGCGCACCAGGCGCAGCCGCCACCGACGCCGCCAACGTCGCGAAATGACCAGCCAACCGCTCGACCGACGCCCGCTCGAACAGATCCGTCCGGAACTCCAGGACCGCGCGCAGTCCGTCCGCCGACTCGACCGCCGTGAGCGTCAGGTCGAACTTGGCGACACCCCGCTCGATCTCGACCGGCTCGGTCCGTGTGCCCGCCAGCTCCCATGCCTCGCCCTCCGCGCTGCCGGGCGCCTGAAGGACGAACATCGTCTGGAACAGGGGGTTGCGGGACAGGTCCCGGTCGGGTGCGAGTTCTTCCACGAGGCGCTCGAAGGGGAGGTCCTGGTGGTCGAAGGCGCCGAGCGCGGTGTCCTTCACCCGGTCCAGGAGCTCGGTGAACGCCGGGTCACCGGACAGGTCGGTACGCAGGACGAGCGTGTTCACGAAGAACCCGATCAGATCCTCCGTCTCGGCACGGTTACGGCCCGCGACCGGGCTGCCCACCGCGATGTCGTCCTGACGGCAGTAGCGGGCCAGAACGATCTGGAAGAGGGACAGCAGCGCCATGAACAGGCTCGCGCCCTGCCCGCTCGCCGTCGCCCGCAGCGCCTCCGTCACCTCCGACGGCACCGTGAAGGTGACCACGTCACCGCCGCCGCCCGCCTGCACCGGACGCTGGTGGTCGGTGGGAAGGTCGAGCGGCGTCACGTGCGCGAGACGCTCACGCCAGTACGCCAGCTGCTTGTCCAGGAGGTCCCCGCAGAGTTGATTCCGCTGCCAGGCGGCGAAGTCCGCGTACTGGATGCCGAGTTCGGGCAGCGAAGCCTCACGCCCGGCCACGGCGGCCGCGTACAGCTCGCGCAGCTCGCGGGCCAGAATCCCCGAGGACCAGCCGTCCGAGGCGATGTGGTGCACCGTCAGCAGCAGGAAGTGGTCGTCGTCCGCGAGCCGCACCACATCGGCCCGCAGGAGCCGCCCGGCCTCCAGGTCGAACGGCCGCGTCGCCTCGCTGCGCAGCACCTCCCCCGCGCGGGCCTCCGCGTCCGTCTCGGCTCGCAGGTCGTGGAGCGTGACCTCCACCGGCCAGGGTGCGCCGATCGCCTGCCGCGGTGTGCCGTTGTCGTCCGCCGGGAAGGCCGTCCGGAGCACCTCGTGCCGGGCCACCAGACCTGACAGTGCTGTGCCGAGCGCGGGGACGTCCAGCGCCCCACGCACCCGCAGCACCGTCGGCACCAGGTATTCCGCGCTGTCCGGTGTCAGCCGGTCCAGGAACCACAGCCGCTGCTGCGCGAACGACAGCGGCAACGGTCCGGCCTCCCGGTCAGTCCCGACGATCCGGGTCGCTTCCGCCCGCCGCCGCATGCGGGACAGCAGCCGTGTCTCCACCGAGTTCTCGCCCATGATGATCCGTCCTCTTCGTCTTCTCGTGTGGGCAATGGGCCGCTGATTCAGGAAAGCTGTTCCTGCGCGTCGAACAATTCGATGAGCTGTTGTTTGATGCCGGTGACAGTCGGCGACTGGAAGAGACGCCTCAGGCCGATGCGCACTCCGGTCACCGCCTCCACCTGGTTGACGAGCTGGAGGGCGAGCAGGGAATGGCCGCCGGCGTCGAAGAAGCTCTCGTGGACGCCTACGCGTTCGACGCCGAGCACGGCGGCCATGATCCCGGCGATCTCCTCCTCGATCTCGTCCCGTGGCGCGGTGTATCCGGCCGTGCTGTCGCCGTCGTTCCCGGGGGCGGGGAGTGCCGCGTGGTCGACCTTGCCGTTCCGGTTGAGCGGCAGCTCCGGCAGGGTCGCGAACCCGGACGGCATCATGGCGCGCGGCAGGCGTTCGGCGGCCCACTCACGCAGCGCGCCGACGTCCACCGTGGCGGCGGGCGCGGGCACGCAGTAGGCGACCAGGCGCTTGTCGCCGGGAGTGTCCTCCCGGACCACCACCGCGCAGACCCCGACCGCTTCGTGGGTGAGCAGCGTCGCCTCGATCTCGCCGAGTTCGACCCGGACACCGCGCAGTTTCACCTGCCGGTCGATCCTTCCCAGCAGATCCAGTTCGCCGTCCGCGGTGAACCGGCCGAGATCGCCCGTGCGGTACATCCGGCCGCCGCGGAACGGGTCGGCGACGAAACGCTCCGCGGTGAGGTCGGGCCGCTGGTGGTATCCGCGCCCGACGCTGTCGCCACCGAGGTACACCTCGCCCAGCACGCCCGCGGGCACGGGACGGCGGTCCGGGTCCAGGACGTACACGGTCTGGTTGACCATGGGACGGCCCGCGAGGACCGGTCCGGCCGGGTCCGTGCGTGAGGCCCGCCAGTACGTCGTGTCCACCGAGACCTCGGTGGCTCCGTACAGGTTGATGAGGTCACCTGGGAAGTGCTCGGTGAACCGGCTCACCAGCGTCGGCTGGAGCGGCTCGCCGCTGGCGAAGGCGTACCGCAGGTGTGTGCAGTCCCCGGGGCGCACCCGGGTGACGAACAGGTCCAGCAGGCTCGGTACGAAGTGCAGGCCGACCACGCGGTGGGCGCTCATCAGGCGGGAGATCTCGGCCATGTCGAGGCGGTCGGAGCCCGGCACCAGCACGACCGTGGCCCCCTGCCACAGGGGCCAGAAGATCTCGTACGCCGATACGTCGAAGGACAGCGGTGTGGCCTGGAGGAAGCCCTCGCCCGCAGCGATCGGAAACGCGTGCTGCATTCCGGCCAGGTAGTTGACCACTCCGCGGTGTTCGATGCGGACGCCCTTCGGGCGGCCCGTGGAACCGCTGGTGTAGATCAGGTAGCACAGGTCGCCGGGGTCCGCGACGGGTTCCGGCGCGTTCGTGGGCAGGGAGTCCGGCAGGTCGGCGGGGCGGTCCACGGCCAGCACATCCGGGCCGTCCGGCAGCAGGGCGGCGTGCGCGAGGTCGGTGATGATCAGCGGCGCGCCGGAGTCCGCCACCAGGTACGCCAGCCGTTCCTCCGGGTGCTCCGGGTCGAGCGGGACGTACGCGGCACCGGCCTTCAGGATGCCGAGCAGCGACCACACCATGGCGGGCGACCGTTCCAGGCAGACGCCCACGGGCACGTCGGGGCCGATCCCCGGCATGGCGCGCAGCCGGTGGGCCAGGCGGTTGGCCCGCTCGTCGAGCTGGCGGTACGTCATGCTTTCGGTGCCGCACACGACCGCGACCGCGTCCGGATCCTGGGCCGCCCGCTGCTCGAACAGCCGGTGCAGTGTCCCTGCCGGAACGGGCGCGGCGGTGTCGTTCCACTCGGTGAGGACACGGTGCCGCTCCTGCGCGTCCAGCATCTCCACCTCGGACAGCGCGCTGTGCGGGCGCAGCGTGGCCGCGGTCAGCAGGTTGGTGAAGTGACCGGCGAGGCGGCGTGCGGTGTCCTCGGTGAAGAGGTCGTCCGCGTAGACCACGGCGCCGTCCAGTGTGCCGTCCGCCGCCTCCGCGAGGTACATCGACAGGTCGAACTTGGCGTCCCGGACAGGGGTTTCGACCGACGCCGCCGTCAGGCCCGGCAGGTTCCAGGCGTCCGCACCCGGTGTGTTCTGCAACGCGAACAGGGTCTGGAACAGAGGGTTGCGGGACAGGTCCCGGTCGGGGGCGAGTTCCTCCACGAGACGTTCGAAGGGCAGGTCCTGGTGGTCGAAGGCACCGAGCGCGGTGTCCTTCACCCGGTCCAGGAGCTCGGTGAACACCGGGTCACCGGACAGGTCGGTACGCAGGACGAGCGTGTTCACGAAGAACCCGATCAGATCCTCCGTCTCGGCACGGTTACGGCCCGCCACCGGGCTGCCCACCGCGATGTCCCGCTGGCCGCTGTAGCGGGCCAGCAGCAGCTGGAAGACGGCCAGCAGGGTCATGAACAGGCTCGCGCCGCTCTCGGCGGACACCGCGCGGGCACGGGCGGCCACCTCGGCGGGCACCGAGAACCGGACCACCTCGCCCCGCCCGCCGCGCTCCGCCGGGCGCGCGTGATCGGTCGGCAGCTCCAGCGGCTCCAGTCCGGCCAGCCGGTCGCTCCAGTAGGAGAGTTGCCGCTCCAGCGGTGCACCGGACAGCCAGGACCGCTGCCACACCGCGTAGTCGGCGTACTGCACGGGCAGCGGGTCCGGCTCGGGCGTGCCGGAGGGGTCCGCGAGGGCTTCCGCGTACCGCGCGGACAGTTCGCGCACCAGTACGCCCACCGACCAGCCGTCGAAGGCGATGTGGTGCACCGTGACGGCCAGGACGTGCTCTTCGTCGTCCATCCGCACCAGCAGCGCGCGCAGCATCGGCCCGGTGCCGAGGTCGACCGGCTGTAGTCCGTCCTCGCGCAGCACCTCCGCCAGGGCGTCCTCGCGGGCGGCTGGGTCACCCGTGCCGCGCAGGTCCCGTTCCAGCATCCGCACCGGCCGCGCCGGGTCGATCAGCTGCGCCGGGGAGCCCGCGGCATCCGTGCTGAACCGGGTGCGCAGGATCTCGTGGCGCGCCACCACCGCGGTGAGCGCGGCGTTCAGGGCGTCGGTGTCCAGGGGGCCGTGGACGCGGAAGGCGAAGGGCAGCAGGTATTCGGCCCTGCCCGGCTCCAACTGGTCCAGGAACCAGAGTCGTTGCTGCGCGAAACTCAGGGGCGGCGGGGCGCTGTGGCGCGGCGCCGCCGGGATGCGCCCGGATTCCGTGCTCTCCAGTTCCGTCACGGCCGCGGCCAGCAGCGCCGGGGTCGGCGCGCTGAACAGGGTGCGCACCGGCACATCGGCGCCCAGTCGCCGGCGCAGCCGCGACACGACCTGGGTGGCCAGCAGCGAGTGCCCGCCCAGCGCGAAGAAGTCGTCGTGCACACCGATCCGGTCGACACCCAGCACCTCGGACCACACCTCGGTCACCGCGCGTTCGGTGTCCGTGCGAGCCTCGGTGTACGCGGCGCCCAGTCCGGACCGGTCGGAGGCGGGTGCGGGAAGTGCCCGGCGGTCGGTCTTGCCGTTCGGGGTGAGCGGGATGCTCTCCAGCGGCACGAACGCCGTGGGCACCATGTAGTCCGGCAGGTCGCGCTGGAGGCGGGAGCGCAGCGCGCTCGCGTCCAGGGGGCCCACGGGCACCACGTACGCCACCAGTCTCTGCACGCCGGGGACATCCTCGCGCAGCACGACGGTGGCGCCGGTGACGGTGGGGTGGGCGAGCAGGGCCGTCTCGATCTCGCCCAGTTCGATGCGGTAGCCGCGCAGCTTGACCTGGTTGTCGGAGCGGCCCACGAACTCCAGCCGTCCGTCCGGCAGCCACCGGGCGAGGTCACCTGTGCGGTAGACGCGCCGGGGTGTGCCGTCCACGTCCACGACGGTGAACTTCTCGTCGGTCAGCTCGGGCCGGTGCAGATAGCCGCGGGCCAGCCCGGGGCAGCCGATCCACATCTCGCCCGGCACGCCCACCGGCACCGGTCGGCCGTGGCGGTCGACCACGAACACCTTCGCGTTGGCGACGGGCCGGCCGATCGGCACCCGGTCGACGGGGCCGCTGATCGTGGCGGTCGTCGCCTCCTGCGCGGCCTCCGTGGGGCCGTAGCCGTTGACCAGAGGCACCGCGCAGTGCCGGAACCACTGCCGGATCTGTTCCCTCTGGAGCGCCTCGCCGCCGAGCCGGACCAGCCTCAGCTGCGGGCCGAGCGCGTCCGGCCCGTCCAGGTCGGCGGCCAGTGCCCCGAACGCCGACGGGGTGAGCCATGCCACCGTGACCCGGTGCTCGCGCAGTGCCGCCGCCAGCCGGCCCGGATCCCAGCTGTCGTCGCGCAGCACCAGCCCCGCTCCGGAGACGAGCGGGGCGAACATCTGGCCGACCGACGAGTCGAACGCGATCGAGGCGAACTGCAGGACCCGGTCCTCGGACGTGAGCCCCAGCTCACGGCATGTCTCCCGCATCCGCGCGCGCAGCGCGCCGTGGGTGATCTGCACGCCCTTGGGGCGGCCGGTGGAACCACTGGTGTAGATCACGTAGGCCAGGTCGTCCGGTCCGGCCTGCGCCGCCGGACCGGTGGATGCGGGGTCCGGCCGCTTCGGCCCGTTCCCGTCCAGCAGCAGCGTCGGCGCGTGGGCGGGCAGGCGCCCGGTGTGCGCGGACTGGGTGACGATCAGCGGGGCGCCGCTGTCCTCGACCATGTAGGCGAGCCGGTCCGTGGGGTACGCCGGGTCGAGCGGCACGTACGCCGCCCCCGACTTGTGGATGCCGAGCAGCGCGCACACCATGTCCGTGCCGCGGTCCAGGCAGACCGCGACCAGGGTGCCCGGTCCGGCACCGCGCTCGCGCAGCAGGGCCGCGATCCACTCGGCGCGTTCGTCGAGCTGGCCGTAGGTCAGCCGGTCCGTGCCACAGGTCACGGCCGGGGCGTCGGGGTGGTCGGCGGCCTGCTCCTCGATCAGCCGGGTCACGGTCACCGTGTCCACGGTGTCGGTGTCGGCCCCGTTCCACTCGCCGAGGATCGTCCGGCGTTCGGCGGCGGTCAGCATCGGGAGCCGGGACAGCCGGGTCTCCGGAAGGGCGCAGGCGGAAGCCAGCAGGGTCTCGAAGTGCCCGGCGAGCCGCACCATCGTGGCTTCGTCGAACAGGTCGGTGGAGTACACGATGGTGCCGTCCAGAGCGCCGTCGGCCGCCTCGGAGACGTAGAAGGTGAAGTCGAACTTGGAGTCCTGGGCGGATACGTCGAGCTGCCGCACGGTCAGGCCCGGCAGCTCCCAGCCCCGGCTGTCGGGGGTGTTCTGGAGGACGAACATCGTCTGGAACAGCGGATTGCGCGACAGGTCCCGCTGCGGGGCCAGTTCCTCCACCAGGCGTTCGAAGGGCAGGTCCTGGTGGTCGTAGGCACCGAGCGCGGTGTCCTTCACCCGGTCCAGCAGTTCGGCGAACGCCGGATCGCCGGACAGGTCGGTGCGCATGACCAGCGTGTTCACGAAGAAGCCGATCATGTTCTCGATCTCGGCCCGGTTGCGGCCCGCGATCGGGGTGCCCACCGCGATGTCCTCCTGGCCGCTGTAGCGCGACAGCGTCGCCTGGAAGGCCGCCAGCAGGGTCATGAACAGGCTCGCGCCGCTCTTCTCGGAGAGCTTGCGGGCGTCGTCGGCGGTCCTTGCGGGCACGCGGAAGGTGAGCATGGCGCCGTTGCCGCTGCGCCGCGCCGGACGCCGGCGGTCGGTGGGCAGTTCCAGCGGTTCGGTGCCGGCCAGCCGGGTGCGCCAGTAGTCCAGTTGCTCCGCCAGCACGTCGCCGGTGAACCACTGGCGCTGCCAGACCGCGAAGTCGGCGTACTGGAGGGGCGATTCGCGGAGGTCCGCGGTCTCACCCGTGGTCCGAGCGCCGTACAGCGCGGTCAGCTCGCGAGACAGCACGCCCACCGACCAGCCGTCGAAAGCGATGTGGTGCACCGTCAGATAGAGCAGGTAATCCTCTTCGTCCAGCCGCATCAGCAGCGCACGCGCCATCGGTCCGGTGCCGAGGTCCATCGGCCGGAAGCCCTCGGTGTCCACGAGCGCGGCGGCGGCCTCCTCGCGCGCGGCCTGTCCGGCGACGGGCCGCAGGTCGTGAACGGTGAGCGGCAGCGGCCGGGGCGGGTCGATGACCTGGCCGGGGTTGCCGTCCGTGTCGCTGGCGAAGCGGGTGCGCAGCACCTCGTGCCGGATCATCAGGTCCGACAGCGACGCGCGCAGCGCGGGGACGTCCAGCGGGCCGCGGATGCGCAGTCCCATGGGGATCAGGTACTCGGCCCGGCCGGGCTCCAGCTGGTCCAGGAACCACAGCCGGCGCTGCGCGAACGACAGCGGCAGCGGGCGTCCGTTCCTGGGCGCGCGGGGTATGACCGGAGCGTCGGCCGGGGCCCCGGCGGCCACCAGCGCGTCCATGACATCCGAAGCGCCCTCGGCGTCGAAGTCGGCCGACTCGAAGAGCCGTTGGGCCCGCAGCAGGGCCTCCTCCGCGAGGAACGACGCCACCGCCCGTACCGTCAGCGGCTCCGGCAGTGTGTCCGCGCCGAGTTCCGAACCGAATTCCTCCGCGATCCGGAGTGCCATCTCCACTGCCTGCGGGCGGGTGCCGCCGAGGCGGAAGAACTCGTCTTCCGCCCCGGTCACCTCGGCACCGAGCACCCCGTTCCACACTGCCGCGATGCGGGCTTCCGCGGGTGAGAAACCGCCCTGCCCGGCCCCCTGACCGGAGACCGCGGCCGTCATCGGCTTCGTCGTCATGTGTCCACCAGTTCCTCGTCATCGACCGTCTGCGAAAACCCTCGGAAACTCAGCCGAATCCGATGCTCGCAGAGCGGTCTTGAGGAGATAACTGGTCACTTCTGCCCGCCGGACGTGGCCACTTCTGCCCGCCGGGCACGGACACGTCCGCCCCTCGGACAGGGAGGCTTTCGCCCGCCGGGGCAGGGGCACCTCCGCGGGTCCGGGCGCGGGAACCGCGCCCGGTCACGCGAGTTCCGCACGCCATGGCGCAGGTCTGCCGTCCGGACAGCGACGGGTCACGGAACCGACGGCCGGCCGGTGACCGGCGACCGGGCACGGGCGATCACCCGCCAGGCCGGTGCCGGTCCCGTGCGGTCGCCTACGCGGATTCCCTGGCCGCCGCTTCCCTGGAAGCCGAAGCCGTACTGGCCTTGTCCTCCTCCCCGTGCCCGGCGCCGACGGGGCTCGCTCCGGGCACCGTCCGCTTGCGCATGCCCGCCCACTCCGGGTTCAGGGCAGGCACCCCGATGGCGACGAGGTAGAGTCCGCCCACGATCCACAGCGCGCCCGAGGTGCCCGCCACCGTCACCAGTCCCGCCCCCAGCAGCCCGCCGAAGGGGATACCCGCCCAGGTGACGGCCTGGGCCAGCGTCTTGACCCGTCCCAGCAGCGGAGTGGGGATCAGCTCGTACGTCACGGCCCCCACGATCGGATTGACGAAGCCTGAACCCAGGCCGCCCACCGCCAGCACCGCCAGCACCAGCCACAGGGGCGCCCCCATGGCCATGGCCACGAAGCGCGGAACGCCGCCCAGCGTCAGACCGATCAGGAAGACGGTACGCCGGGGCATCCGCTCGGCCACTCCCGCGGCCACGAGCGCCGCGACGATCGACGTCGCGGCGAAGACGCTGACCACCAGGCCGATGGCTCCCGCGCCGTAGCCCGTCTCCTTCGCCCAGACCGGCAGCAGCACGGACATGAAGGCCTGGTCGAGCAGGTTGGTCACGGCGAGCATGCACACGATGGACCGCAGCAGCTTGGCGTCGCGGAGGAAGACGGCGCCCTGACGCAGCCGCGAGAGATAGCCATCGACCTCCTCGACCGGCACCTCGTGCGGCTCGGGCACCGGGTCGCTGAGGGTGGTGGAGACGATCAGCGCCGCCACACCGAACAGACAGGCGGTGATCCACAGGGCGTAGAGGCTGCCGAAGGAGGCGACGACCACACCGGCGATGGCCGGTCCGACGGTCGTCGCGGTCCGTTCGACCGCCGCCGACAGACCGGTCCCCCGCTCCAGCGGCACCCGGGCCGCGCGGGTGGCCGCGGGCACGAAGAGCCCCTTGGCTCCATTGGCCGGGCCGTCCGCCGCGCCGACCACCGCCAGCAGTCCCAGCAGCAGGCCGAAGGACAGATTCCCCGTCAGGTAGAGCAACGGGGCGGCGGCCGTCGCGACGGTGGAGGCCAGGTCACCGGCCACGCTGATGCGCTTGGGGCCGACCCGGTCGATGATCGGGCCCGCCAGCGCCTGGGCCACCACGTAGGGGACTATCTGGCAGAAGGCGACCAGCCCCGTCTTGCCGACGCTGCCGGTCGTCGTCAGGACGAACCAGGGCAGGGCGATCGAGAGCACCCGGTTGGCCGACAGGGACGCCGCGTTGGCCGACAGCATGCCGACCAGTCCGCGCAGGACCCGGGGCTCGCCCTCCGGGGCGTCCGGGGCGGGTGTGCATGTGCCACTGTCCGCCGCCTGCTGGGCGGCCGCGTGCCGAGAGGTCATCTTTCGCACTCCGATTCGGTGGGGTGGGAGACGTGCCGGTCTGCGCTGGTGGGAAACAACTGGAACTGGAAGGCAACTCGCTCCGCTCCCTCCGGCAGCGGCGAACCCGCCGGTGCGGGAGAGGAGTTGCGCCGACGGAGCAGCTGGTGGATCTCCGCCGACAGCTCTTCGGCCTCGGCCGGGGTGAGCGTGAGAACGTAGTCACCGAAGTCCTGGGCATCGCGCCACTCGGGCGACAGTGAGGCGGTCGCGTCGATGGCGGTCGTCATCGCGTCGGACCAGACCCGGCCAAGCGCCTGCAAGTAGGCGACGCCGAGACCGTCGTCCCCCGCCAGCACCGAATCGTCCGGCACGACCGTGTTGACGTGCGCCGCCTGCCACCAGCGCTCGCGGCGGCCGCCCCGGGACGGCGCCTCGACGATGAAGCCGTACTCAGCGAGCTGGCGCAGGTGATAGCTGGTCGCCCCGGTGTTCTGGTTCAGGCGGCGGGCGAGCGTGGTGGCCGTGGCAGGCCCCTCCGTCCGCAGGACCGTCAGCATCCGCACCCTCAGCGGATGTGCGACGCCGCGGAGGTTACGGGCCGTCAGCTGCACTTGGGAGGGCTGCTCGGGAAGTTCCATGAGGCCCAAGGTAGACGACAAAGACTTCTGTGCACAGACTCCTGTGCACAGATTCATGTGCATAGACTCCTGTGCAGTCGAGAGGGCGGCTGGACCCCGGCGGCACGCGGACCGTCCCCGGCGCCGACTCGCGGCTGGACTCCGTACCGCTGGGGGGGGGAGTTCCTGCCGTAAAGCCCGTGCCGGGCACCGGCAACGCGCCGCGACCGGCCCCGGGACGCCCGCCCCGCAGGCACCGGCGTCCGGGCGGCTGCCGGTGGACGACCGTCGCGCTCCGCTTCGCCGCCATGTGCGGTGCGCCCCACGGTCGTTGCACGGCTCGCCCGCCGGGGAACAAGTTCGCCATTCCGCCACGATCTTTCCCAAAGGCCTTCTAAGATCGCTGACGAGGCGGTTCTCCGCATCTCTATGTACTCCCTCACGAGCAGGGCATCGAGCCCTTCTGAACTCTGAGAGCAGGAGATGACATCTACGAATGAACAGGCGAAGGGAGCCGCGCCCGAGCCGCGTCGGCGTGGGGCGGGGCTTCCCCGCCCCCCCCCCCCCCGCGGTCTGGCCGGGCGCGCCGTGGGTATAGGTAGGCGCGGGGTTTCCGTGGGGCCCCCGGCCCACAAAAAAACCCCAGCCGGGTT
>NZ_JBHVVM010000022.1:11614-140649 GCF_042883525.1 Streptomyces sp. NPDC058195
TAGCCCTTCTTAAATCTTAGCCCTTTATATTATTTATACCACCCCACCGGCTATGGGTCCCGCGCCCGCGCGGCTGGGGCGGCGGCGGCCCCGCCCCGCCCCCCCCACCGCCGGCTGTCTGGCCGTGCTCGCCTTGGGTATCGGTAGCGGCTCGTTAGCCGTGGCGCCCGCGGCGCACTCACAGACCGAGGCCGGTTCCGTGACGGTCCGGGTGATCCGGGCCGTCGACAACGGCGGAGTGTGGACACCCGCGCTGGAACCCGGCCTCGCGGGCGTCAAGGTGATCCTCAGCGATGACGCCGGGACCGGCGTCGAAGGGGTCACGGCGGCCGACGGCACCGTGACGCTGACTCCGGCGGCGGGCGGCTCCGCCAGCGGTAAGTACCGGGTCCAGGTGGTGAATCCGAAGCCGGGTGTACTGTTCCCGGCCTTCGCCTCGCGCCAGGGGCTGGAGGGCGCTCCCCACCAGCTGAGCAGTAATGAGGAGTTCGTCGACCTGTCCGGCCAGAAGAACGTCGCGTACACCACGGGTCTGTGGAGTCCGGCCGACTACTGCCAGAAGAACGCCCCACTGGTGACGACGTGTCAGCCCACCACGCGGGAGGGCGGGACTCAGCGCACCCTGGTCTCCTTCCCGTACGACGCGCGCGGCCAGGACGGCGTCGACGTCAACGTCACGGACGTCGCCACCAACGCCGAGACCGGCACCCTGTTCGGCATCGCGTGGAACAAGGCCGACAAGCGGGTGTTCTCCTCGGCGCTGGCCAAACGCACCACGGACTACGGTCCGGGCGGCGCGGGAGGCATCTACGTGACCGACCGCGCGCAGAAGAAGACCACCTTGTTCACCGTCGTCCCGGAGGCGGGGACGACACCGCACGGCCAGGGCACTGACGACGCCTTCCTCACCGCACCCGGCAAGGAGAGCCTGGGCGGCATCAAGATCACCGATGACGGCAGGCACCTCTTCGTCGTCAATCTCAACAACCGCAAGCTCTACCGCTATGACGCCACGGCGGCCACCGCGGTGGCGCCCAAGGCCGCCACCGCCATCCCCGACCCGGGCTGCCCGGCGGCGGAGGACTGGCGCCCGTTCGGCCTCGGCCTGCATGACGGCGTCGGTTACGTCGGCGGCGTGTGCTCCGGCGAGTCCACCGGCAAGCTCACGGACCTGCGTGCGGTGGTCATGCCCTTCGACCTCGGCACCGGAGCGTTCCGGAGGCCGGTGCTCGACCAGCCGCTCGACTACCCGCGTCAGTCCACGGTCGGCAGTGGCCCGTGCGACGGTGCGGGCTGGTTCCCGTGGACGGGTACCTACCCGGACGCGCAGAACGGCCGCCCGTGCGGCAACTCCACCATCGCCAACCCCGAACCGCAGGTGGGCGAGATCGACTTCGAGTCGGACGGCTCGATGCTGCTGGCCTTCCGCGACCGCTTCGGCGACCGCGCTCCGGCCGGCCCCACCCCCAACTCCGCCGCCGTCGTCATGTCGGGCGGTGACCTGAACAAGGCCTGCCTGGCGGACGGCATGTACGTGATGGACACCAACAACGGCTGCGGGCTCTCCCCCCGGGGCACCCGCTTCTTCGACACCAGCTGGGGCGGCCACCGCAACACGGCGTTCGCCGGCATGGCGCTCTCCAAGGTGGAGAACACCATCGCGACCTCCGCCTTCGACCCCAACCACACCGCGCTCGGGTACGGCACGTCGTTCCTCCAGCGCGACGGCACGCAGGACCCGAAGTTCGGCCTGCGTCTCAACCCGCCCGGCGCCGTGGCCCCGTTCGGCAAGGGCGCCTCGATGGGAGACCTGGAGGTGCTCTGCGACCAGGCCCCGCTCCAGATCGGCAACCGGGTCTGGTACGACCCCGAGCGCACGGGCCTCCAGAAGCCGGGCCAGCGCCCGGTGGTGGGCGCGACCGTCCATCTGTACGACGCGTCGGGCAAGCTCGTGGGGACGACCGAGACGACAGCGCGTGGCGAGTACTACTTCGACGACTCGAACGTCACCGGTGGCCTCAGGCCGAAGACCAAATACACCATCCGCCTCGACGAACCCGCCGACTACGCCAAGGGCGGCCCGCTCCACCAGTGGGTGCCGACGGAGCCGGATGTCGGTGACAACCACTTCATCGACTCCAAGGGCATCGTCCCGCGCGGCGCCCGCTTCCCGGAACGGGCGCTGACCACCGGCGGTCCCGGGGAGAACGACCACACCTACGACTTCGGCTTCCGGCAGCAGGAAGGCGAACTGCGCCTGATCAAGCATGACCAGGACGGCAAGGCGTTGGCTCGGGCAAAATTCCAGCTGTGGAAGGAGACGAACGGCTCCGAGGAGTTGCAGACCTCCGGGGCGAAACCGGACACGAAGGTCGGCAAGCCGTGCGTGACCGGGACCAACGGCATCTGCGGCGGCACCGGTACAGCGGGCACGTACTACTGGCAGGAAGTCAGCCCGCCCGCGGGATACGCCGCACCGGAGGTGGCCGTGTTCGGCCCCCTCGTACTGACCTCCGACAACCTCGACGACGGAGTCTCGGTGACAGCGGTCAACCGACGGATTCCCACCAAGCCCACACCGAAACCGACGGCCTCGGCACCGGGCACACCGGGTTCGCCGGGGGCTCCGGGCACACCCGGCGCACCGGGCCGCACACCCCATGCGGGTCTGGCGGCCACCGGCACGAGTCAGCTGGTGCCGCTGGCGCTGGCTGGCTGTGCCGCGCTCACGGTCCTCGGTGCGGCACTGGTCGTACTGATGCGCAGGCGAAAGGCACAGCACCGCTAGCCCTGGAAACGGGCGGCCGGCACCGGTGACCGTCCGGGCCGGCTCGGGCGGGTTCGCGGACCAGCGGTTCGCGAGCCCGCCCTCCCATGTGACCGAATGATGAGAGAGGGCGAGCGCATGGCTCGGAAGAGGAAACCCGGCGGCCGAACGCCGCGTCGGGCCCTCTGGTTGAGAACACTGATCGCGGTCACGGCGTGCGGCGCGGCAGTGGGCGGCCTGGTCGCCTACCGGTCCCGCTCCGACGACACCGCCATCGCTGAGCGGCCGGTGACGATGGATGAGGCGTCCAGACTGGCGATGTCGCGGCTGAATCTGTTCCAAGCCAGCCCCGTGGCGGTGACCCTGACCGCCACCGAGGGCGGTGGTGTGGTGGTGCGGGTCAAGGGGGTCGTGGACTACCGGAACCACCGGGCCGTGGGGAGCTACCGGGTCACCGGTTCCTCCGGCACTTCCGGGGCCACCACCGGGCAGCTCGACCACGGGCTGATCGTCTGGGACTCCGGCGGCCTCGGTCTGGCCCCCGCGCCCAAGGGCGACAACGGACCGCCCTGGCGGCAGGCCGAGCGCGTCCCTCGCTCGGGCTGGTCCGCTCGCTCCTACACGGCCGATCCCATGGACGCCGGGCTCCAGTTGCTGATCGAGCTCGGTGCCGACCGCCCCGACAACCCGCTGCTGCTCGCACAGTCCGGGGCGCGTCGGCTGGGTCGTGACCGCATCGATGGCCGCGCCTACGACCGGTTCGCCGGGCCGCGCGCCCAGGGCTCCACACCTGGTGCGGGGCCCGACGGCGGACGGTCGCCGCTGACGTACTGGGTAGACGGTGACGGGGGCCTGCGGCGGGTGACGATGCGGATGGCGGGCCTGGGTACTCCGGCCACCGTGGAGTTCCTCGGGCGCGACCGCCGGGCGAAGCTCCCCGAGGCGCCGTGGGGCACCGGCTGACCTCACCGTGCCGATGCGGGCCCCGGCATCCGCGGCAGCCGACCGTCTTCCTCGCCCCGCCCGCGGAGCGGCACGGTGGACGAGGGCCGTGAACCCCGCGGGAGGTGCTCAGTGGGTGCGCGGTAGGGCGTCCACGTCCTTCGGGAGCGGATAGGCGGCTGCGTCGATGGCCCCTGGCAGGCCGGTCGCCGGGCTGCCGGGCGCCATCGGGTCCGGCATGGACGGCTGGGCGGGCGGGGCGGAGACCTGGTTGAACGGGATGCCGGGCGGCGCCTGCACCGTCACGGTCCGGCCCGTGGGCAGTGTGCCCCGGCCTCCGCCGCCGCAGCCCGCGCGTCCTTCCAGGCCCTTCGGGCTCTGGGTGGCGGGCCGGTTGCCCGTGAAGCAGTTGCCGGGGTCGGCCGAGGCCAGCACGAGGTCGATGCCGTTGCCGGTGGTGCGGTTGCCTTCAACGCGGTTGCCGCTCGCCGGATGCCCCGGCGGGTCGGTGACGACGACTCCGGCAGCCCGGTTGCCCCGCACCAGGTTGCGCTGGACACGGTTCGCGGTCCCGCCGCCGATCCCGATCCCGATGCCGAATCCCCCGTCGGCCTGCTCGGGTGTGTCGTCGGCGTTGTTGTCCGCGACCACGTTGCCCGCGATCAGCGCGCCGTGCTGCGGGGCGAGGGCCTCCAGGTCGTTGGAGTTGACCGTGACGCCGACCCTGTTGCGGACCACACGGTTACCCAGCACCGACAGGCTGTCCGATGCGTTGGTCATTTCGATGCCGACCGCGTTGCGCTCCACGGTGTTGCCGCGGACGACGGTGGCGCAGGGCTTGCACTGGCCGACATAGATTCCGGAGTCGGCATGCCCGGAGGCGTAGGAGTCCTCGATCACACCGTCGCGTGCGTCAAAGGCGTAGATGCCGTAGAGGCCGTTGTTGTACGCCGTGACCCGCGTCGCCCGGAAGCCCCGGACGGGAGGGAAGCGGGTGGTGTCCAGCGGGTCGTAGGCGGAACCGCCCGCGCCGCGCTGCTGCAACCGCTCATCGGTGACTCCGGTGAACAGCACGCCGTTGGCGAGATAGCTGTGCACGGTGAGGTTCTCCACCACCGAGCCGGCGCCGGTCACGGTGATGCCGTTGGCCCGGCGCAGCCCGCCGTCGAAGACCACCTTGTTGCGATCCGTCCCGCGCACCACCACACGAGGCTTCGTGACGCGCACGCTCTCCCGGTACACACCGGGCCCGATCAGCACCGTCTCGCCCTCACGGGCGGTGTCCACCGCCTGCTGCACCGAGGAGAAGTCCTGCGGGACACGCAGCACGTTCCCCGCCGGATGCCGCGCGCCCTCGGGCGTCGGCTCCGTACCGGAGCATCCGGTGGCCGCCAGCGCGGCCGCGGCGACCAGCACCGTCAGACGCAGGGCCGCCCGGAACACCCCCTTCGGGGTTGCCGGACGGTTCAACAGGCGTTCCGTAGACAGGGTTTGCATGGCAGATGTTTTATCGTCTCCAATAGGCCTATGCCCACTGAACAGGGAAATGCGCAGGATCCGCCCCGGCCCGCGGCAACCGGCCTCGGACGGCGGCGCGCACTGCTCGCGGCGGGGGCGGCGCTCACGGCCGGAGCCGGTGCGGCGGCCGGCGACGTGGCGCGGAACGGCCGGACAGGTGGCCGTGCCACCACCGGCGCCCCGGCGGCGGAGACCGCGATCCCCTTCCACGGCGCCCGGCAGGCCGGTGTGACGGCTCCCCCGCAGCCGGAGACGTATCTGCTCTCCTTCGACCTTCCCCGGAAATCGGCTGCCACCGGCCGGAAGGCCCTGCGCGACGTCCTCGGCACGCTGACGGACACGCTCGCCGCCGCGGCCTCCGGTGCCCCACCCGACGCCCGGCTCCAAGGCGGTGGCACGACCCGGCTCACCTCTCTGGTAGCCATCGGCCCCGCTCTCGCCGCCCGGCTCGGACTCAACCTGCCCGCCTCATTCGGCGAGTTACCCTCGTTCCCAGGCGACCGAATCGATCCGCGCCGCAGCGGCGGCGATCTTCTGGTCCAGCTGTGCGCGGCCGACCGCTGGACGCTCACCGTCGTCTCCGAACTCGTCGGCGCGGCCGCGCACACGGCCGGGGCCGTGCTTCGCTGGACCCAGTCCGGCTTCCTGCCCCACACTCCTGCGGGCAGCACACCGCGCAACTTGTTCGGTGCCAAGGACGGCATCGCCAACCCCGGTCACGCGGCGGCCGAGCAGTGGGTCTGGGGCCCGCCCGGAGCCCACCGGGACAGTACCGTTCTCGTCTACCGCAGGATCCGCATGGACGTCACCGGCTTCGCCTCCCTCTCCGAGAGTCTGCGCGACCGGGCGATCGGCCGCCGCATCCGCGACGGTGTCGCCCTCACCGGCACCGCCGAGCATGACGAGCCGGACATCTACGCCAAGAACCCCGACGGTTCCTACGTCCTCCCCGCCACCGCCCATGTGCGGCTCGCCAACCCCCGCTTCGACGGCGGTGCCCGTATGCTCCGCCGCAGCTACAACTACGACGACGGCCCGGCCGACCGCGGCCTCCTCTTCTGTGCCTTCATGCGCGACTCCGCCCAGTTCACCCGTGTCCAGGACCGCCTGGCCGCCCGCGACGCCCTCACCCCGTTCCTCCAGCACCAGGCCTCCGCCGTGGCTTACGTCCTGCCCGGCGCGGCATCCACCGGGACGCTCGGCGACCAGCTCTGGACATGAAGCCGGCCTCACGGGGCGGACGCGGAACGAGGGCTACGCTTACTCGCTGGTTCTCGTGGTCGTCCCGGCGGTGCTGATGCTCACCGGGCCCGGCCGGTGGCCCCCGGCCTCACGCCGGGCGCCGTCGACCGGCCGGTGCGGGTCAGCGGGCCGTCGGCACAGAAAGGGCGGACCTATGCGCAGGCTGCTGAGCGACGCGGTCCACACACTCGCGCCGCCCCAAGGCGACCGCCACGGTCCGCTGCCTCCCCTCCTGCTGACACTGACCGTGGTCACCGGACTGGTCGACGCGGTCAGCTATCTGGGGCTCGGGCACGTCTTCGTCGCCAACATGACCGGCAACGTGGTGTTCCTCGGGTTTGCGCTCGTCGGCGCACCGGGCCTGTCCGCGCTCGCCTCCGTCGTCGCGCTCGTCGCGTTCCTGACAGGCGCCCTGGCGGGCGGCGCACTGGGCAGGCGGTACACCGCCCATCGCGGCAGACTGCTGAAGGCCGCCACGGCCGTGCAGACGCTCCTGTTCGTCGTTGCCGTGGTGGCCGCGTCGGTCACCGCAGGTCAGGTCACCGCCGGTGTCCAGTACACGCTGGTCGTGTCCCTGGGAGCCGCGATGGGGGTGCAGAACGCAGTCGCCCGGCGTCTTGGCGTCCCCGATCTCACCACGACCGTACTGACCCTGACGCTTACGGGGCTCGCCGCGGACTCCGCCGTCGCGGGCGGTGCGGGGCCGCGGGCGGGCCGCCGGATTCTGTCGGTTCTGGCCATGTTCCTGGGCGCTCTCGGCGGAGCCGCGCTGGTTCTGAACGGCCATCTCGTCCTCACGCTGGCGCTTTCGGCCCTGCTGCTCGCGGTGGTCTGCGTGGTGACGCATCGGCTGTCCGCGACCGGCGCGCCCTGGACCGCATCACCGTCCTGAACCGCCCCGTTGCGCTCGCCGTGCCCCGCGTGCCCGCACTCCACCACGGAGGGCCGCGGCGGGTGCCCTTCGCCCAACGCGTCCGGCTCCACCGGTGTCCGGCCGCCGGGCGCAGGGCCCCGAACGGGCCAGAGCCGCGCCACCCGACGATGTGCCGCGTCCCGGCCGGCCGTACGGTCACCGCGACCCACCACTCCCCGGCACCCCCGCCCCGCACCGGGCCGCAGTGGGGTGTCGGCGGTGGCGGTGGCGGTGGCCGCCTCCGCGGACGGAGGCGGAGCGCTCCGCGCGGTACGGGTGCACCGGTCCGCTCCGGAGCACGGGCCTCCCGGGCGGGGCGGAGCCCGGCGGTCGCCGTCAAGAACTGACCGGAATTGACGTGTCCTTGGACGTGTGCAGCGATGCCGTTCGACGCGGGACGCCCGCACGGTTAGCGTGGCGGCCCCGATTCCGCAGCGCGACAGAGGAATTCCCGTGCTCCACGCCCTTGCTCCGCACGGCGCTCCCCACCGATGAACAGCCTGCCGCGCACCGTGCGGGCGGACGGCAACCGCGCCGTGGCCGCGGGCGGCAATATCGAGGGGGATGTCTTCACCGGCGACATCACGATCGTCTCCGGCACCGGCCGCCACCCGGCCACCGTGAAGGAGAACCTCCGCATCCTCACCCAGCGGCTCCTCGCCGACCTGAGACGGGACCAGGTCCAGCAGCAGCTGCGGAGCGGTCAGCCGCTGCCCCTGCACTGCCGTGCGGCGCCCAGTGAGCTGACCGGCCCAGGAAGTGGTGTCCGGGAGATCTCGGTGGCACTGGCGGACGCCACACCGCTCGACCTGACCGGCCGGCTCGGCGCCTTCGCGGCCGTCTACCTGAAGAAGCGGCGCAGCCAGCTGATGGTGCTGGGCCGGGCCGGTTCCGGCAAGTCCGTTCTCGTCCGGCGCTTCGCGCAGGCCCGCCTGGAAGACGGCGCCTGGGCGGAGAAGGGACCAGTTCCGGTCATCTTCAGTCTGGGCTCATGGGATCCCACCGCCGTGCTCCTGAGGGACTGGCTGGTCGAGCGCCTGGAACGGGACCATCCCTTTCTCGCCAGACGGCCGCTCCATGAGGGGACCTGGGCCGCCGAACTGGTCGAGGGGGGCCACGTGCTGGCGATCCTGGACGGGTTCGACGAGCTGGCGGAGGCGTTCCACGCACCCGCGCTGCGGCAGCTCCGGGTCCACGACCTGCCGCTCCTGGTGACCAGCCGTCACGAGGCCCTCGTGGACGTCGGGCCGGGCGAAGGGCTCTTCCCCGGCATCGAACTGACAGACCTCACGCATGACGACTGTGCTGCCCGCCTCGGCTCCTCGGCCGCATGGGCACCCGTCCTGAGCCGGTTGAGCGACCATCCCGGTGACCCGGCCGCCGACCGGCTCGCTGCCGTACTGGCCACCCCCCTGATGCTCACCATGGCCGAGGCCTTCCAGGCGTCCGGCGGCGCTCCCGAGGACTTGCTGGGGCTCGCGGAGACCGGTTCCCGGGACACGGTGGAGAAGCACCTGCTCGACGCCTTCGTTCCCCGCTCGTACGACGCCATCCTCAACCTGTCGCTTCCGAAACGCCGCCGCTGGAGCGCCGAACGCGCGGGCCACTGGCTCGGCTACCTCGCCACACACCTGAAGAGCCAGAAGACGGGCACGCAGCGGTCCGACGCGCAGGACATCGAGTGGTGGCACCTGGGCACGACCATCAGGCTGTCCACGCGGATGGCCGTCTCCGGGGTCCTGTGCGGACTGGTATCCGCGGCGGCGGCCGCGCTCCTCCAGATCTTCCTGAGTGGCCCGGTACTCGTGATCGTGGCCCTCAACGCGTTGGGGAGCGGGCTGTCCTTCGGTCTCATGCACGGATTCGCCTCGAAGCTCAAGACCGCGGGCGCGTTCAAGCCGTCCCGCATGCAGATCCAGATCCGCGGCGAGTCGAGGCGCGCGCGAACCAGAAGAGTGCGGGAGTGTCTGCTTCCCAGAGTCGGCGGCGGACTGGTCGGCGGGCTGGTCTTCGGAACGGTCTTCGGCAGCGGAATCACGCTCTACGCGGTCATCGAGTTCTGTCCTTGCCGCCGCCTCTGGTTCTCGGCCGTCATGATTTTCGGGAACTGGCTCGTGGCCGGGCTCCTGATCGGGCTGGGGACCGGGTTCGTCCTCGCGCTGATGGCCTGGTTCGAGACGGATGCCAAGCCGGAGGAAACGGTCAACGCGACGGCCCTGCTGCGTACGAACCGCACCATCGTGCTCGTCCAGGCGGTGACGGCCGGGCTGGTGCTCGGGCTCGGGTACGGAACCGCCGTCACGTATTTCAACGGCTTCACCCTCGGTCTCCCCTCCGGTGCCGCGGTCGGCCTCTCGATGACGGTCGGGGTCTGCACGCTGACTGCCTGGGGCCGCTGGGTGCTCCTGGTCCGCTTCTGGCTGCCGCTGTCAGGGCGTCTCCCCTGGCGGGTGAACGCCTTCCTGGCCGAGGCCCGCGTACGCGGCGTTCTGCGCCAGGCCGGTGCGGTCTACCAGTTCCGTCACGCACGGCTGCGGGACCACCTCGCCGAGACCCACCAGCGCCGCGGGCAGCCGACGGAGCGAGACGGGCGACCGGGCACTACCGCTCGTGGCGCCGACGGGCGAGATGGACGGTGATGTCGGCAGCCATCTCGACCTTCTCGGGCAGCACCTGCCCGATCAGGCGGAACACCTGTTCCCGCTGCGGGGGCGCAAGGGTGAGATAGGCGGAGATCGTGGAGAGGTGACCGACATAGTCGCGGGGACTCATCGTCAGGCGGCGCTCGACCACGATCTGCCGGACGCCGGTGAACCACGGGGACCGCTGGAGCTCCGAACCGGGCCACTGCATGGCGTTTCCCGGGGGCGTGCCGTCCGGGGACGGGACCTCGTCGCTCTCCAGGAACGGTGCCCGCACCGCCCGCACGGCTTCCTCGACGGCCGGGTCGGCCAGGTGCAGGGGCCCGCCGAACGAGGCGAAGACGCCGCCCGGCTCCAGCAGCGCGGCCATGCGCTCCCACCTGCCGTCCGGTTCGGTCCAGTGCAACGATGCCGCCGCGTAGACCAGCCCGTACGTTTCGCCGGGTCGCAGGTCCTCGAAGGCCGCCCGCACGGCACGCACGCCCGGCGGCACGTGCCTGCGCAGTTCGGCGAGCATGGCCGCATCAGGATCGGTGGCGGTGACCGCTACCCCCCGCCGGGCGAACACCCGGGTTGCCTTGCCCGTCCCGGCACCGATTTCCAGGGCGGTCCGGACCGGCCGGTCCGCGTACGTCATCACCAGACCGGCGAGTTCCGCGGGGTACCCCGGCCGGAACCGCTCGTACGACCGTGCCACTGCTCCGAAGCTCAACGCGCGACCTGGCATACGGCGCAGCCTGCCACGAGCCGCACGGGCCACGCCTGCCCATTTCCGGGCCCCGGCCACCCTGTCGAAGGATCAAATCCCGCCAACCCGCGCGCTTCTCCCACCCCCGAAACCCTTGGTCACCGCGCCCTCCACCGGCCACGAACCGCCTTGCCCCCGGGTTTCAGAACCGGCTGAAACACAGGTGTTCGATATCCCGGCCTGATCGTTGAACCTCACGACCCTGTCGGACGACCCCCCTGCCCCAGACCGGCGGCCCCCTCGCCGAACCCCTGGGCTAAGGGCTGTCGCGTCATCCCCGGTGGATCAGCGTGCGGCGTCAGACGCGGTGCGTCGCACGGCGGAGGGACGCCCGAATACTGGATGTATCCGGGCGTTCCGACAACGCGGCGAGGTGCCGTGGCTGTCGTCGCACGCCCGCCAGGGAGCACGAGACAGCCCTTAACCCAGGCCCGCTGACCGCTTTCGTCCCTCCCGTTCCGCCGTGACCTGCGGCGGGACGGGCATCCGAGGAGGACATGTGCCCCGCTCCCGTACCGCGACCGGCTGCCGCAGCCGCCCGGCGCCCGTCGCCCACCCGCGCGTGGCCGTGCCCGAGGATGCCGAGAGCATCGTCCGGCTGCGCTCCGACTACGTCCTGTCCGAGCCCCTGAGCGAGGAGTGGATTCTGCGGTGCGCCGAGGAACTGGCGCCACGGCTCACCCACGCCGGGGACGCGCGGGCCTTCGTCATCGATGCCGGGGACGGTTCGATCGACGCGTGCGCCCTCGGACTGATCCATCCCGTACTTCCTGCCCCGGCCTACCCCAAGGGGCTGGCCGCCCGCGTGCACATCGTCGCCACGCGCCCGGACGTCCGGCGCCGCGGCCACGCACGGGCCGTGGTCTCCGCGCTCCTCGATCACCTGCGCACGGAACAGGTCACGCTGTTCGAGCTCCACTCCAGCGCGCAGGCGGCGCCGCTCTACCGTGAACTGGGCTTCGCGGGCAGTCCGGCACTGATGCGGATGACAGCCACCTCCCCGCAGCTGACCGTACCGGGCGGGCGCCCCGGCGCGACATCCACGCCGTCGGCACCGGAGCACTATGCCGAGACCGTTCCCAAGGCCACCCTCTGGGCGTGCCTCTACTTCACCGACGAGGACGAACAGCCGGTCCAGGTGCACTCCGTCTACTCCCCCGCGTACCCATGGCAGTTGGTGGGCGGCACCATGGACCACGGCGAGCATCCCTGGCAGACGGCCGTGCGGGAGTGCGCGGAGGAGACCGGGATCACGCCCGCCGGACCGCCCCGGCTTCTGGCCACGGTGTACAGCCCGCCGGGCGGCGGATGGCCGTACAGCACGATCGGCTGTGTCTTCGACGGCGGACGGCTCACCGCCGAGCAGATCCGCGGCATCACCCTCGACCCGCTGGAGCACGACGAGGTCCGCGTCCTGCCACTGGCCGAGTGGGAGGAGCTGATGCCACCCGGCGACTTCGACCGCCTCACCGCGGTGGCCGAGGCGCGCCGCACCGGTGTGACGGCGTACGTCGACTCCTGGGAGTGGGGGACCAGTTGAGCATCCTCCTGAGGTCCGGCCCGACGTCGCCCCGCGTCCCGAAGTCCTGCGGCTGCCGGGCACCACGGAGGACCACACCGTGACCATGTGGGTCCTCGCGCCACGGCGGTGGGAGGACCTCATGGCCCGGCACGGTCTCACCGTGGAGGAGGTCACGGCGATCGACTCCCCCGAGCCGGACGACCAGGTCTCCTACCGGCTGTACACGGTCCGGCGCCCGCAGCGCGTACCGAGCCGCCCACGCGGCAGCGGACCACCTCCGCCGAGCACCGCCCTGGGGGTCGGCGTGATCGTGCACGGTCCGCACGGCGTCCTGCTCGGCCGGCACCAGCGCCGCACGTGGGAGCTGGCCGGAGGGACCGTCGAGCCGGGCGAGACCTTCGCCCAGGCCGCGGTGCGCGAACTCCACGAGGAAGCGGGACTGGTGGCCGATCCGGGCGACGCACTGGAGCTGGGCACGCTCCTGGACCGGGTGGGCGACCTCGTGCGGGTGACCGTACCCGTCCTGGTCACCCGCTGGTCGGGCATCCCGCGGCGACGTGAGGAAGTCATCGGCTCCTGGCGGTTCTGGCCGCTCACCGCACTGCCCCAGCCGTTGTTCGTGCCCAGCGCCCAGTGCCTCGCTGCCTGGGACCGGTCCCTCCCGATCGACCACCCGCCCGTCCACTTCCGGCCCTACGCGAGGCCCGGCCAAACCTAGGGGCTGTCCCGGGACCACCGGTCGTCGGTGCGGTCGCGTCATTGACCGATGGTCTCCCTCACCGCGAGGGGCGCGCCGTCCGTAAGATCGACCGGCCGCAGAACGACAACTTCGGGGAGTGTGTGATGACGGGTCAGGTCGCAGCGGTGAGCCGCAACGAGGTGTACTCGTTCAGCAAGCCCAATCGCGATGCCATCACCCTGCTCACAGGACTCGGGGTGGAGGGTGACGTGCACGCGGGTGAGACGATCCGCCACCAGTTCCGTATGACCTACGAGCCGGACCTGCCCAACCTGCGCCAGGTCCACCTGATGCACGAGGAACTCTTCGACGATCTCGCGCTCAAGGGATTCGAGGTCTCGGCCGGTCAGCTCGGCGAGAACATCACCACGCGCGGGGTGGACCTGCTGGGGCTGCCCACCGGAACGCTCCTTCGCCTCGGAGAACGGGCGGTGCTTGAGGTGACGGGCCTGCGCAACCCGTGCTCGAAGATCAACGACTTCCGCACGGGGCTGCTCGCGGAGGTCTTCGCACTGGACTCCGCGTCCGGTGAGTTCACCTTCAAGTCCGGCGTCATGGCGGTGGTCCGCTGTGGCGGTGCCGTCCGCCCCGGCGACTCCGTCCAGGTCGAGACCCCGCCCCTTCCGCATCGCCCGCTGGAGCGGGTCTAAGGGCTGTCCCGCTATCCCTGGTGGATCAGCGTGCGGCGTCAGACGCGGTGCGTCGCACGGCGGAGGGACGCCCGAATACTGGATGTATCCGGGCGTTGCGACAACGCGGCGAGGTGCCGTGGCTGTCGTCGCACGCCCGCCAGGGATGACAGGACAGCCCTCAGGCGGCGCCCCGCACCGAGCGGTCCTTCGGTCGCGCCCCGCTCCAAGTGACGCAGTAGCCCTACGGGTCGATGCCGAGGCGCTTGGCCACGGCCGGGGGCACGGGGCAGATCCGCTCCGGCGGGAGCAGCCGCTGGGCCTGCGCGCTCCGGCCGTTCTGTCTGAGCGCCGCTATCTTCTGGACCCTGGGAGTGATGTCGCCGATGTCGACGGCCCACTCCGTGGCGAACGTACGGATCAGACCGCGTCCCACCCCGACCTGGATGCTGTAGTGGTTGAGCGCGGCTCCCCGCAGCGAGCGTTCGGGATCCCACTGGACGTGCACGGGAGCCTGGGCGACGGCTGAGGGACCGGCTGTCGTCAGCACCGCCTGCGAGAGCGCCTCCTCCCAGCCGGCCCGGGTGATCCGTACCGCGAGAATCCGCTCCTGGCCCGGCTTCTGCCCCCAGTTACTGCGGTGCATGAGCCAGAGGAACGACGGCTTGATCCAAGTCATCCGGTGGAACGAGAACGGCGGGACGAACCTGCCCGCCCGCACGGCCGGTCCGGCGACCGCCGGTGAGTACGCCTGGTAGACGACGATCGTCCGGGCGTCGTAGTCCGCCCGTATCTGGTGCTGCGCAGTCATGCGCCAGATGGTTTCAGGCAACGGATCTCCCCTGCCATCGGGTTTCCCCCGGCCGGAACTCCCCCTCCGCGATCACTGGGTCGTCGTGTCCGTCTTCGTCGCGGCGCACCGTCGAGGGCCTCGTTTTTCGTGCGGCTCGACCAGTCGGAGCCGGAACGGCGCTGCCTACTGTTCCCTCACTCGGCGGCGGAGTGCCGCTCCCTCGGAGGTGGACCATGGCCGGCACCGCAGAAGCGGAGACCAGGAACAGAAGGGCCCGCGGGGCCCGGGTGGCAGCAGCGGTGGCCACGGTGCTCGGCCTCGTCGGCACCGCGACCGCCTGCGGCGGCACGTCCGCCGTCGGCGGCGGGTCGGCGGTCACGGTCGCCGTCGCCGGTGATCCCGGCAGCCTCAGCCCCACCACGGCGCTGGCCACCACCGCGCTGGCGATGAACTCCTTCGCGTACGACACCCTCGTGCACCTGGACGCCAAGGGGGCGCCGGTGCCGGGCGTGGCGGAGGAATGGTCCGCCACGACCACCTCGGCGACGTTCACCATCCGCCCCGGAGTCACCTGCGAGGACGGTTCGGCACTCACCGCCGAGGACGTGGCCGCCGAGTACAACCACATCGCCGACCCGAAGAACCAGTCGCCGATGCTCGGCCTCTCCGTTCCCGTCACCGCGGTGGCCAAGGCCGACAAGGCGGCCCGGACGGTGACCGTCACCACCACGAAGCCCGCCCCGTTCATCGTGCAGATGGCCCGGCTGCTGCCGCTGGTGTGCGAGGAGAGCCTCGCGAAGCCGGCCTCGCTGGCCAGGGCCACCAACGCGAGCGGCCCCTACCGGCTTGCCGAAGCCGTCCCGGGCGACCACTACACGTACGTCAGGCGGGACGGATACAGCTGGGGGCCGGACGGATCCACCGGTGCGGGCCTGCCCGGCAAGGTGGTGGTCAAGGTGGTGGCCAACGAGTCGACGGCCGCCAACCTCCTGATGTCCGGCCAGATCAATGCCGCCCTCATCAACGGCGCCGACCAGGACCGGCTGGACGCCGCCAAGGTGAAGTACCGGAGCCTGGAGGCACTGTTCGGACAGCTGCTGTTCAACCAGGCGGCCGGTCGCCCGACCGCCGACCCCGCGGTACGCAGGGCTCTGGTCTCCGTGCTGGACCTGAGGCAACTGGGCAACGTCGCCACCGGCGGGAAGGGCGGAACACCGGCCCGTGCCGGCGAGATCGCCCCCACCCCCTGCACCGGCGACACGGTCAGGGGCAACCTCCCCGCCCACGATCCGCAAGAGGCGGCCGCCGCGCTCACCGCGGCCGGCTGGACGAAGAGCGGCGGCACCTGGACCAAGGACGGCAGGCCGCTCACCGTCGGGCTCGACTACGCGGCCAACCAGGGTCCGCAGGTCGCCTCGGCGGTCGAACTGGCCGTCCAGCAGTGGACGTCCTTCGGCGTGAGGGCGACGGCGAAACCCACCGGGTCCGGCAGCATCGTCAGCGTCGTCGGCGGCGGCGACTGGGACATCGCCTGGGCTCCCATCGGGGTCACCCTTCCCGACCAGCTCACCCAGTTCTACGACGGTCCGCCACCTCCGAAGGGCAACAACTTCGGTTCCATCGCCAACCCCGACTACCGCCGGCTCGCCGCAGAGGCGGCCGCCAGGCCCGGAGCCACCGGCTGCGCCCTGTGGGACGCGGCCCAGGCCGCCCTGGTCAAGCACGTCGACATCGCGCCGATCGTCAACAAGGCCAACCGGTACTACGCGAAGGGCGTCACCTTCGAGGTGGACGGCAGCGGCATCATCCCGAGCACCCTGCGCCGGAGCGCCGACTGATGGCGACGATGCCCCTGGACTCCCTGACGGTGAGGGTCCGCAGCCCCTGGGCCGGATTCGTCCTGCGCCGCACCTGGCGGCTGCTGGCCTCACTCGCGGCGCTGGTCACCGCCGCGTTCGCGATGATCCACATGATCCCGGGCGACCCGGTCCGGGCGGCTCTCGGCACCACCGCCGACCCGGCCCTGGTCCAGGCCCGCAGGGAATCGCTGGGCCTGGACCAGCCGCTGCTGACGCAGTACGGCGACTTCGTCGGCGATCTCCTCCACGGCCGGCTGGGGGAGTCGATCGGCGCCCAGATGCCCGTGTCCGAGATCATCTCCGGCCGGCTCCCGGCCACCTTGCAGATCGCCGTCCCCGCGTTCGTACTGATCCTGCTGATCGCCGTGCCCGTCGGCATGACCGCCGCGGTACTGACCAAGGACGGCCGCGGACGGCGCGGCGAACTCGCCTTCACCGGGGTCACCGGACTCCTGGGCGCGATACCGGAGTTCCTGCTGGCGGTGGGCCTGATCGCGGCGTTCGCGGTGGCCTGGCCGCTCTTCCCGGTCGCCTCGCGGGGCGGAGCGGACTCCTACGTACTGCCGGTGCTGGCCCTGACCGTCGTACCGGCGGCCTCGCTGTCGCGCATCGTCCGTGTGGAGACGCTGCGGGTGCTCGGCGAGGACTACATGCGGACCGCGCGGGCGAAGCGGCTCCCGGCCCGGCTGCGCTATCTGCGGCACGCGCTGCCCAATCTGCTGACCTCCTCGCTCACTCTGGGCGGCCTGCTCTTCAGCTCGCTGCTCGCCGGGACCGTGCTGGTCGAGAACGTCTTCGCCTGGCCCGGCCTCGGCACCACGATCGTCCAGGCGATCACCGAGAAGGACTATCCGCTGGTCCAGGGCGTGGTGCTGGTCTACGGGGCGGCCGCACTGCTGATCACCTTCGTCGTCGACGTGGCCGTGGCCGTCGCCGACCCCCAGTCCACCGTCCGCGGGAGTTGACGATGCCTCATCACGACCATGACAGCTCGCTGCGGCACCGGCTCGGGCGCACCCTGCGGACGCCGATCGGCGTCACCGCACTCACCGCCTGCCTGCTGGTCGCGCTGGTCGCCGTTCTCGGTCCCGTGCTGCTCGGCGACCGAGCGGCGCAGATCGACACGGACGCGATCAACCAGGGCAGCAGTGCCGCCCATCTGCTGGGTACGGACCAGCTGGGCCGGGATATCGCCGCCCGTGTGGTGGTGGCGACCCGGCTGACCCTGCGGCTCACGCTGCTGGCCACCGCGATCGGCGTCGGCGGCGGGCTGCTGCTCGGCGTCGTCCCGGCCGTCGCAGGACGGCGTCTGGGCCGGCTGATCACCGCGACCGTCGGTGTGCTGGTGGCCTTTCCGGGCCTGCTGTTCCTGCTCTTCCTCGCCACGGTCTTCGGGGTGGGCACCACCGGAGCCGTGTTCGCCGTGGGGCTCGCCATGGTCCCGCCCATGGCGCGGCTGGTACAGAACCTGACGGCGTCGGTCGCGGGCTCCGACTACGTGGCGGCGGCCCGGATCCTCGGTGTGGGCCGGTTCAGGATGGTGGTGCGTCATCTGCTGCCCAACATCGCCGAACCGTCGGTGCTGTTCGCCACCCAGGCGGCCAGCGGCATCCTGGTCGCCTTCTCGGGCCTCTCCTTCCTCGGGCTCGGCGTGCAGTCACCGCAGTACGACTGGGGGCGGCTGCTCAACGAACAGCTGAACCGCATCTTCGTGAACCCGACGGCCGCTCTGGCCCCCGGCGCGGCCATCATCCTGACCGGGCTGATGTTCGGCCTGGCCGGCGAGGTGCTCGCACAGGCCGGTGGCCGACGGGCGCCGCGGACGAAGGAGCCGGCGCCGCGGCAGCCGCCGACGGCGGCCAGGGAGACGGCCGCCGACAGCGACGGCGGGGCCCTGGTCCGGGCGCGCGATCTGCGGGTGACGTTTCCCGGCGGACGGCAGGCCGTACGCGGGATCTCGCTGGACATCGGCGCGGGCGAGGCCGTCGGCCTGGTCGGTGAGTCGGGATCCGGCAAGAGCCTGAGCGCGCTGGCCCTCGCGGACCTGGTTCCCCACCCGGGCCGGGTCTCGGCCGGCACCCTCCGCTTCAACGGCGACGACCTGCGGGCGGACCCGCGGCTCGGCACCGAACTCGCCATGGTCTTCCAGGACCCGACGGCCTCGCTGAACCCCGCCCTGCGGGTGGGCCGCCAGCTCGCCGAGGTGGCCGAGGTACACCTGGGTGCGAGCCGCGCCCAGGCCGCGGCACGCGCCGTCGACCGGCTCGGCGCCGTCCGCATCGCCGCACCGGAGCGCCGCGCCCGGCAGCGGCCGCACGAGTACTCCGGCGGGATGCGGCAGCGGGCCGTCATCGCGATGGGGCTGATGGGGAAGCCAAAGCTGATCATCGCCGACGAGCCCACCACGGCGCTCGACACGGCGGTCCAGCGACAGGTCCTCGGCCTGCTCGCCGAGGCCCGCGAGGAGTCCGGCGCCGCACTACTGCTGATCTCCCACGACCTCGCCGTCGTCGCCCAGGTCTGCGAACGGATCCTGGTGATGTACGCGGGTCTGATCGTGGAGAACCTCCCGGTCACCGAGCTGCTCGACGGCGCCGCCCACCCGTACACCCGGGCGCTGGTCGGGGCGGTCCCGACCATGACCAGCGACCCCGGCAAGGAACTGGCGACCATCCCCGGCCGGCCGCCGGAACCCGGGGAGACCGGCGCCGGGTGTCCGTTCGCCCCGCGCTGCGCACGCGCCCGGGAACGCTGCCGCGCGGACGCCCCCGTACTGACGGAGCTCGGGCCGGGGCGGCAGGTCGCCTGCTGGTACCCGGTCGAGCCGGCCGCGGCCACGTCACACACAGCGAAGGCGACGTCATGAGCTCACTCGAACTGCGCGGGATCACGGTCCGCTACGGCCACTTCACCGCCGTCGACAACGTCGACCTGCTGGTCCCGGAAGGCACGGTGACCGGGCTGGTGGGCGGGTCCGGGTCGGGGAAGTCGACCCTCGGCAAGGCCGTCGTGGGGCTGACCCCCACACGGTCGGGACGCGTACTGGTCGACGGGAGCGACGCCCCCCGCCACCGCGGGCGCAGCCCCGTGCAGCTGGTGTTCCAGAACCCGTACGCCTCGCTCGACCCACGCATGACCGTCGGCGCGTCCGTGGCCGAGGCACTGTCCGACGGGGCGGCCGGGCACCGGACACCCCGCCGCGAACGCCGCGCCGCACGCGACGCCGAGGTGGGGCGCTACCTGGAGCTCGTCGGCCTCGACCCCTCCCGTGCCTCGCTCACCCCGGACGCCCTGTCCGGCGGCCAGCGCCAGCGCGTGGCGCTGGCCAGGGCCCTGGCCGCCCGGCCCGGCGCGCTGATCGCGGACGAGATCACCTCGGCCCTGGACGTCTCCGTACAGGGTGCGGTGCTCAATCTGCTGCGCCGCCTCCAGCGTGAACTGGGCTTCGCCATGCTCTTCATCTCCCACGATCTCGCGGTCGTCCGCCACCTCTGCGACCAGGTCGCCGTGATGGACGGCGGACGCCTCGTCGAATGCGGCCCCGCCGAACGGGTGCTGGCGCACCCGGAGCATCCGACGACCCGCGAACTCATCTCCTGCGTACCCGAACTCGCCCCCGCCGAGGAGCCCTCATGACCCGACCGCTGACGATCGACGACCTGTACCGGTTCGAGATCCCCGCAGATCCCTCGATGTCCCCCGACGGCGAACGTGTCGCGTACACCCTGACCACGCAGGACGCCGGGAACGACCGGGTGGTCCGGTCGATCTGGGAGGTACGCGGCGAGGGCGGCCCGGCCCGGCGCCTCACCCGCGGCCCGGCGGACACCGCGCCGCGCTGGTCCCCGGACGGGACGCGGCTGGCCTTCCTGCGCGCGGGGCAGCTCCATCTGCTGCCCGCCGACGGGGAGGAGGCCGTGCCGCTCACCACACCCGCCGACTGCCCGGCCGGGGCGGGCGTCCCGGTCTGGAGCCCTGACGGGTCGCGCATCGCCTTCGCCGCCCCCGAGGCACATCGCGCGGTCAGCGCGCCGGTGGTCATCGGAGCCCTCGGCTGGAAGGCGGACGGGGCGGGCCTGACCGCGTCGGTCCGGACCCAGCTGTTCGTGGTGGAGGTGGCGTCGGGGGAGGTCGCTCAGCTCACGCACGACGACCGGCACGTCGGCCCGCCGAGCTGGTCGCCCGACGGCACCCAGCTCGCCTACCCGGCGCAGACCACGCCGGACGGGGCCGTCTTCGGCCCCTCGGCCGCCCATGTCGTAGGGGTCGGGGAGAACGCGTCCGGGCCCCGCCGGGTCGGGCCCGCCGACGGTCTGGCCGGTCCGGTGTGCTGGTTCCCCGACGGGTTCGCGCTGCTCGTCGTCGGCCGTGTCTCGTTCGGCGTCGGCCACTCGGAGCTGCTGCGCCAGCCGCTGGACGGCTCCGCGCCGGTGTCCCTCAGCGCGGCACTGGACCGCAATGTCATGGGCGGCGGCGGCCCCGCCTACCCGGGCGCGCTCCCGCAGTTCCACGGCGACGACATCGTGTTCTGCGCCCGCGACCGGGGCGCGACACGGCTGTACCGGGTGGGCGCGGACGGGATCAGCGCCTCTCCGCTGCCCGCCCGCACCGGGGTCAGCGGCTGCTCGGTCGTCAGCAAGGCGGGGCGGGCGGCGGTCGTGGTCTGCGACACGGAGCGCTTCGCCGAGGTCGTGCTGCTGGATCTGGACGCCTGGGCCGACGGGGCGCCAGCCCGGCCCGAGTGGCTCACCGACCACATGACCCGGTCGCTGCCGGAGATCGCCCTCCACCCGGTCGCCGAACGCGAGTTCCGCATCGCGGACGGCACGGTCGTGCACGGCATGATCACCCGCGCCGACGGCACACCCCCGGGCGGCCCGCTCCTGGTCGATGTGCACGGCGGTCCGCACAACGCCTGGGCCCCGCACTCCGACCCGGTCCACCTCTACCACCAGGAACTGGCCTCGCGGGGCTGGACCGTCCTCACGCTCAACGTCCGCGCCAGCGACGGCTACGGCGAGGCGTACTACACCGCCGCCGTGGGCGCCTGGGGCGAGACGGACGAGCAGGACGTCCTGCAACCGGTCGCCGCCCTGGTCGACGAGGGGCTCGTCGACCCGGAACGGATCGCCCTCACCGGCTACAGCTACGGCGGCTATCTGAGCTGCTGGCTCTCCGCCCGCACCGACCTGTTCGCCGCCGTCGTCCCGGGCGGAGTCCTGGTCGACCTGAGGAGCATGGCCGGCACCTCCGAGGAAGGCCATCTGATCGCCGAACACGAGATCGGCGACCCGGCACGGATGGCGGAGCTCTCGCCGCTCAGCCACGCCGACGCCGTACGCGCTCCCACCCTGGTCCTGCACGGCGGCGCGGACGACACCTGCCCGGTCGGCCAGGCCGAACAGTGGTTCCACGCGCTGCGCACCAGGCACGTACCAGCCCAGCTGGTCGTTTACCCCGGCAGTTCCCATCTCTTCCTCCTGGACGGCCGGCCCTCGCACCGGAAGGACTACTGCCGCAGGCTCGTCGACTGGGTCACCACGCACACCAACCACTGAACGAAACGGAAACCGGAGCACGACATGACCGAAACCACCGAGCTGTCAGCCCGCTGGACCACCCGCCTCACCGAACTCGCCGCCCGCCACCGCGTCCCCGGGGCCAGCCTCGCGGTCCTGCACCGCGGCGAGATCGTCGCCGAGACCGCCGTCGGCCTCGCCAACAGCGAGGCCGGGATCGGGGCGACCACCGACACCCTCTTCCAGATCGGCTCGATCTCCAAGGTCTGGACGACCACGGTGGCCATGGCCCTGGTCGACGAGGGCGTGCTCGACCTGGACTCCCCCATCGTCTCCGTACTCCCCGAACTGCGGCTGGCCGATGAGGAGCTGACCCGGAACCTGACCCTCCGGCACCTCCTGACCCACACCAGCGGCATCGACGGCGATCTCTTCACCGACACCGGGCGGGGCGACGACTGCCTGGAGAAGTACGTCGCGCTGCTGGGCGACACCGCCCCCAACCACCCGCTCGGCGCCACCATGTCGTACTGCAACGCGGGCTTCACCCTGCTCGGCCGGGTGCTGGAGGTCGTCACCGGCGTCCAGTGGGACGAGCTGATGCGCGAGCGCCTGTACCGGCCGCTCGGCCTGACGCACACCGCGACCCTGCCGGAGGAGGTGCTGCGCTTCCGCGCCGCCATCGGACACCTGGGGAGCCCGCCGGCGCAGGCACCCATATGGGGGCTGATGCGCTCGGCCGGACCGGCCGGACTGATCTGCTCCACGCCGCGCGAGGTGCTGGAGTTCGCCCGGCTGCACCTCGGCAAGGGAGTCACCGCGGACGGCACCAAGCTGCTCTCGGAGGAGTCCGTCGTCGCCATGCACACCCCGCAGGTCGAGCTGCCCGACCCGTACATCCTGGGCAACGCCTGGGGGCTCGGCTGGTTCCTGGACACCTGGGACGGACAACCGGTGTACGGACACGACGGCGGAACGATCGGACAGAACGCCTACCTGCGGGTCCTGCCCGAGGCCGGGCTGGCGGTCTGCCTGCTCACCAACGGCGGCGACACCTCCAGCCTCTACCGGGACGTGTTCGCGGAGATCGTCCAGGATCTGGCCGGGGTGACGATGCGCACCACCATCGAGCCCGCGACCGAACCGGTGGCGGTGGACCCGGCCGACTACGTCGGCGTGTACCAGCGGCTCTCCAACCGGGTGGAGATCGTGGAGCGGGACGGCGGCCTGGTGATGCTGGACCGGATCACCGGCCCCCTGGCCGCACTGACCCCCGACACGGAGAACGAGTACGAGCTGCACCCCGTCGAGCCGGGAGTGTTCGTCGTGCGGCGGCCGGGGATCGGGCTCTGGGTTCCGGTCGTGTTCTACACGCTCGACGACGGCACTCCGTACCTCCACCACGGTGGCCGGGCCACCCCCAAGGTGGGCTGACATGACCGCGATCGCCACCGCCCTGGAGGCCCGGCTGCCGGGCCTGCTGGCCGACATCGAGGAGCTGGTCCGCACCGAGTCGCCCAGCGATGACCTGGCCGCCGTCGCCGACTGCGCCCGTGTCGTCGCCGGGATCGGCACCCGGCTGACCGGTGCGGCACCCGAGTGGGTCGACGGCTCGGGACGGCCCGCCCTGCGCTGGCGCTTCGGCTCCGGCGACCGGGTGCTGCTGCTCGGCCACTTCGACACGGTGTGGCCGGTGGGTTCCCTGGCCCGGCACCCCTTCGAGGTGACCGGCGGGCGGCTCACCGGACCCGGCTGCTTCGACATGAAGGCCGGTGTGGTGCAGCTGTTCCACGCCCTTTCGGTGCTGGACGACCTGGACGGGGTCTCGGTACTGCTGACCGGCGACGAGGAGATCGGCTCCCCCGCCTCACGCGCCCTCATCGAGGAGGAGGCCCGGCGGACCGGCGCTGTGCTCGTCCTGGAGGCGAGCGAGAACGGCGCGCTGAAGACCGCGCGGAAGGGGATGTCCGGCTACGAGCTGACCGTCGCCGGTCGTGCCGCGCACGCCGGTCTGGAACCCCACAAGGGCGTCAACACCACCACCGAACTCGCCCACCAGGTCCTCGCGCTGTCCGCCCTCGCCGACCCGGCGGCCGGCACCACCGTGACACCGACCGTGGCCTCGTCCGGCACCACCCGCAACACGGTGCCGGACACGGCCCGGCTGATGGTCGACGTACGCGTGGCCACGGCCGCCGAACAGGACCGGGTGGACCGCGCCGTGCGCGGCCTCCCGCCGGTCCTCGACGGCGCCTCGCTCACCTTCTCCGGCGGCCCGGACCGGCCGCCGCTGCCGACGAGCGCGTCGGCCGGGCTCTTCGCACTCGCCCGGGGCCACTACACGGAGCTGGGCTTCGGCCCGCTGCGCGGCGTGGCGGTCGGCGGCGCCTCCGACGGCAACCTCACCGCCGGAGTGGGCACCCCCACGCTCGACGGGCTGGGCGCCGTGGGCGGCGGAGCGCACGCGGACGACGAGCACGTGGTCGTCGCCGAACTGCCCCGCCGCGCGGCACTCGTGGCCAGCCTGGTGGCCTCGCTGCTGCGCGGGGCGCCGGACGCCCTGGGCCGGGTGACACCGTGAACGGCGCGCAGGCGGACGACGCGACGGCCGTCGCGGAGCTGGCCGCGCAGCGTGCGGGTGTCACCATCCGGGAGCTGCACGGGCTGGACGAGATGCACGAGGCCTGCCGGGTACTGGACCGGATCTGGCGGCCCGATCCCGGAAGTCCGCTGATCACCCCGGAACTGCTCAGGGTCTTCGCACACTCCGGCAGCTATGTCGTCGGTGTCGACCGGGGAGGCCGGATGACCGGATTCTGTCTGGGCTTCCTTGCCAGCAGCGGACTGCACTCGCACATCGCCGGGGTGGACGACAGCGGCCGGGGCCGCAACGTCGGCTTCGCGATCAAGCAGCACCAGCGGGCCTGGGCGCTGGAGCGCTCCATCGCCACCGTCACCTGGACCTTCGACCCGCTCATCAGCCGCAACGCCTACTTCAACCTGGCCAAGCTGGGCGCGGAACCGAGCGAGTACCTGGCCGACTTCTACGGGGTCATGCAGGACGAGGTGAACGCCGGGACCGAGACGGACCGGCTCATGGTGCGCTGGGAGCTGACCGGCGAGCGCGCCGTCGCATCGGCCGCGGGCAGGCCCCGCATCGTCACCGTCGACGGCGCGGGAGCCCGCACCGTGGTGGCGCTGGACGCCGCACCCGACGGCAGCCCCGTCGTCGGACGGCAGGACGGCGACACCGTCCTGGTCCGGATCCCCGCCGAGGCGGAGGAACTGCGCCGGACCGACCCCTCCCTGGCCCGCGCCTGGCGGCACGCGCTGCGCGAGGTGCTCGGCGGGTTGATGGCCGAGGGACACACCGTCACCGGATTCACCCGGGACGGCTGGTACGTGATCGACAGACGTCAGGAGAGTCAGGCATGAAGCTCGCAGGGGTGGAACTGCGCCGGATCGCGATGCCGCTGGTCGCGCCCTTCCGGACCTCGTTCGCCACGATGACCACCCGGGAGATCCTGCTGGTCAGGGTCGAGACCGAGGAGCACGAGGGCTACGGCGAATGCGTCACCATGGCCGATCCGCTGTACTCCTCGGAGTACACCGCGGGCGCCGCGGACGTGCTGCGCAGCTATTTCGTGCCCGCCCTCGCCGCCCTGCCGACGCTCGACCCGTGGGCGGTCGCCCCGGCTCTGGCGGCGTTCAAGGGCCACCGGATGGCCAAGGCCGCGCTGGAGACGGCGGTCCTCGACGCCTGGCTGCGCTCCCACGACCTGTCGATGGGCCAGTGGCTGGGCGCGACGGCCGAACGGGTGCCAGCCGGGGTGTCGGTCGGCATCATGGACTCGGTCCCCGCACTGCTCGACACCGTCGACGGCTATCTGGCCGAGGGCTACCTGCGGATCAAGCTGAAGATCGAACCCGGCTGGGACGTGGCACCCGTGCGCGCGGTCCGGGAACGCTTCGGCGACGATGTCCAGCTCCAGGTGGACGCCAACACCGCGTACACCCTCGCCGACGCCGCACAGCTTGCCCGGCTCGACCCGTACGGGCTGCTGCTGATCGAACAGCCCCTGGACGAGGAGGACGTCCGGGGACACGCGGAACTCGCCCGCCGGGTCCGCACCCCGATCTGCCTGGACGAGTCCATCGTGTCCGCCCGTTCGGCGGCCGACGCCCTCGCGATGGGCGCCTGCTCGGTCGTCAACATCAAGCCGGGGCGGGTCGGCGGCTATCTGGAGGCCCGGCGGATCCACGACGTGTGCGCCGCCCACGGCGTCCCCGTCTGGTGCGGCGGAATGCTGGAGACCGGTCTCGGCCGCGCCGCCAACGTGGCCCTCGCCGCACTGCCCGGCTTCACCCTGCCCGGCGACACGTCCGCCTCCGACCGCTACTACCGGACCGACATCACCGAGCCGTTCACCCTGCGCGACGGCCATCTCGACGTGCCCCGCGGACCCGGCATCGGGATCTCCCCGATCCCCGCGCAGCTGGCCGAGGTGACCGAATCAACGGAATGGATCGGCCGATGACAGGCCCCTGGCAGTCCGCCCCTGCCGCCGACCATCCCCGATCACCTACCTTGTGACGATGACGGAACAGCCGCGAGCCGTCCTCGGCCGGATCCTCAGCGACCTCGGGTCGACGCTGATCGAAGTGGTGGCCGGGGAGGCCGACCCGGCCCGCACCGTCACCGGGGTGCTGATCCAGGACCCCCTGGACGAACCGGCGAGGCTGCCCGGCGCGGTGGTGCTCGGCGTCGGTGTGTACGGCGCCGGGCAGGTCGCCGCCCTGGTCGACACGGCCGCCGGACTCGGCGCGGTGGCCGTGGTGGTCCGCTCCCCGGTCCCGGTGGACGGTCCCGTGTCCGAGGCGGCGGCCCGCACCGGCCTGACCGTGCTGGGTCTGACTCCCGGGGCGTCCTGGGCGCAGGTGGCCGCGCTGCTGCGGTCGCTGCTCGCGGTCGACGAACTGGGCACGGTGGGCGGCCCCGACGAGGCCGACGGCGCCGAGCCGCTCGCCGGTGATCTGTTCGCCCTGGCCAACGCGACGGCCGGGCTGCTGGACGGCCCGGTCACCGTGGAGGACCGCGGCGGCCGGGTGCTGGCCTTCTCCAGCCGGCAGGACGAGGCCGACCGCGACCGGATCGCGACCGTACTGGACCGCCAGGTGCCCGCCGCCAAGCTGCGCGCCCTGGAGGAACTCGGCGCCTTCCAGGCCCTGTACCGCAAGGAGGAACCCGTCTATGTGGACAACATCGCGGACAAGCCCCGGGTCGCGATCGCCGTCCGTGCCGGGGGTGAGATCCTCGGCTCGATCTGGGTCGTGGTCGACGGACCGCTGAGCGCGGACCGGACCCAGGCCCTCCATGAGGCGGCGAAGGTGGCCGCCCTGCATCTGCTGCGCCGCCGCACCAGTGCGGACGCCGAACGCCGGCTGCGTGCCGATCTGCTCGCCACCGTCCTGGAGGGCGGCACGCACGCGTCGCAGGCCGCCGTCCGCCTCGGCCTTTCCGCGCAGCCCGCCTGCGTACTGGCGCTCGCGGTGACCGGCGAGCAGTACGAGCCCGACCGGGTGGCCGCGGGCCACCGCGCCGCCGAGGCGCTCGCCCTCCACCTGGCCGCGATCCACCCCCGCACCGCCGCGGCGGCCCTCGGCCAGGTCACCTACGCGGTCCTGCCCACCAGTTCGGACGAGCAGGGACTGCGGGTCGCCGAGGCGTTCCTCGGCCGGATCGGCGGCCGGGTGCCCGCCGTCATCGGGGTCGGCCGGCTCGCCGCCCGCCCGGTGGAGCTGCGCCGCTCGCGCGCCGACGCGGACCGCGCGCTGCGGGTCCTCGGCTCCGGCCGCACCCGGCGCAGGGCCGCCCGGCTGTCGGACGTCTACGCCGCCTCGCTGCTGGAGGAGCTGACGGACCGGATGGCCGCCGAGGACGATCTGCCGGACGGCCCCGTCATACGGCTGCTCGCCTACGACGCCAAGCACAACACGGCCCTCACCGAAACCCTGGACGCCTGGCTGAGCACCTTCGGCGACGTGTCCGCCGCCGCTGCCGCCGTACACGTCCACCCCAACACCTTCCGCTACCGGCTCAAGCGGCTGGCCGTGGTCGCGGACATCGATCTCGACGATCCGGAGGCACGGTTCGAAGCGATGCTGCAACTGCGGCTGAGGCCGCGGCGCTCCTGAGCCGGACGGCTCCATCGCCGTTCCCGCACCGAGTCACCCGGACGTCGACCGGGCGCAGCGGTGCGGGACGGCATGGTGCGAGAGCGACCGCGCCCCCGTCACTCACGTGATCGCGTCGCCCAAGTGGACCGTCCCGGGTTCGAGGACCTCCAGGTACACCCCCAGGCATGCCAGACGCCCCACATCGAAGACCGCGACCCGGTGTTCGCGGGCGATCGCACGCATGATGCCGGGGTCGGCTCTCAGCTCGTCATGGCCGAGCGCGGGTACCACGCAGCGGGGTGTGGGCACCAGCACACGAAACAGGGCCTCGCCCACCCTCAGCTGCCCGTCCTGCCAGCCATCCTCCGCGAAAGGCGGCCCATCGCCGGTGTCGACGACCAGGTTCGGCCGGAAACGGCGCGGATCGAAGTCGCCGACGGGGTAGACGGATCGGAGCCTTCTCAGCGAGGACGTGGTGATGAGGTGAACCCGGCCGAAGTCGAAGAAGGTCCCCGACGCGACCTTGCCGACGGTGATCCTCTCCCCGGTGTCGTCCACGAACGACGCGGAACGCACGGCATCCGGGACACCACCCTCGTACGCGGGGACCGCACGCTCCAGCGTGCTGTGAGCCGGCGCGCTCGCCGAGACGGATACCGGGCGGCCCAGCAGCGTGGTCAGCCGGGCATCCAGATCAGGATCTCCGATCGTGCGGATCACTCCGTCAGGCAGCTCGACCGCGACAGCGCCATCGGCCAACCGGCTTCGGCATGCGAGCAACGGTCCCCACTTACGGGGGTGTTTGGCACTCCCGATCGCGCCCGTCTCATCGATGACGGCGTACGACCGGTCTCCGGACAGTCCTGCGTGCGTCACCATCACGGAAGCCAGATCCTCGCCGAGCATGGACTTCACCGGATACCGGCGTACCGCCGCCACAGTTCCCATAGAGATCATTTATGGCGCTCCCCGCCACCGCGCAGACGAGAGCGGAAGCTGCCCCATCACCCGCGTCACGCCGACGGTCGCGCCGCTATTCCGCATGGTCCGGTTCTCCCAGGCGAGCAGCCAGACGTTCCTTGGCCGCAGGCCACTCGTCCGCGAGGATCGAGAAGTACACCGTGTCCCGCCAGGTGCCGTCCGGGCGTCGGCGGTGACGGCGCAGGACGCCCTCGCGGCGCGCCCCGATGCGTGCGATCGCTGCTTGTGAGCGGTGGTTGAGGTGATCGGTCTTCAACTGCACGCGCCCCATACCCAGTTCTTCGAAGGCGTGGGTGAGCAGAAGCAGCTTCGACTCGGTGTTGACGGCGGTGCGCCAGTACGCGCGCCCGTACCACGTCCAGCCGATCTCCAGCGATTCGTCGGCCACGTTGATGGCCATGTACGTGGTCCAGCCGATGGCCTGGCCGGTCGCACGATGGATGACCGCGAAGGGAACATATACCCCCTGTTCGGCGTCCTTGAGCAGCGTGGCAAGCATGCCGCCCAGTTCCGCCTGTGTCTGTGGCGCGGGCCCGCCCTGCCACCGCCACACCTCCTCGTCAGCGCCTCCCGCTTCGAAGAGTTCGCCGAGATGGTTCACCGTGAGCGGCTCAAGGCGTACGTGGCGGCCGGTGAGCGTGATGGGCAGCGGATTCTGGGCAGGCATGGACCGGAAGGTATCGGGGTGTCGTGCTGGGAACAAATCAGTTCTGCCCCGGATGAAACTCGGAGGAGGACGGCCGGTCAGGCATCCGCGCGCGTGATGCGGGACATCACCGGCCCGGCCGTCGGCCGCCGTTCCAGCGGCCGCGTGGCGGGTCCTCGGTGGTGTCCGCGGCCCGGTCTCCCCTGGCGGCGGCTTCGGGACTCAGCGTCCGGACCGGCGGAGTACGCCGACTGGGCCGAGCGGCTTCTGCCCCGGGAGCAGCGGCATGCCGACACCGTTGGCGCGCCGGTACAGGCCGGGCCCGGCCCGGAGGTCATCGCGTGAGGGAGCGGCATGGCCGCAGCATCCCCGGACTACTCCTCCCCGAGCTCGAAGTCTTCCAGGAAGTAGCTGTCGTGCCGGATGCGGAACTGCTTCAGCTCGTCGCCGCCGCGCCGCGTCATCTCCGCGACCTGCTCGAAGTACTCCTCGCGTGGGGCGCCTGGGGAGAAGAGCATGAGCATGGACATGGGCTCGTCGGTCACGTTCTTGAAGGCGTGCAGTCCGCCGACCGGTACGTACAGGAAGTCACCCGCGCGGCCGGTGACCCACTTCTCGCCGTTGTACAGCTCCAGTTCGCCGGAGAGAATGTAGAAGGACTCCGACATCGCCTTGTGGAAGTGGGTCTTGGCCCCGGCGGACCGAGCGCCCAGCTCGCCCTTGTACAAACCGAATTCGCCTCCGGTCAGCTCGCTGGTGGCGAGGTAGTGGGTGGCCCCGCCGGGTGAGGAGACGTCCGGTGGGCTGTCGGCCGGGCGGAAGGCCGCGTTCACCTCGCCCTTGCTTCCGTGGTAGCGGGCTTCGGGGTATGCGAGGTATTCCGGGTACGACATGACGCGCTCCTCTTCTCAGGTCTCCACCAGCATGGTGGCTCGCGCGTCCAGAAGGCGGCATCGGGCGTGCGGACGATCCCGGGTTGGCCTGGGCCGAGGACTGAAGTCCTAGGCGTTTCGTCTGGATCGGCGGGCGGACTGGCGGAAGATGCCCGCCTTGGGGAGTCCGGCCAGGCAGATGACCGCGGACTTCTCATGGCGGATGGCGGTCCCGCACCACTGTTCCAGGCGGCTGATCCCTCCTCGACAGGGTCGCGCCGCTTGCAGATCCCGCGGTCGAAGGACGACGTCTGTCTCCGCGGCTGCCCCGTCGCAGCCGGTCGCCTCGCTGGTCCGCCGGAACCGGGACCACGGCTCGGGTGCCGCGTCTGCGCAGGTGTTCCCGGATCGCGCGGAACCGGCCTGCGCCGGAAGAACGGTTCACCGCCGTCGTCTCGTACACCACGCTCCGGGCACTCGACGGCGCCCGGGGCCGCACCGTGCTGCTGCTCGTGGGCAGTGTCCTCGCCGCCGTCGGCCGTGCGGTGTCCGCCCCGTACTCCGGAGCGGACTGATGGGCGCCGGTCCGTTGCGGCCAGGTCGTCGGCCGGAGCGGCACGTACGCCGAACGGCAGCCGTGAACGGGCCAGGACACCTTCCCCGTGGACATTCGGGCCCCGCCCGATCAAGGTGGGGAGTCCCGGCCTATCCGCGCATGCGGCGGGGCGTCGTTCCGTACCCAGAAGGGAATTCTCCTTGTCCGTGTCGCCCGGCTTCCGCAACTACGTCGAGATCATCCTCGACGGCCTTTCCGACGCACCGGACCATCCGGTGCTCGTGGGTGCCGGGAAGAGGTTCACCGCCGCCGGGTTCCGTTCCCTGGTGTACCGGTTGGCGAGGGTGCTGCGGGAGCGCGGGGTGGGGCCGGGGAGGACCGTGACGCTGCTGTGCGGGAACCTCCCGGAGACGGTCGCCGTTCGGTACGCGGTCAATCTGCTGGGCGCGCACTTCAACCACCTGTACAGCCGGCTGGCAACCGACGTGCAGGCGCTGATGATGGCCGATGTCGACACCTACGCGTTCGTCGTCGACCCGCGCTTGGCCGACCGTGCTGGCGAACTGGTGCGGAGGGTTCCACCGATCGGGCACGTCCTGCTGCTCGGAACCTGCCCAGAAGCCGATGGAGGCCCGGAGAGGGCCGGGGACCTGGGCGAGGACCTGCTCGCCCTCGCCGCCGACGAACCCGACAGTCCGGTCCCCAGCGCCGCGCGCCCCGATGACCTGTGCTTCATCCGGCACTCGGGGGGCACGACCGGTCACCCGAAGGGGGTCCGGAGCACGTTCGCCAGGATGCAGGAGGGGATCGCGCGGACGCGAGAGCTGTTCAGCGGGACGGGACGGCGGGATCTGGTGTGCACGCCGCTGTCCCATGCCGCCGGGTTCATCGCCGACGGCACCCTCTCCGCAGGCGGCACGGTCGTCCTCCACTACTCCTTCGATCCGGCCGACGTCCTCGCCACGATCGAACGCGAGCGGATCACCGACACGATGATGCTGCCCCCGCTGCTCTACCAGGTCCTCGACCACCCGGACGCCGAACACACCGACACGTCCAGCCTCCGCCGGATCACCTACGGCGGCACCCCCTCCTCCCCGGTCCGCATCGCCGCGGCGGTGCGCCGCTTCGGCCCCGTTCTCCAGCAGGGGTACGGCCAGTTCGAGGCGGGGGCCGTCAGCGTGCTCCCGGCGGCCGAGCACGACCCGGACCGGCTCGACGTCCTGCGCACCGCCGGGCGCCCGGTGCCCGGGGTCGAGGTCGAGATCCGCGACGAGAACGGCCGTGTACGGGCGACCGGCGAGGTCGGGGAGATCTGCGTCCGCTCCGACGGAGCCATGGAGGGCTACTGGAAGAACCCGGAGCTGACCGCGCGCGTGCTGCGGAACGGCTGGGTGCACACCGGTGACCTCGGCCGCCTGGACGAACACGGCTATCTGAGCGTCGTCGACCGGATCAAGGACATGATCGCGGTGGTCGGCGGGCACGTGTACACCACCGAGCTGGAGGACTTCCTCAACTCCCACCCCGCCGTGCGCCAGAGCGCCGTCTACGGCGTCAGGGGCGAGGGCGGTTTCGAGCGCGTCCACGCCACCGTCGTCCCCGACCCCCGCCTGGACGTCACCGCCGACGACCTGCGGGACTGGGTACGCGAAGGCCGGGGCCCGATGTACGAGCCCGACCACATCGATTTCACCGGCACACTGCCGCTCACCGACGCTGGCAAGCCGGACAAGAAACTGCTGCGCTCCCGATGGTCAGAGGACGACGGCGCCCGCGCATGAGGGCGGGGGCAGCCGTGCGAGGGCGCTGATCCAGTACACGAACCGGAAACGTTCGGTGTCGTCGGCCTACCTGGCGCATCCGGCGACCGGCGGCCAGCGCGTGGGTGCCGACGGCGGGGCCGCCCGAGCCAGGGGCAGGGGCAGGGGCAGCCGCACCGTGCCGTCACGCGTGCGAGAGCTGCCGGGGGCTCACGTCACTCCCCGGGCCGCCGCCGGCGCGTCAGGCTCCGGCGGGCTCCCGGCACCGAGCGTCCAGGCCTCGATGTCGCGGTAGTGGATCGGGCCCCGGCTGCGGCCGGCGTTGCTCCCCACCAGGTGCAGACGTTCGGCGTTCCATGGACGACCGGCGAATCCGGCGAGCCCTTCGGCGATCTCTCCCGCCGAGGACAGGTCCCCTCGGCGGGCACGGGCCAGCGTCAGATGGGGGCGCAGGGGCCGTTCCTCGAAGGCGACACCGCATTTCCTGACGGCGGTACGCACCTCGGCGGCGAGGATGTGCAGTCCGTCCAGGTCTCCGTCGATTCCGCTCCAGAGCACCCGGTCGTCGAAGTTACCGCTGCCACGCAGTGCCAGGCGGAGCGGCTGGTGGGCCGCCGCGAGGTCAGCGAGAGGCGGGCGCAGCAGCGGAACCGCCCCGGCCGGGAGCTCTCCGAGGAAGGCCAGGGTGATGTGCCAGTCCTCGATACGGTTCCACCGCATCGAGGGGTGCGTGCCGTAGGCGGGGCGCAGTTCCCGGGCCAGTTCTTCTTTGGCGTGGTCGGGCGGGGCGAGCGCGATGAACACGCGCACAGTCGCGGGCTGGGTCTGATCGTTCACACCGGACTTCGTACCGTACCCGGCGGTGGGTGCGACGACCCGGGGTGCGGCGGGCGGGCGCCCGCGGCCGTGACGCCGGGGACGAACCCCTTCTGCCGGGCAGCCACGAGACCTGGCACCCTCATACCGCGCAGCATCGCGTCCAGAGGCTCTGGACCGGCTGCCGCGGCGCTTCCCGCGGTGAGAAGCGGCTCGCCGCCCACCCGCCCGACGGTCCGCGCGCGCAGACCGCGCCTCGGCATCACCACCCGGTTCAGCGGCGCCGCCCCGGCCCGCGAGAGGACCTGCGGGCTTGTCCGTGACCACGCCGCGCAGGCCGGAACGGGTCACCGCGCCCTGCCGTTCAGATCACCATGACGAGCAGGACGATCACCAGCAGGGCGACGTAGGCGACGGAGTGCACCCGGTCCGTGACGCGGGCCGCGGCGCGACGGGCGAGGGCGATGGTGGGCAGCGATCCGGCGAGCAGCGCGGTGCAGGCGAGCAGGTCGATGGAGCCGAGGCGGCCGACCTGGGCGTGCAGGGCGGGGGCAGCGAGGGCGTAGACGACGGTGCCGACCACGGCGACGGGCACGCTGAGCGGATTGGCCATCGCTGTCGCCTCGGCCATCGGCAGGCCGCGGCGGCGCAGCAGGGGTACGGTCATGACGCTCCCGCCGACGCCCAGGCAGGCGGCGACAGAACCGATCGCGACTCCGCCCAGCGTCCTGGCCGGACGGCCCAGCGGGCGTGGTTCCCGGGTCTGCGGGGCGGACAGGAAGCCCTTGCGCAGCAGGCTGTCGGCGATCGTCGCCAGCAGGTAGGCGGCGAACAGTACCCGTAGCGTGGTTTCGCTGATCCGCGTCGCCGCGAACGATCCGGCCACCGCGCCGACCAGTACGAATGCGGCCATCGGCCAGAGGTACTCCCGGCGCAGCCGGCCCTGGTGCCACTGCGTGAGGGTCGCGAAGACCGAGTTGACGGCCATGACCGCCGTCGATGTCGCCACGGCCACGTGCATCGCGTCGGCGCCGGGGTGGGCCGTGGTGCTCCAGAGGCCGTAGACGACGGGAACGGTGACGAAGCCGCCACCGAAGCCGAAGAGCACTGTGGTGATCCCGGTCAGGCAGCCGAACAGGAGAAGCAGGAGATACGAGGTCTGCACGGCTGCGACGCTACGGATCGAGCGGTGTGGCTGGCAATCGAATGATCGCCATGTTCTTTCGCCGATCCGACAGGACAGCCCTTAGTCTGGTGGCGTGCGCAATGTCCGTATCGACGAGGTCGATGGCCTCGGCCGTGCCGTCCTGGCCATCGGCACCGATTACCCGCCCGGCCACCTGCTGCCGTACCACGTGCACCGCCGGGTCCAGGTGCTGTACGCCGCGACGGGCGTCATGGAGCTGGCGACGGCGGAGGGTACGTGGACGGTGCCCCCGGATCGCGCGGTGCTGATCCCGGCCGGGACCTGGCACCAGGTCTCCATGCCCGGGGTCAGTACCCGCAGCCTCTACATCGAGCCCGCTGCCGTGCCGTGGTTCCCCGTCCGCTGCCGGGTCGTCGAGGTCTCCGCGCTGCTGCGCGAACTCCTTCTGGCGGCCGTCGGCATGGAGCCGCTCTACCCGGAGCACGGCCGCGACGCGGCCCTGGTCGGCCTGCTCCTGCACGAACTGGCCGGCCTGGCGCCGCTGCCCCTGGACATCCCGTTGCCCGCCGATCCGGCACTTCGGCGGTTGTGTGCCGCGTTCCTGCGCAGCCCGGACGTCCACGATCCGCCCGCCCGTTGGGCCGCCGCGCTGGACGTCAGCGAACGCACCCTGGGCCGGCGGTTCCGCGACTCCACCGGGCTGGGCTTCGCGCAGTGGAGGCAACGGGCCTGCATCGTGCACTCCCTGCGGCACGTGGCCGCAGGTGCGCCGGTCACCCGGATCGCGGCTGGCCTCGGCTACGCCAGCCCGGCGGCGTTCACCACCGCTTTCCGTACCCTGCTGGGCCGCCCGCCGAGCGCGTACCGGGCAGCCGGGCAGGACGTGGGCCCGGACGATCAGGACCCGCCGTTCGGCACGTCCCTTGCCCGCGGCCGGTAGGCGCCAGGGCGTCGACGCCGAGTCGTGCGCGCGCTGACAGGAGCGTCCACGTTCCAGAACCCGGTGTGCCGCTGGCCCCGATGATGCCGGACACGGTGCTCAGCGCCTTCGGCCGACTGCGGGCCGTGGAGGCCGACGGAACCGAACCGACCGCCGGGTCCACGGGGGCTGATCGGCGGATACCGGCGCCGCTCACGGACACCGCGGAGCGAGTTGTCGCCCCGGTCGCCGTCCTGTGCGGCACCGGCCCGGAGCCGTGCGGCGGCTCCTTCGCCCGCCTGTAGGCCGTCGGCCGGGTCCTCGTGGCCCCCGTGGTGGGACCGGCACGGCATCTGGCTCTCAAGAGCTACCGGTGAAGTTGGCTCTGGGGGGTGATTCTTCTCCACGGCATATTTCTTACGTTTTTCTCGGAAATCAGAAATCGATGCCACAGAAAAGGTGATGGAAATGCCAGTGCGCAGCCGAGGGGCATTCTCGATACTTCTTGCCGGAGCCGTCGCCGCCGGGGCGACCACGCTGAGTGCCTGCGGGGCGCAGGATGCCGCCGCCGCGGCTCCGGCCGCGTCGTCGCCCGCCAGCACGGCGAAGAGCCAGGAGCCCGGACTCACGCTGGCGGACCCGACGGGCCCCTACACCGTGGGGCGCGACTCGCTTCATCTCGTTGACAAGGACCGCCGTGACCCGTGGGTGCCCAAGGCGGGCCACCGGGAGCTGATGGTCTCGATGTATTACCCGGCCCACAAGAAGACCGGCAAGACGGCCCCGTACATGAGCGCCAAGGGTGCCCAGGCCTTCCTGGAGGAAATGGGACTGGAGGTGCCCGCCAAGACGCTCGCCGGCACGAAGACCCACGCCCGCACCGGCGCCAGGGCCGCATCGGGGAAGTTCCCGCTGGTCGTCCTCTCCCCCGGCTTCAAGACCCCGGGCGCCACGCTCACCGGGCTGGCCGAGGACCTCACCAGCCGCGGCAACGTCGTCGCCGTCGTGGACCACGCCTACGAGGCGGCCGGAGTCTCCTTCCCCGGCAAGGGCATCCTGCCGTGCGCGGCGTGCGGAAAGGTCGGTCCCACCACCTTCCAGCCCGCCGCCGAGGGCCGGGCCAAGGACATCACCTTCACCCTGGACCGACTCCTGTCGCGCAGCTCGCCCTGGAAGCACTCCGGCATGGTCGACAAGAACAAGGTCGGGATGGCCGGACACTCCCTGGGCGGCGCCAGTACCGCCGCCACGATGGAGAAGGACTCGCGGGTGCGCGCCGGAGTCAACATGGACGGCCCGTTCATCAACGCGGGGAAGAGCACCAGCCTTTCGGGGCGCCCCTTCATGATGCTGGGCACCAAGGCCGACCGCAGCCCTGGCAACGACACCACCTGGGACACAGCCTGGAATCAGCTTGAGGGCTGGAAGCGCTGGGCCACGCTCACCGGAGCCGAGCACATGTCCTTCACCGACCTGGCCCCACTGGCCGGGCAGCTGGGCGCGGACGACCCCGAGGGGCTGCCCGGCAAGCGTGCGGCGGAAATCACCCGCGACTACGTCGGTGCCTTCTTCGACCAGCAGCTGCACGGCAAGCACGCACCGCTCCTCGACCGCCCCGGCAAGACCAACCCTGAGGTCACCCTCCAGCACCACGCCCCGCAGAACGCCTCCCCGCGGTCCTGACCGTTCACACACGGGAAGATCCCGTCGGGGGGGTGGGGTGGTGCGAGGCGATTCGACGCTGAGCATCTCCCCGGAACGCCTGGTCGGGCGGCGTCGGCCGTGCACGCGGACGTCATCCCTTGTATGGAGGTGAGGACGGACCTGCCTCCCCCTCTGCGAAGCGGCCCATCGGGGGGGTGGCAGGGCCTTTGGCCCAGCGGCGGAGGGCCGGAGCGATCAAGCGACGATCCCGCGGGCACGGCACAGGGCGCGGCTCCCCAAGTGCGGGCGTATACGCGGCGGCCTGACCACCGTCAGCCCCCTGATCACGCGCACGATACGCCGCTTCAGCGACTGGCACGTGGTCCTCACCTCAAGGACGTCATCGCCACCAGGCTGGACCTGGTCCCGGAGCGCGGTTTCCCACCGAGCCGGCGTGAAACCGCGATCGGCCGAAGACCTGCGGCTGGCTCATGCCTCGTAGGCGAGCGCCTTCCGTAGATGGAAGTCCGCGACGTCGAGCATCCACTTACGGTTCGGGAAGTCGCCCTCGGCGATGCGAAGCGGGCCACCGACCAAGTCCAGGTGCATGACGTACTGGTAGTACCTGACGCGCCGCAGGTCGAGGTCCGGGTTGCGGAGTGCCTCGTAGTGCGGGCCGAAGCGCATCCGCATCCAGCAGTGGTCCACCTCGATGTCGGTGTACGTCAAGCCCTCGATGTCGATGATGACGGGCTCCCCGTCCGGCCCGACGAGGGTGTGTTCCGCGCTGAGCTCGCCATGGACCACGCCCAGCTCCGCGCGCGGTTCGAGTGCGGCGTGCAGCGTGCGGAGCTTCTCCTCCAGCATCGCCTCGCCTTCGGCCGCGCGGACGTCACGAGGCACGGCAGTGGCAATGTTCACCAGCGTGCGCTCCAGATAGGCCTGCTCGCAGGTCATGTCCGGCGGCGCACCCCCACCATCGATCCACGCCACCCGCCCGAACGCTGGCGCGCGGTAGGCGTGCATGCGCCGCAGCATGTCTGCGAGCTGCGCGAGCGTTCGCCGGCCGGCGTCCGGATCACGTTCCAGCAGTGCCTCCAGCGTTCCGCCGCGGACGTCCTCCGCGACGGCGATGTCGGCCGGGTAGAGATTCCCGCTGCGGTCGGCGAGCAACAGCCGTGGTGAACGAACTCCTATCGCTTCCAGCCGACGGGTGGCTCCCTCGAAGGACTCGATGCCGGAGGCGTGGGCGAACGGGTTCGACGGGTCGTCGTGACCGTCCGGAAGCAGCCCGTGCCAGTAGTCCTCGTCGGCGTTCCAGACATAGACGATCGTGCTCGTGGCGTCGTCCAGCGTGACACGGTAGACGCCCTTCTTGCTGCCGTTGAGCAGGCGGTCGACGGCGGCGATGCGGCGGTCGGTGCCGAAGACCTCCCGCATCACCGGGGTCAGGGTTGGGGCATCGGCGAATTTCCGTTCAGCGGTCATGAGGACGATCTTGCCCCTCACCCAAGGCGAGGGCAGCCCATGGCCTACGACGCGAACGGCACGATGGTCTGCTCGTCGTGCTCGCGCAGCATGCGCATGACGGTCGTGGGCGAGGGGGTGCTTCTCTTCCTCCTGCCGGTGGTGATGACGAGCCGGGGGCCATGTCGCGCAGGTGGACGGCCCTGGAATGCATGCGGTGGACGGTGACGCCCGCTCCGCCTATGGTCTTGCCGCGTTTGCGGGCGGACGCGTGGCCTTCCGGGGTCCGGTCGCGGACGTACTCGCGTTCCATGCCGGACAGGGCGGCCAGCACGGTGAGCACGATGCCGGAGGGGTCGGGCGAGCGGTGGAGTTCACCGGTGAGGAACTCCAGGCCGATGTCTCCCGCCTTCTCGCCGTCTCCTCCGGCTACGAAGGCACACCGGCTGCCACGGACAAGTGATCCCCCGCGCACGCGGGGCGGTCGGCCGCCGTCGCCCTCACGACACCCTCTGGAACCGGGACGGCCACGGGGTGTACGGCGAGGAGGCGGCCGGGCGGGAGAGGTGTGTCGCAGGCCGTCCCCGCGCGACGTGGATGGCCTGCATTGCCCTGGTTGTCCTTCGTGGGCGGCGGATACGCTCAGGCGGTCCCAGTGAACCGCCCGTGTCTGGAGGGGACGTGAAGGTCGCGTTGAGGGCCGACAGCCCAGCCGAGACGGATGACCTGCGGCGGTGGCTGCGGCTCGACCCCGGGTTACGGCAGGCCGTCGGCCGGGGAACGGCAGGGGCTCCTGAGCCGGGCAGTATGAGTGGTGGTGTGGCCGAGCTCATCCCTGTGCTCCTGGCACCGGGGGGCCTCAGTGCCGCGCTGGCCGCGGCCGTTGTCGCCTGGCTGCAGAGCAGAAGGGGCAATCAGACCGTGACGATCACCCGGCCGGACGGTACCCAGGTCACGGTCACCTCCGAGCGGGTGCGCGGACTGACGGCCGAGGCGACCGGGGACCTCGCGCAACAGGTGGCGCGGACGCTCGCGCAGCCAGTGGCTCCTGCCGACGAGCGTGGAGAGCAGCCGGACACTGCGGGGCCGGACACTGCGGGGCCGGACCAGCGTGGCTGACCGGGCGGGGGACTTGGGCGGGGCCAACTGCCACGCGGTGGTGGTGGGCACCGGCCGCTACGGCCTGGACGGCCTGGACGGCCGCGCGGCGCTGTCGGATCTGCCCGGTGCCGCGCGGTCGGCGCGCGCAGTCGCCTCGGTGCTGCGGGAGAACTGCGGCATGGCGGACAGAGTCACCGAGATCATCGACCCGGCGAGCCCGACCGAGGTGCTCGCCGCCGTACAGTCGGCCATCGACGCGTCCGAGGGCGGGGCTGTTCTCTTCTACTTCATCGGCCACGGGCTGATCGGCCCCGGGCGGCAGCTGTATCTCGCCACATCGAGCACGTCCTGCGCCGACGACACCGTTCCCGCCGTGCCCTACGACCAGATCGGCAAGCGACTCGGCGAGGCCGCGGCAAGCACGGTCGTCGTCCTCGACTGCTGCTTCTCCGGCCTCGCGCAGGCCGCTCCGCAGGAGTCGTATCGCGACGTCCTCACCTCGGCCCGCCCCGAGGGAAGCTTCCTGCTTGCCTCGGCGACGCGCTACGCCGCCTCCTTCGCACCCGTGGGACACGAACACACACTCTTCAGTGGGGAGTTGATACGTCTTCTCGCCGAAGGCGATCCGGGCGGGCCCGCCTGGTTCACCCTGCTCGACCTCTACCGGATTCTCGATCACCGCTTTCAGGGCACTGCCGCGCGCCCGCACTCGGACGGTGTCGGCCGGGCCTCGGACCTTGTCCTCGCCCGCAATCCCGGCAGACGCGTCCAGGCGGTCACGGCGGAACCGGAGCCCGAACGCGGTGGCGGACCGTGCCCCTACCCCGGAATGCTGCCGTTCCTGCCGGAGCAGCGCCCTGTCTTCTTCGGGCGGGAAGAGTTGACGCGCTCGCTGGTGGACCGGGTGACCGCGCAACCGTACGCGGGGCCGGTCGTTCTGGTGGGGGCATCGGGGGTCGGTAAGTCCTCCCTGCTCAGGGCCGGGCTCGTGGCGGGTCTGGAGGGCGAAGGGGTGCTGTTGCTCCCGGGGCCCGGCGCGCGCCCGTTTCGGACACTGGTGGAGAGCTGGGCAGTGGCGGTGGGTCGCCCGTTCGGGGAGGTGGCGGGCGAACTGGGTGCCGGGCGGTTCGCCGGGGGCGGGCCGGGTGTGCTGGTGATCGACCAGCTGGAGGAGATCTTCACCCAGTGCCAGGACGTGGAGGAGCGTGAGCTGTTCGTCAGCGCCCTGGCAGGGGCAGGGGCCGACGGGCCCCGTATCGTGCTCGGTCTGCGCGCCGACTTCTACGACCTGGGTCTGAACGACGTACGGCTCGCCCGGATCATCAGGTCCGGGCAGTTCACTGTCGCGACGATGTCCGACAGCGAACTGCGCGCCGCGGTCGAGCGGCCCGCCGAGCATGCCGGTCTGCTTCTTGAGGACGGGCTGTCCGACCAGATCCTGCGTGACCTGCGTCAGGAGCGGGCTGCCGAGAGCGACGCGGTCGCGCTGCCGTTCCTCGCCCACTCCCTGCGACAGACCTGGGCCGGACGCCGCGGCACCACGCTGACCTTCGGCGCGTACCAGGCCGCGGGCGGGATCCGCACCTCTGTCGCACGGACCGCGGACGAGGTCCATGACGCGCTCGGTGCCGACGACCAGGGCCGGTTGCGGGACCTGCTGTTGCGCATGGTGCTGGTGGTCGACGACGGTGGACGTGCGGTCCGTCGCCGCGTTCCGGCCTCGGATCTCGCCGAAGTCGCCGATCTGCTCGGACGGTTGGCCGCTGCCAGGCTCGTCGTGGTCGACCGGGACGAGGTGCAGCTGTGCCACGACTCGCTGCTCACGGCCTGGCCGCGGCTGCGGGAGTGGATCGAGATGGATCGGGCCGGGCTGCTCGCGCGCCGAAGGCTGGGGGACGCGGCCGAGGGCTGGCACGAGGCGGGGCGTCCGCAGAGCGGCCTGTACCGGGGCGATCAGCTGGCGTCGGCACGCGCGCAGCTCGCCGGGGTCGGCGGCACGCTGCCCATGCGGCCCGTCGAGCGGGACTTCCTCCGTACGAGTGGCCGTGCGGAGCGCCGTACACGGGCCCTTCGCCGGACCGTCGTCTCGGTGATGACCGTGCTGGCTCTCCTCGCGACGGGGCTCGCCGTGCTGGCCCGGGGTGCACAGCAGGACGCGGAGGACCGCGCGACCGTCCTGCTCGCGGACCAGTTGGCGGCGCAGGCGGACGCCATGCGTGAGCGTGATCCGCAGACCGCCCTGCAGATCAGTCTGGCGGCCTACCGGGCGGCGCGGACGCCTGCCAGCAGATCGAGCCTCTACACGGCCTATCTGACGCAGACTCCTGTCCAGGTGTCCGCCGGACACCGCGAACCGGTGCTCAACATCGCGTTCAGCCGGGACGGAGACGTGCTGGCGACCGGTCAGCGTGGTGGGCGGGTGCAGTTGTGGGACGTCTCCCGTCGGAACGTGCCGGTGAAGGGCGCGGCGTTCACGCTGAAGCGCGGCGCCGTCCTCACCTTCCATCCGCGCACACGGCTGCTGGCGGCCCAGTCGGCCACGGAACTCGTCCTGTGGAACGTCGCCGATGTCCGGCGGCCCGAGCGCCTGGCCGTGCGGGACATTCCCGAGGGCGTGACGTACACGGTGACGTTCTCCCCGGACGGTCGCACGCTGGCGGCGGGCGGGGAGGGCGGGCGGTTACGGCTGTGGGACGTGTCCAGGCCGTCGTCGCCGTCGCTGCGGGCTGATCTCTCGGTGGCTCCCGCCCCGCTGTTCTCGCTGGCGTTCCGCCGTGACGGTCTGCTCGTCACGGGCAACGGAGTCAACGGCAAGGCGGCGGCGCAGTCCGCGCAGGTACGGCTGTGGGATGTGCGTCGCACGGCGGACCCGAGGCAACTGAGCGTCGGAACGGCTCCCTCGGTACTGGCGGTCGCCGTCCACCCGAAGAGGGACCTGGTGGTCGCGACCGGCGGGAAGGGGACGCTGACCTGGTGGACCGTCGAGGGCGGCCGTCGGCTCACACGCGTGAAGCCCAAAGACATCTGGGACGGCACGTGGGAATCCCAGGGCGACCTGCCCTCGCTGGCGTTCCGCCCGGACGGTGAGCGGCTGGCCGCCGCGAACAACGGGAGCGAGGGCGGTGCCCTGCTGCGGGAGACGGTGGCGACCGGCAGCGACCTCTACAGTCTGTCGGCCCAGAAGCCCACGGTCCCGGCGAGTGAACCGGCCCAGTCGGTCGCCTACGCTCCCGACGGACGGCTCGCCGTGGGTGATATGGGAGGCAGAGTGCGCGTCTGGCCGCAGCGTGCTCCCGCGCTCCGGATTCCCAGCCCCATCAACACCGAGTCCCCGGGTACGAGTGTGGTGAGCCGCGACAGCGCGCTCATGATCGGTGGGGAGTCGGCTGCCTCCTGGGTCTGGGACCTGCGTCGTGCGGACACGGTCAAGGGCGCTGATCCGAGACGTCTGTTCACGCTGCCCGCGCCCTGGGTTGAGGGCTATTTCCTCAAGGGCACCGACCGTCCGGTGCTGCTGGCACATCGCTGGGCGCCGGAGGCGCACGAGCACGGGTTCCGGTTGTGGGCCTTCGACCGGAACGGGAACGGACCGCCGGTGTCCGGGAAGGACATCACCGTAAAAGCCAGCAACGTGAGCGCGGTGGCGTCGGAGGACGGCAGGATCCTGGCGCTCGGCAACACGAATACCGGAGCGGTGGAGATCTGGGACATCGGTGATACGCGAAAACCGGTGCGGCGTGCCACGTTCACGGTGACGCCGGACGGCTCTCAGAACATGTTCTTCCTGGGCGGCCGGGGGCTCGCGATCGTGCACGGGAGCGAGTCGGCGGGCGGCCGTTCGACGGACCTGGGCGTCTGGGACCTCAGCGACCTCGCCCATCCGGTCGAGCGCAGTGTCCTCCCGGACGCTGCCATCGGTCAGGCGGCCTACATCCCTTCGGCACGACTGCTGATGCACGACGCGTCCGCGCAGCAGACCCAGCTCTGGGATGTGCGGGACATCCGCGCCCCCCGGAAGGCCGCGCTGCTGCCCGCCGCGTCGGGCGGCTACCAACCGGTGGGGAAGGGCATCCTGGCGACGACGCTCACCGACGGAACCGTGAAGTTCTGGGACGTGAGCGACCCGTACAAGCCCCGGCAGACGGGTGAGATGCGTCTGGACCGGGCCCTCACGGACATCTATCCGTCGTCGGACAGGCAGTGGGTCCTGACCGGATCCCCCTACCGCGTCTGGGAGGCGGAGAAGGACGGCAGGTGGCGGACCCCGGCCTTCGCCACCGTGGAAGACATGCAGCGTGTGACGCTGCTGCCCGGCACGCCGTTCATGGCTGTGGTCCCGGAGAACACCACGGGGGAGTTCACGTACCTGCTCGACCTCGACAGCGACCGGATCTATCGCAGGCTGTGTACCACGCATCCTCTCGACACCACGAGACAGCAGTGGAAGGCGCTGTTCCCCCATCTGGAATACCGGCGTTCCTGCGGCTGAGCGGCAATGATCCGAGCCTGCCGGGCGGGGCGGTCGGATCCGGTGGGCTCAGACGGTGGGGCCTGACCAGGGCGCGGCGACGAGCGCGCGTTCTGCTGCTGTCAGGTACACGGTCGAGGGCCGTACGTGTCCCTGAGCACACCCGGGAAGGCGAACACTGTGGACACCTGCCGGGAAGAACAGCCGTACCTGACACCGTGTGGCTACGAGGCCCTGGGCCAGGAACGCCGCCCCGCCCAGTGGGCCCAGGCCACCAGCACCATCAGCGCCGCTGTCATTCCGCCCAGCACCATGACCGTCGAGGGCGAGGAACGGTCGAGCACGGCCCCTCCGACCAGGGCGCCGAGGGAGATGGTGGCCTGAAAGGAGGCCGTGAAGAGGACAGCGGACACCTCGGCGGAGTCGGGCGAGGCCCTGGCGAACCAGGTCTGCGAGCAGACCGGAACGGCTCCGTACCCGACGCCCCAGACGATCAGCAGTGCCACCGCCGCGACGTCCGACCAGCCGAGGACCGGGAGGAGCAGGGTCGCACCGGCGATCAACCCGGCGGCCGCGGCGAAAGTCGCCCGTGGATAGCGCCCCACCGTCGATCCGCCGAGGAAGTTGCCGACGATTCCGGCTGCTCCGTAGGCGAGCAGGCAGACCGTGATGAGAGCCGGACTCGCATGGGTCGCCTGCTCCAGGAAAGGGGTGATGTAGGTGTACGTGCCGAAGTGAGCGAGCACGATGAGGAAGGTCATCACCACGGCGAAGCGGGTAGGGGCGCTCCGGAGCATGCCGCCGAGGACGTCAAGACGCGTCGCCTGGGCGGAGGGGAGCGGCGGGACGACCAGAAGCAGCAGGGCGAGGACGGCCAGCGTGAATCCGCCCATGACCAGGAACGCCGTCCGCCAGCCCGCGACATCACCGATGAACGTGCCCAGCGGTACCCCGAGTACGGAGCCGAGCGGTACCGCGGAGAAGATCACCGAGGTCGCGCGGCCTACGGATGCGGCAGGCACGAGCTGGCCGGCGAGCCCGGCCCCGATGGACCAGAAGCCGCCGATGGTGACCCCGACCATGACCCGGGAGACCAGGACCAGCCAATAGTCCGGCGCGACGGCGGCCAGGAGATTGGCCAGCGCCAGCAAGAGGATGAACACACCCAGCATGACCCGCCGGTCGATACGCCCCGTGGCGACGGTGACCAGGGGGGCTGAGACCGCGGCGAGCAACCCTGGCATGGTCATCATGAGACCCGTCATTCCGTCCGAGACGGTGAAACTCGATCCGATCGAGGTCAGCAGGCCGATCGGCAGAATTTCGGTGGTGACGATCGAAAAGATGCCCAGCATCACCGAGATCACAGCCAGCCAGGAAACCAAGGCCGGGCGATCCGACGGTGCGGGAGCGTGGGCAGACGTGGTGGTTGCTGTGGACATGAATCCCGTCCTGGGTTGGGCATCGCGTTCAGAGTGTGATCACTAAGGGCTGTCCCGTAGTCCCTGGTGGATCAGCGTGCGGCGTCAGACGCGGTGCATCGCACGGCGGAGGGACGCCCGAATACTTGATGCATTCGGGCGTTCCGACAACGCGGCGAGGTGCCGTGACTGTCGTCGCACGCCCGCCAGGGATCACGGGGACAGCCCTTAGTCCAGCAGGAACGGGCACCAGCCTCTGGCAGATTCCCGACACCAACGATCAGCCTCCGGCCAGCGCGGGTTCGCCGTCGGTCCGCCCGTGGATGCGCCGCGCTCTGCCCGTGGATGCGCCGCAGTCCGCCCGGGATGCGCACCGTCCCGTATGGTCCATTCGCACCCTGTGGTACCCGACCGGACGGCTCACTGGCTGGCAAGGGGAGACCGGGGCCCGGTAGCGACGCCTCCCGTCGGCCGTCAGGCCCTCCTCGCCCCGGTCCCTCCGCGACGCGGTGACATCCACGCCCAGCTCGCCGCGATCCGTTCCCTGGCCCTGGGCGGGCGTCCGTACCACTCCACGAAGGCGTGCGCCGACAGCACTGCCCGCTCCCGCACGAAGCCCACGACCCGTACGAGGCACGCCCGCTGAAGCCCTCGGTCAGCCCAGGCGCCACCCTGTCCGGTCTGTATCACCCATGAGCGCGAGGCGGGCGAGGACGAGGGTGGGGATCTCCTGCTTGCCCGTCGAACTCGCCTCCTTGCCGCGGAAGTTCGACGCGCACGATGAGGCCGCCCCCAGCCCTGGGCGCGGCGGTCACCCTGCCGTGGTGCGTGACGGTGATCGTCCGGACCACCGCGAGTCCGAGCCCGGAGCCGTTGCCGTGGTGTTCGTGGCCACGATGGAACGCCTCGAACAAGGAGGGGATCTCGTCCGGTGCCAGCACGGGGCCGGTATTGACGACTTCGATGTAGGCCGCGGCGTCCGTGGTCCCGGTGGCCACCGACGCCGTGCCGTCGCGGTGATTGTGCCGCACCGCGTTGGCCAGAAGGTTCAGGGCGACCTGCCGGAGCAGCGCCGGGTCGCCCGCGACCGGCGCGGGTCGCGGTGAGCCGGTGATCCGGATGCCGGCCGTACCGGCCTCGTCGGCCAGGTCCGCTATGGCGTCCCGTGCGGCGTCCGCGAGATCGGCCGGTTGCGGTGCCGGCACTTCGGCCTCCCCGCGCGCGAGCGTCAGCAGCGCTGCGATCAGCCGCTCGGTACGGGCGTTGGCGTCCAGAGCACGCTGCACGGCGGGCTTCAGCCCGGCGGGAACCCGGCCCTGAGCCAGCGGGATCTCCAACGCGGTGCGCTGGAGGGTGAGCGGGGTGCGCAGTTCGTGCGAGGCGTGTGCGGTGAAGCGGCGCTGCGCGGTGAAACTGTGGTCCAGGCGGTCGAGCATCGCGTCGAAGGTGTCGCCGAGTTCGCGGACCTCATCGTGCGGGCCGGTCAGGCCCAGCCGTTCGTCCAGCGTGTTGCCGGTGCTGATCCGCTGGGCAGCCGCGGTGACCTGGCTGATCCGGCGCAGAGAGCGGCGGGCGGCCCACCAGGCGAGCACGGCGGCGAGCACGGTGAAGACGACGAGCATCAGCAAGGACCGCTGCAGGAGGCCGTCGAGGACGCTGTCCTGGAAGTCGTCGAAGGCCTGCGCGGGGTCGACCAACGCGGCTTGGGGCGACCCCGGCGTCCTGGGTGGCTCGGCGACCTCGGCCGGTGCGGCACCGGAGTCCGGGACCGGGGGGCCGGTCTCGGTCATGGCCGTGTCGGTCGTGACGGCGGCCGGCACGACGAGGTCGCGGTACGCCCCGAGGAGCTGCCGGGAACTCAGCCAGTTCAGCAGGAGCAGCCCGCAGCCGAGAATCGCGAAGAGGGCCGTCGTCAGCAGTGTCAGCCGGCCGCGCAGCGGCAGCCCGTGCGGCAACAGGGCGCGCAGCCGCGGGCGGTTCACAGCCGGTACCCGTAGCCGTGGTCGTGGACGATCAGCGGGGGTTCACCGATCTTGCGGCGCAGCGCGTGCACGGTGACCCGGACCGCGGTGGTCGCCGGATCCAGTGCCGTGTCCCACAGCGCTTCCCGCAACTGTCCGGTGGCGACCGGGGCTCCGTCCGCGGCGAGCAGCAGTTCCAGGACACCGAACTCCCGGGGGGTGAGCTTCAGCGGCCGGCCATCTCGTTCGGCGACTCTGCGTACGGTGTCCAGGTTCACCCCGTGCCTGCTCAGCACCGTGCTGGAGCTGCCGCCCGGGGACCGGCGCCCCAGTGCGCGCAGCCTGGCCACCAGCTCCAGATACGAGAACGGCTTGGCCAGGTAGTCATCGGCGCCCTGACCCAGACCGTCGACCAGGTCCGAGAGGGTACCGGCGGCGGTCAGCATGAGGATGCGCGCCGGGTACCCGACCGTGTTCAGCGCCCGGCAGACCGCGTCACCGCTCTGCTTGGGCAGGTCCCGGTCCAGGATCAGGACGTCGTAGTCGGTCGCGGCCGTCAGCTCCAGCGCGCGGGCACCGTCGTGCGCGACATCGCAGGCCATGCCCTCGTCACGCAGACCCTCGGCCAGCATCGCAGCCAGATCGGCCTCGTCCTCGACGATCAGCACCCGCATTCCGCCCCGCTCCGTTCTGCCGCTCCGCGCCCCGCTGAGCCGTGTGCCCACCAGTCTGCGCCCATGGCGGTTAGCCGACGGTTAGCCCGGCTCTGACGAGTGGCTCACACCCGGGTCCGTAGAACTGTCGGACGTCATCGTCGACATCCGACAAGGAGATCGAGAAATGTACGGTCGAAACCGACGGCCCCTCCTGGCGTCAGCCGTCATGGCGGCGGCACTGCTGCTGAGCGCCTGTTCCTCGGACGACTCGGCGCCCAGGGTGGCCGGGGACAACGGCACGGAGAAGGCTGGGCAGCAGGACGGTGCCGCACTCCGGCAGGCCTGGGTCGACTGCATGCACAAGCAGGGGCAGACGGACGTCGGACAGGACAAGGACGGCAACATCACCGTCCCGGCGTCCAACGTCGACGACACGTCGGCCGAGGCGTACGAGAAGGCCGCCAAGGTCTGCGACGCCAAGGTGCCCGGTGTCCAGCAGGTCACTGGGGAGACCCAGGAGAGGCTCGTCAAGCAGGCGCGCGCCTTCGTCGCGTGCGCTCGCAAGAACGGCTACCCGGACATCCCCGACCCCGACCCCAGGTCGGGCATCGTCGTCTTCACCTCGACGACGTTCGACATGGCCAAGTGGGATGCCATGCAGCCGGCCTGCGGCAAGCTCCCGATGCCCGGCTACACGATCGGCGAGTGACATGAGCCGCACCGCCAAGACCGTCGCCCCCACCGACAGCACACCGGTCCGGGCACAGAACAGCCGCCGCGGCATCGTCGTCCCACTGCTCCTGGTCACCGTGCTCGGCGGTACGGGCGCACTCGCCGTGACCCGCCCCTGGGAGCGCGGAGAGTCCACCACCCGGCAGGCGCCCCTCTCCTACGGTGTCGTCGCGGTCGAGAAGGGCTCGCTGTCCACCGGCATCCAGGCCGGGGGCACACTCGGCTTCGACGAGCCCACTCCCGTCGTCGCCACGGGCCGGGGCATGCTCACCGCGCTGCCCGCCGTCGCCACCGTCGTCAAGACCGGCGGCAGGCTCTACGAGGTCGACGGACGGCCCGTGGTGCTGTGGAAGGGCGAGCGGCCGATGTGGCGCGACCTCGGCCCGGAGGCCACCGACGGCCCCGACGTCGAGCAGCTCAAGCGCAATCTGATCAAGCTCGGCCACGCCGAGGGGCTCGGCCTGACGGCCGACCAGAAGTTCACCCCGGGCACCACCACGGCGGTCAAGCGCTGGCAGAAGGCGCTCGGCGTGCCGCAGACCGGCACGGTCACGCTCGGCAGCGTGATCATGCTGCCGCATTCGGCGGTACGCGTACAGCACGTGGGTGCGCAGCTCGGCGCGGCGGTCGGGACCGGTTCAGTACTGACCGTGACCCGTACAGATCTGGTGGCGACGGTGCAGCCCGCCGAGAACCAGCTCTCCCGGTTCAAGCCGAACGGCAGGGTGACCGTGAAGCTCGCGGACGGCGGCACGGTCAACGGCCGCATCCGCTCGCTGATCCGTGGCGGCGCGAACGGCGGGTCGGGCGGCGACGACAACGGCGGCAGCGGCGGCGGCTCGGACAAGACCACGGTCACTGTCGCGTTGGACGCCCAGGACCTGGCCAGAAAGTCCGGCCCCTCCTCGGTGGTCGTCAGCGTCGTCGGCGACAGCGTCAGCGACGCGCTCATCGTGCCGGTCACCGCGCTCCTCGCGCTGGACGGAGGTGGCTACGGCGTGAAGGTGGCCGACAGATCCGGCGCGGCCGCCCGGCTGGTCAAGGTGCGGCTGGGGCTCGTCGCCGACGCCAAGGCACAGGTATCCGGTGCCATCCAGGCCGGCGACCAGGTGGTGGTCCCGAAGTGACGGGCTCTCAGCCATGGCGCGAAGCCCCGGTCCTGGAGCTCACCGGCGTCGTCAAGGAGTACCCGGGCTCGCCGCCGCTGCGCATCCTGCACGGCATCGATGTGACCATCGAGGCAGGCGAACTCCTCGCCGTCGTCGGCCCGTCCGGCTCCGGCAAGTCCACCCTTCTCGCGCTGCTCGGCTCGCTCGACCGGCCCACCGACGGGAGGCTTCGATTCGAAGGGCGCGACCTGTCCGGTCTCTCCGATCCGGAGCTGGCCGCCGTGCGGGCGCACCGCATCGGCTTCGTCTTCCAGCAGTTCTTCCTGCTGCCCGGGCTCAGCACGGTCGAGAACGTCGCCACCGGCCTCCTCTACAGCGGCGCGCCCGTCTCCGTGCGCCGGGCCCGCGCCGCCGAAACGCTCCGCGACGTGGGCCTCGGACACCGGCTCGGCCACCATCCCGACCAGCTCTCCGGAGGTGAGAAACAGCGCGTCGCGATCGCCCGCGCACTCGTCGGACGCCCCGCACTGCTGCTCGCCGACGAGCCCACCGGCGCCCTCGACAGTGTCTCCGGAGCGTCCGTCGTCGACCTGCTGCGCACCCTGAACACCGGCGGCACCACGGTGGTCGTCATCACCCACGACCGCGACCTGGCCGCGTCCTTCCCCCGGCGCATCGGCATACACGACGGCCGCATCGACTTCGACGAACGCGGTGTGGACCCGGCGGGAGCGGCCCTGTGACATCCCCTCTGCGACGCACCCGGCTGCGTCCGACGGACCTGCTGCGCCTTGGCATGATCGGTCCTCGCACCCGGAAGATGCGCTCCGCGCTGTCCGCGCTCGGCATCGCACTCGGCATCGCGGCCGTCATCGCGGTGACGGGCATCTCTCAGTCCAACCAGGCGCACCTGCTCGAACGGCTCGACCAGCTCGGCTCCAACCTGCTCACCGTCGCCCCCGGCAAGGGGCCCGACCAGAAGCCGGTGCCGCTGCCGCCCACCGCCGAGAAGATGCTCGCCAACATCGCCCCGGTCCAGCAGGTCACCGCGACCGGGGCCACCGAGGCACACGTCTACCGCAACGACCTCGTACCGGCGGAACGGACCAGCAGCATCACCGTACTGGCCGCTCGGCTCGACCTGCTCGACGTCCTTCGCATGCACATGAAGAGCGGGCAGTGGCTGGACAGGGCGAGCGAGAACCTCCCGGTGACCGTCCTCGGCGAGCAGGCCGCGCAACGGCTCGGCGTAAGCGCGCCGGGCGAGCGTGTGTGGCTGGGCGGGCAGTGGTGCGTCGTCAAGGGAATCCTGGCACCGCACGAGCTCTCCCCCGAGCTCGGCGCCGCCGCCCTGGTCGGCTGGCCACAAGCCACCACCCGCCTGGGCGCGGACGGCACCGCCGCCACCATCTACCTCAGGACGTACCCGGAGCGCGTCCCCGACGTGCAGGCGGTGGCCGGGGCCACCGCGTCCCCCGCCAGCCCGGGCACCGTCGCGGTCAGCCGCCCGTCCGATCTGTACACGGCACGCGCCGAGGCGAAGAACGCCCTCACCGGGCTGGTTCTCGCCCTCGCCGGAGTCGCCCTGCTCGTAGGCGGCGTCGGCATCGCCAACACCATGGTGGTGGGCGTCATGGAACGCCGCGGCGAGATCGGGCTGCGCCGCGCGCTGGGCGCCCGAGGCGGCCAGATCGCCACGCAATTCCTGCTGGAGGCCGCCCTGATGGGCTTCATCGGCGGCGTAGGCGGTCTGCTCGTGGGCGGCATCACCGTCTACGGCTACGCGTTCGCCCAGGGCTGGCCGGCATCGATCCCGCTCTACACGGTCGTCGCCGGACCACTGGTGTCGGTTCTGGTGGCCGCCCTGGCCGGAATTTACCCATCGCTGCGGGCCGCCAAAGCGTCCCCGACGGACGCGCTCCGCTCGGCCTGACGGCCCGCACGACGAGCCCGGCCACGGCAGCTGATCAGCTGAACACCGGCACGCCTGGTGGGCGGCCCCGCACAAGGGGCCGCCCACCAGGCATTTCGCAGGCAGCCACCCGGGCACCCCGCACCGTCGCTGGGCTCGTGCATAAGTCCTTGTCCTGCATGGCGAATTGGCGGGTGCAACGGTCACGGGGAGCGGAACATGAGGATGGATCGTTCCGGACAGGCTGTGGGAGACAGCGAGGCCGCTACTGCCGTCGGCGCCGGTGCGACGGCTGGGGGTGGGGTCGCGAACCTCGCTGATGAGACGGTCTTCGCCGCGATCCCGTCATGGCCGGTGTCGCCCTGCTGGCCCTGGCCTTCTCCTTCCCGGGCGAGCAGCCGCACCCCCGCATCCGGCAGGCGAATGCGGATCACGCGCGAGGGCCGGGGCCCTTCTTCGCGACGGTGACGCTGCCCACCGTCGCGGAAGCCGCCGTGCCGTTGTGCCGTTGTGCCGTTGTGCATGCCAGTCGGCCGCCTCTGACGTGCACCAGTCGTTCTCGCCCTGGCTCGGCCGCACTGAGCTTGTCGTTCACGGCCTGCGGTCGAGCGCGGCTCGAACTCGCTGAGGGTTTTCGCAGTTCACCGGATGGGGAAGTGAGGTCGTCAGCTGTGCCGGGTGGCTTGGGTGCTCGTGTCGTTCTGGTCACCAGGTGACGGGGAGTTCGGCCACACCTCCGAGCTGGACGTGGACGGCGACGCCCCGTACGCGCTGTGAAGGGATGTCCAGGCTGATCGTGGGGATGCGGCGCAGGAGGGTAGTGAGAGCGATCTCCATTTCGACGCGGGCCAGGTTCTGGCCGACACATTGGTGAATGCCGTAGCCGAAGGCGACATGACGGCCCGCCCTGCGGTGGATGTCGAGGGTGTCCGGGGTATCCCACGTGTCCGGATCCCGGTTCATCAGCATCGTCGAGAAGATGACGCCGTCGCCGGCCTTGATGGTGTGCCCGGCGATGTCGATGTCTTCGGTCGCGACGCGGGGCAGGGCGTCGGTGACGGAGCTGATCCGCAGGAGTTCCTCGACCGCGCCGGGTACCAGCGACGGGTCCTGGCGCAGCTGGTCGAGCTGTTCGGGGTGGTCGAGCAGGGCCAGGACGGCGGTGGAGAGGGTGGTGGAGGTGGTCTCGTTGCCTCCGGTGATCAGAACCACGCATGTCATGGCCAGTGTGTCGAGATCCTGCCCGGTGAGGGCCGGGTGAGCGGCGACGAGGGCGTCGATCAGGTCGTCGCCGGGACGGTGCCGCTTGTCGGTGATCAGATCTCTGAGGTAGTCGAGGAGTTGGGCGAGCAACTCCTCGGGGGTCCGGTCACCGTTCTCACTGGCCGGTGAGAGGAGGCGGGCGATCAGCGTGTCGAGGTGCGGTCGGTCCTGCTGCGGGATTCCGAGGTGGGTGAACGTCGTATCGGAGGCCAGCGGCATGGTGTAGGCGGTGACCAGGTCCGCCCGGTTGCCCCCGGCGAGCATGGCGTCGATCAGCTGCCCGGCGGTCCGCTCGATGGCCGGGCGCCGGGCGGTGATCCGACGGATACCGAAGACGGGCGAGATCCACCTGCGCTGTCGGGCGTGGAGCGGATCGTCCACGCCGATCAGCGGGAGGCCGGACACCTGGCGTGAGGCCATGCTCTCGGTCAGGCAGGGGAACGTGGAGTGCGCGGTGTCGCTGGAGATCCGCGGGTCGAGCAGCAGGGCCCTGCCGGTGTCGTTTCCCGCGACGAGCCAGGCGGTTCTTCCGTCGTACAGCGTCACTGGTGTCAGAGGACGACGCTCACGCAGTGCCCCGTATCCGGTGGGCATGGTGTAGGGGCAGGTGCGTTCCATGGGATAGGCCGGGGTCAGGGATGAGCCGTCGGTGGCTGTCACGGTGTCCTCACTCTCTACGGCCTGGACGGGCGCGGGGAGCGCCCTCCGGTGTGGGCGTGGTGCGTGTGGCCAAGTGCTGTCGGCTACGGGGTGTTTCCTGGTCAGGGTGCCGTCCGGTGTGACAGCTCCTGCTGTTTATCGAGCGGATTCACGCATATGGGGTGCGCTGGGGGTTTGTGTTCGGACGGTGAGCAGGAGGCTGGGACCGTTCCGGTTGCTCTGCTGTCTCGTTGTTCTGTGTGGCGCTCGTCCGGGGTCGGCGGGCGGGAACAGAGGTGCAGAGGGAGGGTGGGGACATGGAGGGGAATGTGTGTCGCCAGGAGGAGGACGCGGAGAGCGGCAAGGGGCTTCTCGTGCTCGCCTCAGGCGGCTGCTTCTCGCGGGCGCTGGGCGTGGCCGCCAGGCTGCGGATCGCGGAGGTCCTTGATGGTGGCTCCATGTCGCCCCAGGACATCGCGGGGCGGACCGGCAGTGACCCGGAGGTGATGCTCCGGCTTCTCCAGACCCTCGCGATGCAGGGGGTCTTCGTGCGTGAGGTGAACGGGTGGTTCCGGCTGGCGGAGAGTTCCGCCGCCCTGCACAGCGATCATCCCCGGTCCGTGCGCAATCACTGCATTCTGCTGGCCGAGACCTACGACGATGCCTTCGCCGGGCTGCTCCAGACCCTCACGAACGGACGTTCCGGGTTCGAGAACGTCTTCGGCATGCCGTTGTACGAGTACCTCGGCCAGGCGCCGGAGGCAGAACAGGTCTTCGACGCCGCGATGGCGGAGTTGGCGCGGCCGACAGCTGCGGCCTTCGCCGAGCAGTTCGACCTTTCCGCGGCCGGGCGGGTGATCGATGTCGGGGGCGGCAACGGCACGCTCCTCATGTCACTCCTGGCCCACCACCCGGACCTCGAAGGGACGTGCGTCGACCGGCCGGGGGTCTGCACGAGGGCGGCGACCCGCATGGCGGAGGTGGCGGACCATCCGCTCGCTGGCCGGCTGCGCTTCCAGCCCGCGGACATCTTCGAGGAAGTACCCGAGGGCGGTGGGGTGTATCTGCTCAAGAACGTGCTGCACGACTGGTCCCCCGAACAGGGAACACGCATCCTCACCGCGGTACGGCGGGCCATGGCCCGGACGCGCCTGGGTGTGCGGGCCAGGCTCATCGTGCTGGAACCCCTCCTCGGCCGGGAGTCGGACGGTGCGCACGCGCTGTACCAGATGCTGCTCTGCGGAAAACAGGTCCGTGGATTCCAGACTGCTGACGATGTCTGGCGGCTTCACACCGCCGCTGGCCTTGAGCCTCTGTCCGTCACGCGCCTGTCCGACGGGCATCACGCGTTCGAGAGCGCGTGCCCCGACGGGCCCCTCTCTTAGCGTCGGCTCGTTCGTGTCTTAGCGTCAGCTCGTTCGTGCCGCCATCGGCCGTGCCGCTCTGCGCCCAGGTGACGACCGCCGGATGCGCGGCCTCGTGCAGGGTGTCGGCAGCGGTGTCTCCTCCGTCGGTGCTGACGATCTGGGTGAGGCAGGCGGCCAGGGCGTGCGGGCCGCCGCCGCTGTAGCCGATGGTGTCTCCATGGGCGTTCTTCCGCGGCAGGATCGACAGGAGGCCCTTGTCGGTCCGGGCCCGGAACGGTCCGTGGCCAGTGATGAAGCTGCTGAGGATGCCGTCGGGGCGCAGCGCGAGCGGGGCGTGTTTCTCGTAGGCCCACTCGTCCCTTTCCCTCTTCGTTCACGCCCTTGCAGTGGGTGCCCACGACAGGAAGCCCGAACTCGCGGTCGCAGAAGGCACGGCGGCACCTGCAGCCCGCTTCGACGATGGGCGCCGTACTGTTCTTGTCCTCCGCGACGCACGGACGAAACAGGTCCAGGATGCCCATCGTTCGCGCGCGCGTGCAGTGCAGCGCGTTCGGCTCGCAGCGCGCGATTCTGCAGAGCCGTTCCCGAACGTGCGGCGTCCGGGCCTGGACCGCTCCGGTGGACACCTCGGCGTTCAACGGGGCCGAGTGCGAGGGCGCGGGAGACGGCAGCGCTCTGCTGGAGGTTGGCGTCCTCGGTGAAGCAGCCCTCCTTGGACCCACGCCCAGGACGCAGCGCCCGAGCAGCGTGACATGAACGTGGCATGGCAGGTGAACGACCGTTCCCAGGAACTGGTCCGCTTCCTTCTCCGCGCTCTCCCGGGCCTGCTCCGCGCTGATAGGCGGAGTTCTCGGGCCGTGGGGCTGCACCCAGGATCCTCAACGCCTTCCAGGCCGCGGGCAGGAGATGCCGGGTGCGCTCTCCAAGCCACCGAGGCCCGTGCGTGCCTCGGTGTTCCCTTCGAGGCCCTGGGAGGAAACGGCGTTCTGCGGGCTGGTGAAGCCGACGACGTAGCAGATGCTACCGCTCTTGGCGAAGAAACCATAGACGGCCTCCGCCCACGCCAGACGCCGCCCCAGCGTGCGGCGTTCGGCCGTCTCCGCGAGCTCCTCGGTGGGGCCTGGACACTTCGTCTGTGCGGAGGTCGGCCACGTGAACGCCTTGCGGCAGTCTCGGCGCGCGTTGTCGGTGGCAAGAGCGAGGATGCCGGGATGACACTGCTGCCGATCCCCGCGCCCGCGTCCCTGCTGGAGGCACGCCGTCTCGACCCCGAAGTCGGCGGATGGGGATTCACGGGCGATCACTCGGTCGCGACGGCGACCGGTGACGCCTGCGTGCTGACCGGCCTGCGCCGCTACAGCGCGCACGCGGCCTGCTCAGTCGGCGCCCACCTGCCGATCACCCAGAAAGCAGCCGTCGAACTCGGCCCGGCCGGCAAGCTCTGGACCACCCGGGCCACCCGGCCGCCCGTAACCTCACCGCCTCCCTCGAACGGCTCCGCGTCGACCGTCAGCTTGAAGAGGCCCTCACTCACGGCACCGACCCGCTCCACCTGGCACTCGTCTTCGGCATCGACAAAAAGACTGCCATCCGCTAAGCGGACTCTGCGCGGGCACTGCTGCAACAGGCAGCCGAGCACTCGACAGTGCCCTCGGCACAAAGAACTTGTCCCGGAACGCGGAGCCTTGAAGAATGACGGCCATGCAGATTCGACAGGCAGGGCCTGATGATGCCTCGGCGGTCGCTGGTGTCCACGTGCGCTCCTGGCAGGTGGCCTTTGCCGGTCTTGTTCCGCAGCACTACCTCGACGCCATGGACCCGAGCCACGAAGAGCCCGGCTGGAAGTCACGTATCGCAGCTGCACAGTGGCCATCTACGGGGGTACTGGTAGCCGAAGCCGAGGCGGGGATCGTCGGGTTCACGAGTTTCAGCGCTTCCGAAGAGAGCTCTGCCATCGCGGAAATCGGCATGCTCTACACAATGCCCGAGGCCTGGGGCACTGGTCTCGGAAAGCAGTTGATGGCGGCAGCGATGACGACTCTCGGACAGGCGGACTACGCACAGGCCGTCCTGTGGGTACTTGAGGACAACAAACGAGCCCGGCGCTTCTACGAGGCCGCCGGTTGGCGCCCCGACGGCGCGGCAGTGGTGGACACCACCGGTGGGGCCGCTCTCAACAAGCTGCGCTATGGCCACCCTCTTGGTTAACCCGCTTACGATCTGGTGCGTGATAGCAGGTGAGGTGTTCTTGCTGATGGGTGGCGTGACTCAGATGTGGCGATCACGCTCAGTGGGACGGCTCTCGCGCATCAGCTGTTCACGGGAGTTTCCCGCGGTCATCTTGCCTTCCTGGTTCGAGAGTTGGCTGATCCGTGACAGGCCGTGGTCGAGGGGCGTCGTCACGAAGCTCGCGGCGGGGCCAGGAAGTGCGAGGCCGGAGCCGGTGCCCGGCATCGGCTGGTGTTCATCGACCGGCTCGTGGCCACGCTGATCCACCTGCGGCACGATCTGCCGCATGCAGCGCTGGCGCTGCTGTTCGGCATCGACCGCTCCACCATCACCCGTGCGACCGGCGAGATACGAGGGCTGCTGGCCGAACGGGGATGCGTGGTCCCCGACCGGCCCGGTCTGCGGCTGCGGACCCTGGCGGATGTGTTCGCCTACGCGCAGGCCGAGGGCATTGAGCTGCGGCTGGACGCCACCAGGGTCCAGGTCCGTCGGCCCCCGGCCAGCCGCGGCAGGCGCCGTGCGTTCGTCTCGGGCAAGAAGAAACAGAACACGATGAAGACCACCGCCGTCACCGACCATCAGGGCCGCACACTCTGCACCGACGCCCTGCGACCAGGGCGGACGCACAACGCAACCGCCGCCCGCAACGAAGCCATCAGTACCCGTTCCCAGCACTTTCGCGACGTAGAGGTCCTCCTGGACGACGGCTGCCTCGGGCTCCGCCGCGATCATCCCGGCCAAGCAACGACTCCGCCCAGGAAGGGAAACAAGATCAGCCCGCCCGAGGACCTCGAAACCCGCCTACGCGCCCGACACCAGCACTCCTCAAAGCACATCACCGCGGAACGTGCCGTACGGGTTGATGTTCGACCAGAACAGCGTGGTCAGCCCACGCCGGTCCTCATCGCTCAGCTTCTTCGCCCAGGGCGGCTCGGCGAGTAGCGGCCTGTCCGGCTTCCTGGAACGTGGTCACGACGGGCCAGGATCCGCTGCTGCAAGAGGGTATGGGAATCTGGACCGACTCCTTCATCGCGCCCCCAGAGCCGAATCTCGCGCGTCCGGAGGCGTTCGGCCGACTCACGGTCGAGCTGGCACGCGACCCTGCGGTCCGGACCCCGTGGGCGCTCCTCTCCGGGCAGCTCTGCGTCAACGCGAGCCTCACCTGAGGCAGCGTCAGCGGGCAGGCCAACGGGGACCGGCCCCCGTGGGTTCGGTGCTGCGGCCCGAGGAGTACCTGTGGGACGAAGAGGCCGCGGACGACGATCCCCCGCCGTGGGGCCCTCACACGAGGAGGCTCGACTGCTCGCCTCCGGCGAGAAGGTGATCGACATACTTCCGGCGCTGCGGGCCGCCCCGTACGGCGACGAGGACATCGCGGTCGTCTTCGCCCACGTGGACTTCGGCAACCGGTCGATCACCGACTACTTCCCGTACGAAGACACACGCACGGCACTGGCCTGCTTCGCCCTGGCACGCCCGCAGAACCGGCCGCTGTCCGCCAACCACCGCGAGAACATGAACGGGGGCCGGCGCTCACGGTGCGGACCTGCGTGGTCCACACCTTCAAGCACGCGCTGGGCCACCTCAGCCTGAACGGCGGCCCGGTCCCGGCGCTCGCCTCTGTCACCTCCCGCTACGTCGGACCGGACCAGGTCGGCGGCAAGACCTGGGGCTGAACCCGCCCCGGGTCCAACGCCCCTCGGCCTGACGTCGAGATCCGCTGCCAGCACCGGCGCTTCCCAGGGAAGCAGGCCGTCGAGAGTTCCGCAGCTTCCTGCGCGGGCGGGCGTGGACACACGCTGAGGGGCGGATGGCGCTGTTCAACCACGCGATGACGCGGCTGCTGAAGAACCGGGTCGGCGAGGACCCGAATGTGAACAGTTCCCTGCTGCCGCCCCTGGGGGACGGGGCCGCCCACGCCGAGTCCCCTGCCCGCCGCGCCGAGACGAAACAGCTCCATGACCGGGCAGAGGCACTCCGCGTGGAGGCTGACGACGCGTACGGCGAGGTGCTGGGAACATCCGGCGCCGAAACGGCCGAGGAGAAGCGCGCACTGGGGCCGCCAAGCACTTCGCCCGCGCCGACACCCACGACCAACTGGCCACCGTCGAGAAGCCCATCGCCGAGCAGCACCGTCACCGAGCCGCCGCCGACCACAGGCTGCCGAGCACGTCCGCTCGCGTGGGACGCCTGCGCGGGGCGGACCATCCGCCGTCGCCCGACGCGTGCCACGGCTGCCAACGGCCGTCCTGGAGGTGCGCCAGCTGCGGCAAACCGTCAACTCCGTGGCGTGGAGCCGGTGTCAGGAGTGCGACAACACGATGCCGGCCGAGGCGCCCGGCGACCGGGAGGAGGGCTGCGAGGTGAATCGGGAGGAGTTCGTCGCCCTCCCGGTCGGCCCACGCAAGGGCGGAGGGCGCTACGACCACGGACACGCCGACAGCGAGTACGAGGTGGTCAACATCGACCGCGGCCCGCGTGAGCCGTCGCCGTCGCTGTTGCCGTCGCTGTCGCTGTCGCGGCAGATCACCATGCGCGGCAGCAACGGGCAGGTCCGCGAGCACTGCACCGGCCGGGACTCCCGACGGGACCGCTTCGGCGCCCGGCCGTCGGCGGACGTCGCACGCTGACGGGCCCCGGCCGATGGCTGGCGCCAGGCGCGTTCTTCGTCATCACCGGACGAGAGCCTGCTGCGCCGATGCCAGCCTCGCGCCAGGCCTGCTCGCCCAACACCTCACTGAGACGGGCTTCGGGGCTGCGGACTTGGGTGGCAAGCCGGGCGGCGCGGATATCGGCCACCAGGAGGCCGACGTCCGCGGAGGCCCTGCCGCCCACCATCCCGGCCTCCGGGGACGGTGGGCGGCTCGGCGGCTCGGCGGCTTGGGCATGCCCCGGCCGAGCAGGTCGCGGTGGCGGTGACGGTGGCAGCAGAGGAAGGTCGGTCGACGCATCCGGACGACACCGAGCAGGCCAGAGACCGGATCACGATCCTCTACGTATCGTAATAATCTTGCCCCTTGTCCCCAGTATTAAAAGCATCTCCGCAATCACCGAAGTTGTACCAGTCGTCCCTGCCGTGCGATTCACGAGCCAGTGAGGTGCGTGAGCGCAGCGTATCTTGCAAGCGTTCGGGAAGCATGCTCGCGTACCCAGCCTTTGGGGGCAGGACGACATGCAGAGTATCCGGGGTGTTCTCCCAGAATCTCACGGTCACGCTTTCGAGAGGATCTGCCCATGAAGTCTTCGATCGGTCATAATGCGATCTGACTTCTTGAACCAGGCTTTCTGGTTCATTGATGAGGCGCTGTCGCATCTCGTCGTTGTGCATCGCCAGTGCGGCCAGCTTGAGAAACACTTTGTCATTGTATCGAGGGTCCTGCCAAAGCAGACCATCGAACCAGCTCCGCAAAGCCAGCATGTCGCTTTCATCATCTTCAGTGTTCGCCGTGGGGTGCGGCTCTGACTTCGGCTCGGACGGTTCGCCCTCTTCGCGATGAGCATTCATGAACTGCCTCCTTGGTTCTCACGGTTGGATCTGGAGCAGGCCCTCACTGACAAGCCTACTGACAAGGTCGATCTTTTCCTGGGCACTCAGCACCTCAGGAATGTCACGTACTGTGAATTGGTGGTATTCGGCGATGAAGTTGAGTGCCGACTCCAAATGAGGCGGCCCGGAAACAAAGTTGGTCGAAAAGTCAATTCGAGCCTCACTGGAATTCGACCGCACCTTGCAGAAGAAACTTGGAGTACGGAAGACGAGTGAGTCCAAATTCAGGCCGCCAATGGAGTCCAGTGAGCGGAAATGCCTCGACCCGACTGCTTTTACGTCCCTGAAGAGCTTGTCACCGAGACGCGCCTTCGCTCGTTCCGCAAGCGGCCCATTCTGTATGGCGGCAACGAAGCTTTCGAGAACATCCGAAATGCGTCCTGCTTCGAATGGCTCATCCAGAAAACCAGGCGGAAGCGCCTCTCTGAACGTCACGCTGTCGTCGGCTGCCACAGCGATGGCTTCGGTCATGAAGTCAGCCCAACGATAGGCGTGAATGCCAACCGTCAAGTGAAGGGAGGAGGAGCGGGACGTCACTGCTTCATGAGGGAATCCGCGCGGCAAGTAGAGTGCATCGCCGGGGTTCAACGTGAACTCGGAGTAATCAAGGAACTCGAACGACTCCCGCTCCGCACCGGCAAGAGGAAGGCCCTTCGATGGCTTTCCTACATGCCAATGCTTTACGCCATGCAACTGCAGAATGAAGACATCATGAGTGTCGACGTGAGGGGCAAATCCCTGACCACGCTGCGGCGTGAGATACATGTTTACGCCGACTCGATGATGAAGGTTACCTTCGAGGTTACGGCTGAGATTCGCAACGGCGGCAGACCTCAGATGAATTCCATTGACAACAATGGAATACCCCTCTTGGTAGGCGCGATAAATATCCTGAATGTCAGGAGTTCCGTTACCGTGAAGGCGGGGTGCCAGCTCGGAGGAATTCCCCTTCTGGTCGTTGCGAATGATGCGCACATCACCCGAGGTTCGGGGGTCACCACCACACGTTGAGGTGATCAAGTCATCAACTGAATCCAGCCCCGGAATACCAGCGAAATAATCTACATTTCCCCTTTCAATCAGAAGGGGCCGCTTCTCCCAGTGGGCGCCGAAAAACTCCGGAGAGGCGATCGGATGCAAAATCCAATCAAGGTCGAACTGTTGCGATACGGAGACGTCGGTGACTGTCACGTAAAGACTTATATCGACTGAGTGCACAGATCGCAAAGACCTGCCAATTCAGCGGTTTGAAGCCCACTCGACTGGGCGTCCGTCCAGGGGGCGGAGTCCTTCGGTGTTGCACGGCCGCCAACCGCAGGCCAAGGTCGGACCTCGGCACTGGCGTAGAGCTGCTGTGACGGAAGGCTCCCTTGGCGTGTCCCGGCCCTGCCCGATCGGAAGGGGAGCTCCCGGGGAGAAACGGGCGTCAGTCTCGGCAGCAAGGCGCCGGAGATCGGTGGCTCAACAACCTCGCAGGTCTGGGCTGTTACCCGACACCCTTCCTCGAACAACAGGTTGTCGGTCTGAGGCTCAGGTTCCACGAGCAGGGCGACGAACCGCATACCGCCCGCACGATCATCGGGGGCTCATGGTCTACCTCAACAGCTATCCGGCCGACCACACTGAAAGTACAGTCAGGCGCTTTCCCGGGACTCTTGACGAGTGGATGGAGGCGTTGCGGGAGCGGGCCAACAGCACCGGGATGGAGGTGCCCCTCCGCGTCGTGCGTCAGGGCACTGCGCCATAGCCGGTGAGGCGTCCAGCCGTCCAGGTCCTTGATGTCGTCGGGTGAGGCGAGGAAGTTGGCCAGCAGCCGGGTGTTCTCCTCGGAGATCTCCTCAGCGCGGCGGCAGGAGAGCCGGACCCGGCCGGTCTCCGGTCCGGGCACACGTCGAGCGTCGGTATTCCGTCGGGTGTCCTGCGGCCGGTGAGGATCAGTGGGCCACAGGTACGGCGGGCGATGAGCCGGGGCAGCAGCTGGGCGGTGCCGGACCGCCAGTGAGTACCCATCCCCGCGCGGTAAGGGAGATCCGGTAGCTACGCCTGGAGGACTTCGCCCCGCCCGCGCCGTACGCAGCAGCGGTCGAGCGATGCGGCATACGGCGCGGGCGGGGCGGGGCAGGGGCGGGCAAGGGACGGTAGTCCGATAAGCCAACCTCGAAACGGGGCCATCGCTACCGCCAACCGCCGTACTGCTGGCCTTCACCGTGGCCCCGGCCCCGAGCACCACTCAGTGCTACACGTGCGTTTCGCCGTAGCTGCGCGCGAACAGGGCCGTCGCCTCGCCCGCGATCCCGGCATCCGGGGAAGCCGCGGCGAACAGGAACACAGCGGCGCCGAGCAGCGCGGAGGTGGCAGCCCGAGAGCGGCCGGAGTGGAGTCAGACCGCCCAGACCCAGCTGGATCGGGTCGGGCGTGCGGCTGACGCCGATCGCGCTCGCCGGTTCCGTCGCCCCACTCGCCGCCCCGCCGCCTCATCGGCTCTGACCCGATGGTCTTCGCCGAAGTCGTACGCACGGCACCCCGGACCCCTCTTATGGCCAGGCACCGCGGCTCAGTCGATGCCGAGCTCTCCCATCTTCTCCCAGCCGCTGGCGCCCTCGATCACGGTGCTGACGATCTGCGGCGCCCTCTGGACCAGTGGACGCATGGTTTCCATCGCGGCACGGAAGTGATCCGAGTTCACGTGGGCCTCGGCTGAGCCGTCCTGGAACGCCTCGACGAGCACATAGGTGTCGGGCTCCTCGACGCTGCGCGACCACTCGAACCACAGGTTCCCGGGCTCGGCGCGGGTCGCCTGGGTGAACGCGTCGACATGGGAGAGCCAGGAGTCGGTGAACTCGGGCCGGACCGGAAATTTGACGACAATAAAGATCATCCGGTCAGTTTAGTCCGACCGCACGGGTAGATCGGGACGGACACAAGCCCTGTACGCGATGCGCCACGCGGGACATCGGCGGTGCGGACGGTGTCACTGTGCTGGCTCAAGCGATTCCTGCGGGGCCACGCCGGAGCCCGGCGCAGGTGACGTGGCGGATTTCGCCGACGGTGTCCCCGGTCTTCGGGGTGCTGACGATGCGGGACCTCGACGTGTCGATCGCTGCGGTGCCCGGCGGTGCGGCGGCGGGCAGCCGTTCAGGCTGCGAGGGGCATCAGGAGCAGAGTCGGTGGTGGACTGGGGCGGTCCTCCGGCGGGTTTGGGAGTGAGTCCGACGGTGCTGGCGTCGGTGGGCGTAGTGGTGAGGATCACGGTGCCGTCGTGGTCGATGAGTCCGTCCGGGCGCATGGTGCCGTCGTGGTCAAGCCGCAGCTGACGTGTTTCTCGTCCATGCGGTCCGCAGCGAAGCGTTCCGGCACGGCACTGAGGCGGAGGTACATCGGAACTGAGGCGGAGGTGCATCGGGGGCTGGGGGCCACAAGTGGCGCCATCAGCGCTGCCGGACTCATCCTGACCGCCGCCTTCGCCGCCTTCGCCGCATTCGCCGTGACTCCCCTGATATGCCTCGCCCGGATCGGCCGGGCTGGCCGCCGGGCTGGTGCGTCCCGCTGCCGGGCTGGTGACGGTGGTGGGCGGTGCGGTGACCGACCGAGCTCCGGCCGTGGGCAAGGACGTCGCGATCCGCACGTTCGGCGAGAACGACAAGACCATCCCGCAGGCAGGGATCTTCGCGATTCCCGCCCTCATCGCCGTCGCCCCGGGCATGCTCTCCCGGTCTGATCGGCGTGCTGGCGCCGCAGGGGTGCTGCTGTCCGGGATCATCGGCGCCCCGCGGCCCTCAGCCGCCCCGGCCCCACCAGCACGGGTGACGCACTGCCCTCGATCGTCGGATCTGTCGTGGGAGCCCTCGCCGCATACATCCTGGTATCCACAGCCGTGCCCTTCCCGGCCGCGGCTGGTACGGGGAACGACGGCGGAAGCGGGGGTGGAGCAGGCAGGGCTTCCTCACCATGGCCAGCTTGTCCACCGCGGCGGCGACCTCAGCCGGTAGAGCCACCAGTCGGCCTGCCTGCGAGGCTGCCGGAGTTGTCGGCGAGCGTGTCGGCGTGAACAGCTTTGATCAGCTGGTTGAACGCGTCGCGGTCAAGGCGGCTGAGAGCCAGCGGATGCGGCCCCGGTCTCGGCGGAGGCGCTGGGCGAGGCCGAGCGGAACGGTTCTTCCCTTCGGTCCGAACGCGACCAGCGGACGGGACCTGTCCCGGGCGCGGTTCCTGGATGTGAGCAGCCTCGCGGAGTGACTTGGTATCTGGCTGGCGGGCCAGGGATGGCACGAGGAGGACGTCCCGGACGCAGGCTTCGGCGTGGCCCGCTGGCCTGAGGTGTCCACGCGGTGGCAGCCGTTCGCCGGTCGGGTCTTCAAAGGTGACGGATCTCCGCCCTCCGGGCGGACGCCACGACACGTGGTGCTTGCGCGTGCTCCCCCGCGTCTTCATGGCGTTTCATGCCGTCGCGATGGTCGCACCGGATCGTTCCCGCAATGCCGTACGGGCTCTCGCCGGTGCTCTCTGCCTCACCCGTCTCCTCCACGGGCTCCGCGGCGGACCCTGGACGGCGTACCCCGCCGGTCCGCGAATGCGGCGCCGGACGGCTCCTCCGCCGTGCCGCACGAGCGGAGCCTGTAAGCCGACGTGAACCGCTTCAGGTGCCGCGCCCTGACGTACCACCACCGGGCCGCCACCGGCCCGCGCCCGGCCGCGTCTCCCGATACGGCCGGAACGCACTTCTGAGAGCACGGAGGAGATCCGGCGACGACTCGTCCCCAGGAAGGACGCCATCACGGACATGATCGATCAGGCTGATCTGAATACATTCGGACACGAAGGAAGGGGCTTCCCTTGCGTATCCTCCGGACAGCCGGAACCGTCATCGCCGCCAGCCTGTTACTGACCGCCGCGCCTGTGACCTCAGCCGGTGCCGCCCCCCGTGCGGCGGCCACTTCCGCGCCGACGTCCTCATCCGGGGCGGCTCTGGACCCGACAGCGCTCAGCGACTCCCTGCTCGCCGTCCATGAGGCGGGCATGTACGGCGTCTATTCCACCGTGAGTGACGGCGCCCGGAGCTGGGCAGGTGCCTCAGGGCTCGCCGACGTGAAGACGGGCCGCCCGGTGACGTCGGGGATGCGGCACCGGGCGGGCAGCATCAGCAAGACCTTCGCCGCGGTTGCCGTACTCCAGCAGGTCGAACGCGGCCGGATCCATCTCGACACACCCATCGGCGACTACCTGCCGGACCTGATACCCGGGGAGCGCGGCCGCCAGATCACCGTCCGGATGCTGCTGAACCACACCAGCGGCATCGGCGACTACATCACCGGCGCCTTCCCGTCCCTGGCGCACGGCTCACCGGCCAGCCTCGATGAGGAGCGCTACCGTTCCATCAGCCCGCGGGAGCTGGTCCGTCTGGGACTGACGGCCCCGGCCACCGGAGCGCCCGGGGCCGAGCCCGGCCACTACTCCAACACCAACTACGTCATCATCGGCCTGCTCCTCGCCAAGGTCACCGGCCAGGCCCCGGAGACGTACATCACCCAGCACGTCATCGACCGCGCCGGACTGCACCGCACCTCCTACCCGGACAGCACCGGCATCCAGGGCCCGCACGCCCGGATGTACGAGAACTTCTACGGCCTGATCGACCCGCCCCGCGACTACAGCGTCTACGACATGTCCTGGGCCTACACAGCGGGCACAGTCGTCTCCACCACCGACGACCTGAACCGCTTCTACCGCGCTCTGCTGACCGGCCGGCTGATCGGCCCGGCGGCACTCAAGGAGATGCAGCGCACGGTGTCAGTGAACGGCACGGACTACGGCCTCGGCCTGTTCGCCGTCGACGTCCCCGGCTGCGGCCGCTTCTGGGGCCACGACGGCGCGGTGTTCGGTGCCGGCACCATCGCTCTGTCCAGTCCCGACGGCAGGCGCCAGGTAGCCACGGGCTGGAACCTGACGAAGTACGAACGAATCAACGCGGACGGCACCGGTTTCGAGCCAAGCCCGATCAACGACGCCCTCAATCGCTACGTCATAGGCGCCCTGTGCCCGGCGTACGCCACAGGCCCGTCGCCCACGAACTCGGCCACACCCGCCCCCACGGTGCTCACCGGCCCTGATCTCTCCCTCGAGTCCTGGGCAGTGGGTCCGCACTGAAGCGAGCAGCCAGGTGAGACTCAGACGGCCGGGCTGGACCGGAAGCGTGCCAGGTAGGCTCCGTGGACGAGCGGTGGGTGGTGGTCGCTCCACCGGGCGCGCGGAGTGATGGCCTGGTCCGGGGCTTCGGCTCTGCCGCTCGCGGCGGCCTTCCGGTCCGGGCCGGGTCGGCCACGCGTCCGCCCCGACCGGGTGCGGGCGGACACGGCGTACGCCTCCCGCGAGCACCGCGCCCGCCTGCGCCGCCGACGCGGAATCCGCTGCACCGTCCCGGACAAGGCCGACCAGGCACACAGCCGCCAGGAACTCGGCTCCCGCGGCGGCCGACCGCCGCGCTTCGACCTGGCCGGACACCGCGAGCGTCACGCGGCCGAGCGCGGAACCAACCGGCTCAAGAGACACCGCGCGGTCGCCACGCGCTACGGCTAACTCGCCGTCTGCTTCGAGCCGGCCTTCCTCGTCGCCGCCGTCACGCGGTGGGGTCCATGTTCCACGCCGCGGGCAGATCGCTGCCGCAGAAAGCAAGGCCGGACTGAGAGCCGCGGCAGATGCTGTCCTCGCAGACCCGGCCACAGTATGGGAGGAGTGCGGCACTTGGGTCTCGGACGGTCCGGCGGTGCTCATGGACTCCGCCGAAACGGGTTCCGACTTGGGCATCGAGTATCCCGACGGCGGGATGCCTGCCGAGGCAGCGGTCCCGCCGGCCGCTGGCCGCTGGCCGCTGGCGGGTCCGCGCCACGCAGACCTGGGTGGATGGGGGGAACTGGGTCGGCATGGTCCAGCTCCTGCCAGCCGAATCCTGATCGGGCAGTACTTCGGTCGGGAGCGGTCAGCCACGGCGCGCAAGATTGTGCGGATGAGCGATGCCGAGCATCGCGTGGTGGACGCCATCGCCCTTGAGACGGCAGTCGCGCAGGATCTTCCAGGTCTTCATCCGGGGCGAAGGCATGCTCGACCTGAGCGCGGACCTTGCGGTGGGAGGTGTTGTGCTCTTCTTTCCAGGCGGGCAGTTCGCTCTGCCCGGGATCACAGCGGTGCGGGACGCCGAGCCCGGTTCCTCGATAGCCACCGTCCGCGATCACTGCGGTCTTCCCGACGGCGGCCTTCGCACCGGATGACTCCCATGCCTTGCAGTCTCCCGGGACGGGCGCCCGACCCCGCTCGGGGACGCGATCGCGCACTACGGGCAGATCGCGAACGGTGCGCACGGCCTCGTCCTCAACGCCCTGGTCCTCTTCCACACCCGGTACATGGACACCGCCGTCACCCAGCTCCGCGCGGACGGCTTCGACGGGGTCCGGAAACCATTCGCGATGGCAGGGGATTCGAGCCGAGACTGGTAGGCCGATCCCATCGAACAGGAAGAGTGGCCAGCCCTGACGTACAACCGTGACACCCTGCCCTTCCCCGACAACCGCGTGCCTCCCGTCACCTACGCGGGCATTCGGGACTGGGATGAATTCGACCCGGCTCGTCACCCGTTCGCCTGGGATGAGGCCGAAGACGCTCGTCTCCGCTCGCTGGTCCGCGCGTGGGTGCCGCCCGTGCTCTCCGGCATGGCCGGCCGGTGGCAGGGTGAACATTGGTGTGAGCGCCAGGTGGATGCAGTCCTTCGGGAGCGGTACGGCACCTGGGCCTGGGGATGGAGCTGGTGCTATCGCGACGGCGGGCCCATCGGCAGCTGGGTCAGCGGGCCGAACTCGGTGACGACCCCCGACGAGACCGCAGAACGTATCGTGGCCGCGCTGCTGGAGTGGCGGGAGTGGCTGGAGCGGACCGCCCAGCGCTTCGCCGAGCTGGCTCCGCCGCCGGACGCCTCACCCGAGGACCGCAGCTGGCACCTGGAACGGGCCTGCGTCCGGCTCGTGACCCATGCGCTGGACTCGGGCGCGGACAACGCCTGGCGCGGCCAGGCCTCCATCGTCCTGGGCTGGTTCCTCACCAGCACCGGCATGGACCGGGCCGAGGCCGAGCTAGCGGTAAAGCGCGCGATCGGTGGCCGGTTCGAGAGCTGGGTCTACCCGGAGCGGACGCTGATCGAATCCGTCGGCGAGGACCTCGCAGTCGGCCTCACCGGCCACACCCCGTACCAGGACCACCGTGAGAGGGCGGCGCTGGAGGATCTCCATGACCGTCACTGACAGCCTTTCGGTCTGGCTGCGCGTGCGCCGCGAGGTCGACTGGCCATATGCACCGGCCCTGCAACGGATCCCACCCGGCTGCGACGGGTTCCGGTCCTGGTGCGAGGGACCGGTCCGTCTGCGCGACCCGATTCGCGCCGAACGTCTGCTCGCCGCACACGCCTTGTCCCTGGAAGATGCCGCACGCCGTGCCCCGCTGGACTTCGCCCTGCTGGCCAGTTGGCAGCGCGAAGTCCTTGCTGTAACAGAGGCACCGTTCCGCGTGAGCGACGCCTACGCGAAAGCGGGCCGCGAGCGCTACGGCCTGACCCGGCGCACCCAAGCCGATTTCAGTTCCTGCCTGCACGAGACAAACGACTCGGACATCCCGCTGGCGGCCCGCGCGGCCCGCGCCTACCTCGATGTGGCGTTCTTCCACCCCTTCACCGATGGCAATGCCCGCGCCGCGCTGTTGACTTTGGTCCACGTGCTGGCCCGGGAAGGCATCGTCCTTCCCGAGGTCGGTCCCCTCCAGACCACTCGTTACGCGGATGACCCGGCCGGTGCCGCCGACCTTGCCGCTCTCATCGGGGTGCTCAACCGCCGCCGACGATGAAGCGTTCGGGCGGGCGTGGTGACAGCTTCGCCAGGTTTGTCGAGTACCGGCAGGCCGTGGCACTTCCCGCAGCATCCGCCCATGCTCTCGACGATCCGTCACGGCTGCGCCCCGCACGGAGGGGTCAGGTGGGGTGCACCAGCGCGAACGCGCCGCGGAAGCGGTCCGCCGGCAGATCGAGGACCGGGGCGTCGAACTCGGCTGCGTCGCAGGCTCCGGGAACCTCGGCCTTCCCGGAACACCGAACTGGTACATCCCCGGCACTGCCGTCGTCCGCGAAGACCTCGCGAGGGGGAGGCGCACTCCTCCCCCACCAGACACTCTCGTCGTCGAGGTCACCTCGGAGTCGAACACCGAAACGGACCGGGTCGTAGAGTCCCGCCGGTACGCCGAGTACGGGGCGCCGCCCTACCTCCTCGTCGACCGCGTCGAGGGAAGCATCACCCTGTACTCCGAACCCGGCCGCCTCGGCTACGCCCGCCTCGACGGCCCCCACCCCTTCGGCACGGCCATGTACCTGCCCGCACCGTTGGAGCTGGGCCTCGACGCCACGGGAAGACGTACACGCGGGCCGAGGCGGGGCTTGCGGGTTCGACCTGGTGTTCGCGGCCAGGTCACGGGGACGCGATGCATCCGTGAACCCCCAGGGAAGTTGCGGCATCCGAGAGCTTCTGCTCCTCCTCCGCCTCTTCGACCACGATCCGGTCATCGGACCGCACGGAGCGGTCCGGTCCGTCCGGCAGGTCCGCAGATGTCGGCGTCCCGGTAGTTCACTGTCGCCCGGCGGCTGCCGCCCCGCCGACGCCGGTTCGACCGCAGGCTGTTCCACCGACGTCTCGCGCACGCCGGTGTCTCCGTCTCCAAACACCTCGGCGTCGGTGGCCTGCACGCCTGCCGTCGGTTCCGACTCGGGGACGTCGCCGTCCTCTACGCCGCCCGCCGTCACCTCTCCCGCACTCTGTACATCGGCACCCGCATCGCTCTCCTCCAGGACGTCCCCGTCGTCGGGCACCAGGGCGTCTGGCGGAGGCGGCGGAGGTCGAGGAGGCGGAGGTACGTCGGAGACGTCGCTGACCTCACCCATGAAATGTCCCTCTCCCGTCGGTGCGTGCCTTCACTTCCGTGCTGCCGCCATCCGCGTCGTCTCGCGCGGTTGCTGCGCTTGCCCGTACACCAGCCCACGGGCGTCCGCCCTTCACCCCAGACCCATGTCCTTCCCGAGATCCGTGTCCCGTCCGAGGTCCGGCTCCCGGCCCCTTGCACGGCGCCTGGCTCGCCGATCGTGACATCCGACACCCGTGCGGCAGTGGCCTGGGACGCATCGCGGAAGCCCAGTGCGGAACTGTTGAACCACGCCCGCTGTTCTGTCGCGTTCGAGTTTCCCGGTAGGTCACGCTCCTGGTCCCTGCCTTCCTGGGACCGGTCCGCTCCCTCCGGTTCCTGGAGCTCCTGCGAAACTTCGTACGCCTGTCGTGCCTCGCTGGCACGGGCCATGTTGGCCCCGCGCATGCGCTCGACATCCGGTTCGAGTTCGAGGTCCTGCGGCGTGAGCTCCTGCGTCTCGGCATCGGGCCCGTCCTCGTCGTTCCCGTCCTTGTCGTTCCGGGGCGGGGCACTGAGGCGGGATGGGATGTCGTGGGCGTCGGACTCTCCGGGCACGTCTGATCCTGCGGGCTCGGGGCCGCCCGGTGCTTCGTCGTCGTCGGAATCGTCACCGAGGCCGTCCGGACCGCCCGGACCATCCGGAGGTACTGTGGCTCCCCCGCCGTCCCCCGCCGCGTGCGTCGTCGGTCGCCCAGTGGTGAGCCACGGATTGGGATGCTGCCCGCTGACCGAACCAGCCCGCTCGGGCTCCTCCCTACCTTCGTCCGCAGGGTCACCGTCGTCCCACGTGCCGTCCGGCGTCGTGTTCCGCTCGGGCATAGCGGCGTCCGGTCGCCGTTCCGGCATCCCCTCGGCAGCCGCCTTCGCACGCGTGTCGAAGGAGGCACTGGCGCCGACCTGGTCCAAGGCGTTCGCTGCTTGCCCGACGAGGCCCGCAGCAGTGTCGACCATGATGTCGGCCACCTTGGCCGCTCCATCGGCCGTCGCCCCCATGGCTTCTTCGGCCTCGGAGAGTGAGCCCGAAGGGGGCTGGCCGTCCCGGGCCTCGGGTTCCGGCCGCTCCTGGCCATGCCGGGCCGGATCCCGGTTCGTGCCCTCAGTCGTGCCTTCCGTGTCCGCGTACGACGGCTGCGGGGCGTCCTGGCCGGGGGCGTCCGGCTGCTCGGCGCGGGGACGACCGGGCGACGCGTGGCCCGATCCATCTCGTTCGGTGTCCGCGGCCCCGGTTGCGTCAGCAGTACCGGCCCCGGCCCCGGTCTGATCAGGCACCTCAGAACGCGGCTCGGACGGAATCCCGGAAGGGGCCTCGGGCGAGGATTTCGCCAAGTCGTCCGGCCGGGCGCCGTCCGGCGCGTCCTCCGTTGCCCGGCTTTCGGCTCCGGGCTCCTGTACCGGCCTCTCTTCCGCAGTGGATTCGGGCTCGGGCCGGGGCTCGGGAGCCTGCGGGCCGGGCTCAGGATCTTCCGGCTGTGCTTGCTGCCCGGGGTCTGATTCCCACGAAGGCTTCGGATCCGGTTCAGGTTTTACGTTCGCCTTCTGGTCGGACTCCGGGCCCGGCGGATCCTTTCCCGTCGGAGGCTCGCCCGGGGCTTCCGCGGGGCCGGGCTTGTCCGTTGGGGAACCACCGTCCACGCAAAGTCATGATCCGCCGGGGAGTCACCGTCTACCGAAGAGTCACTGTCTGCCTGAGGGTCACCGTCGCGGTGTCGGCCGAGCACAGCGTGGGCCGCTGTCACCGCCGCGGCGAGCTGGCCGGCTGTACGGTCCTTCGTCCGGGGGCGTTCGGCGTCGGCCTGGCCCGGGTCGCGCTCCGGCCACCGCACCGTGCTCCTCGCCGTGAAGCTGTAGAGCGTGGGCCGCGGGCCGGGCATGCCGTCAGGGACGGGATGTCCAGCCCGCGGACACGGGAACGGCTGATCAGCTGGTCCAGAGGACCGGGCTGTCGCTGTACGCGTCACCCTCCTCGAACGAGGCAACCGCGATGGGATCGGTTTTCGTGGCGCTGAGCGAGCAGGTCTCGTACGACGCGCCCTTGGTGGTGAAGTCGCGGGGTGCCGTCTCGCTGTCGCACTTGCCCGGGAGGTCGCCGATCAGAATGACGCCCGTGGGGCCTCCGCCTTCCAGTTTGCCGCGCAGCCTCAGCGACGCGTACGACAGGTCGGTGCCGCCGACGTTCTCCACCTTCATCCGGATGTAATAGGGCGTCATGCCCTTCGCCTTGTCACCGAAGGAGGCCATGTCGGCCTCGGCACCCTTCTCGATCGCCGTGACGGTCACGGCGACGGTGCCCTTCTTGTCGGTTCCGTACTTGAACGGCAGGACCGCTCGGTCACCTATCTTGAACTTCGTGCCCGGTGCGGCGACGTCACCACTGGCCGGAGCGGCAGCGTCGTCGCTGGGATCCGCGGACGGGCTCTTGCTGCCCGGGTCGGACGACGCTGGGGCGGAGGCCGACGGCGAGTCCCGCGCCGATGCCGCGTCCTCGCCGTCGTTGCAGGCCGTGAGCCCGAGCATCAAGGTGGTGAGGGCAACTGCGGAGGCAATACGTCCCTTATTAATCATTTTGACCTCACTGGCAGCGAGGGCTGCTGATACAGCAGCCGGAGCGTTCAACTGGGCGAAGCGCCCGGCCATGTGACCGGACGCGCCGACGCGGCACGACGACGGCGGTGCGTCAACGAGGCGCGCCGCGAAGCCATCTCAGACTGAGGCGGGAATGACACAGACTCGCCACAGGCACGGCACAGGCACGACACAGGGCGCGCGGCGGGTGTGAAACAGGTGCGTAACGGGCGTGGCACGGCTCGGAGGGCGTGGCTCCTGCGGCCTGCCTCGTCGAACACGACTGGGCGGGCTCCGCCGTCCCCGTCGTCGCGATGCGCGCCGACGTCTCGCGCGGGGGCGCCCAGCGCCACTTCCCGACCTGCGAGGACCTGTTCACCGGAACCGTCGAGTGCGTCGCCGAGAAACGCTCCGCCACCATGCGTGCCGTCCACGGCCAGGACCGTGCCGCCGCCGTAGCCGCCCTCAGCGACCCCGGGGACGAACCATGGCGCAATGGACGGCAATGGTCGACCGGCGCCCCGCGTTGCCGCGGCGCTGCTGTGCCGGGCCGTGGTCGCGTCGCTCAGCCTTCGCCGCGCCCGCCATCGCGCAGGACCGTCCGTCGGAAGCCGGACCCTGTGCCCGGTTCACCGCACCTGCTGCCCGGCCCGCGGTCCCGTACTCCGTAAGCGCGCCCCGAGACGCCCGGCCCGGCCGCCGACCCGCCGCGTGCCACCGTCGCCCGCCCGCCCGTTGTCGCCGCCTCACCGTGTCGTCACCCGCGCGGTGGACGACATGCCCCCGTCGTGGTGGATATCCGGATCAGCCTGGTTCAGGAGCCGTTCCACACCGCGTACGAAGCGGACCACGCGTCCGGAGAACCGGGAGACGCGCGACAACCGGGTGAGACACTCGATGGCGGAGGGGTCGCTGACGTTCGTTTCGCTCCAGCGCCATCTCCAGCTTCTCCGCGGCGAGACCGTCCACCCAGGAGGCGTCTCCCCGCCACATCGACCGCCCGCACACGTCACACTCCTCAGGCGGATCCTCACACGCCAGCACGGGCCGCCCGAAGCGGCCGGCATCGCGCCGGTTACCAAACACCCTTGCCAGGCCAAAACGCTCTTCAAGACGGTGTCCTATGCGGCCTTGCTCACGTCAGCCAACCTAGAGCACTTCCGGCACACGCCCCGGGCAGCGTCCGCCTCTCTGGTGACCGATGACGACGAGGACCGGCGGTTTCCGCGGACAGTCCGCGAAGGCGCGGGCTCCGTGGTGACCTGGCGGCGCGCGTGGATGGTGCTGCTGTCCGCCCGGGGCATGCCGGTCGCGAGGACCGCCAAGGCGTCGGTGACCGGGGGAGCGACCGGGTCCGCGACGTGATCCACGGCTTCGACGCCGACGGCTTCGACTCGCTCTGCCCGAGTATCCCGGTGGTCGGCCGAAGTCCTTCACTCTGGACGAGCACCGCGGGACCAGGAAGGTCGCCGAGCCCGGGTCGACCGCGCGTGATCTGCCGTTCTCTGCCTGGAGCCTGGCCAGACCTGCTGGCTTCCTGGGCGGCGGAGAACAGGGTTGAGCTCGCCCGCACGCCCACCGGCTCCTCCTGGCTGAACCGCGTGGACGCCCAGTTCACCGCCCTGCGCTGGATCGCCCTCGACGGCACCGGCCACGCCGTCCACATGGAACAGGGACGTGCGATCCGCCGCCGCGCCGTCCGGCGAAACCGCCACGCCGACGAGTGGTGTCCGCGTGCCGTCATCGACAGGGCGGACGTCGCCCGACGTGGCACCAGGTTCTTCGGTCCACCGGAGATCGCGGGTCCGGGCCTTCACGGTGGGGATGCGCGTCGCCGCTGTCCGCGAGCGGGCGCGGCCCGGCGTCGGCCGGATGGCCGATGCCGGGCTGCGTGAAGGAGGGTCGGCGGTCCGGGCCGTCGCCGGGCGTCAGGACTTGTCGCGCAGCTGCGCGATCACCGTGCCGACGTCGGTGCGGGGGCCCCGGTTGTAGGGGAGCTTGGACAGGAGGACGCCCATGGCGCAGGAGTTGCTGAGCGCCGCGTAGGTCAGGCCCGCGCCGACGGCCGTTCCGATGAGGTGGACGCCGGGTACGAGGATGCCGACGAGGCCGGTGGTGAGGACGATCGATCCGGCGACGAGGCGGACCTGGCGTTCCATGTCCCAGCGCTCGGCGCCCCGCAGCACGGGCGCGTCGGCCGCCTCCCAGGCGGTCATGCCGCCGTCGAGAACGCGCAGACCGGGCAGTCCGGCCTCGGCGAGTGCCTGCTCGGCCCGGGAGGCGCGGGCTCCCGAACGGCAGACGAGCACGATGTCCTCGTCGAGGTGGGAGCGCAGTTCCGCGCGGTGCTCGCGCAGGGTGTGGAGCGGAACGTTGTACGCGCCCGGGATGTGGGCGGTGCGGAACTCGGCGGGGGTGCGTACGTCAAGCAGGCGCGGTGCGCGGCCTTCCTCGGTGAGTCTGCGCAGGGCGGCGGGGGAGATGGTGTGGACGGTGCGCTCGGCGCTCATGTACGGCTCCGGTGGTGTGCCCGTGCGGGCATGGGTGGGTACGGGGGTGGGGTGCGAGGGGTGGTCGGCGGTTCGCCGAGCGTCAGGCGTCGGTGGGTTCCGTGGCCAGGGCCCAGGCCGCGTAGCCGCCGAGGATGTCGGAGACGTCCTTGACGCCCCGGTGGCGCAGGAGGCTGGCCGCGATGGACGAGCGGTGGCCACCGGCGCAGTGCAGGACGAGCGGGCGGTCCGCGGGCAGTTCGTCCGTACGCGCGGGGAGTTCGCTCAGCGGGATGTGCAGGGCCTCGGGGATGAAGCCGTTGGCCTGGCGCTCTCCGCAGGTGCGGACGTCCACGACGACCGGCGGGTTGTCGCCCGCGAGGGCGGCCTTGAGGTATGCGGCGGTGACGCGGCTGGCGGGGGTGACCTCGTCACTCAGCTCCTTGAGGGCGTCCTCGGGGTTGCGGAGATAGCCCACCACCCGGTCGAAGCCGATGCGGGCGAGGCGGGTGACGACCTCTTCCTCACGGTTCTGCGGGGCCATGACGAGCAGTTCGTCGGCCGGGTCGAGAACGGTTCCGGCCTGTTCGGCGAACCGTCCGTCGGCGGGCACGTTGACCGCGCCTCGGAGGTGCCCGGCGGCGAACTCCTGAGGGTCGCGCGTGTCGACGACGACCGCTCCCCCGGTGCGCAGCGTGGTGAAGTCGGCGAGGGCCAGCGGGCGGGCCGCGGCCGTCGCGTCGTAGCGGACACGGTCCTTGCGGTTGAGGTCGGCGTCGTAGGCGAAGTAGCCGGGGGCGGCGGGCTGGCCGGCGGCCACGAGTGCGACGAAGTCCTCGCGGCTCATCGGGGCGCAGGCGTAGTTGGTGGCGCGCTGCTCGCCGATGGTCGACTGCTTCTCCGTCGAGAGGTTCTTGCCGCAGGCGGAACCGGCGCCGTGGGCGGGGAAGACCCGGACCTCGTCGGGCAGGGCCATCAGCTTGTTCTGGACACTGTCGTGGAGCATCCCGCCCAGCTCTTCGGCGGTCACGCCCACGGAGGCCAGCAGGTCCGGACGGCCGACGTCGCCGATGAAGAGCGCGTCGCCGGTCAGGACGCCGTACGCGACGGTGTCGTCGGCCTGCTCGTAGACGAGGACGCTGATCGACTCGGGCGTGTGTCCGGGGGTCTCCATGATCTCCAGGACGACGTCGCCGAGGGAGATCCGCTCGCCCTCGGCGAGCTTGCGGATGGGGTACTCGGTCTCGGCGTGGCGGCCGTAGCCGATCCAGGCACCCGTGGCGTCCGCCATCTCCAGGTGTCCGGCGACGAAGTCCGCGTGGAAGTGGGTGTTGATGACGCCGACGACGGTGAGGCCGTGCGCGCGGGCGTCGGCCAGGTACTCGGAGACGTCGCGGCGCGGGTCGATGACCACCGCCTGTCCGGTCTTCTCGTCCGCGATCATGTACGACGCCTGGGAGAGGCAGTCGAGGTAGTACTGGGTGAAGAACACGGCGCATTCCCTCCTGAGAAACGCTCACCCGCAGTGGGTGCGAAAGTCTGAGTTACGGGGCGTACGGGGCAGGGCGTGCCCGGCGGACCGGGGCCCGCCCTCGTCGCCGGTGGTCAGGCGGCCGCGCCGGTCGCCAGCGGCCGGCCGGTGCGGGCCCAGCCCTTGGTGCCGCCCGCGACGGAGAGCGCGTCCGCCCCGTGGGCCGCGAGCCGGTCCGCGGCCCGCAGGCTCCGGTTGCCGCTCGCGCAGATCACGTACACCGTCCGGCCGGCGGGCAGCATGTCGAGGACGGAGTCCAGCGCGGACAGCGGTGCGCTGTGGACGCCCGGGACATGCCCGGCCACGTACTCGTCGGGTTCGCGGACATCGATGACGAACGCACCGGCGGCCATGGCCGTGGCGAAGCTCTCCAGGTCTACTTCACGCATCGAGGCATCCCTCGCTCTCGGGTACCCCGGGGGGTATTTACATGGCCGACCGTAAGCCGACTCCCCACGAGAAGTCAAATACCCCCATGGGTATCTGCCCGCCCCTGCGGCACCTCGGCGCCATCTTCAGTCAAATATACGGGTAGGGGTATATTGAGCTATGCGTACGCGTATCTTCTGCCCGGAATTCCGCCGCTCGCCGCCACCGCGCGTACGCCTGACGGCCCCCTTGGCGCACCCGGTCCTCCGGCCCCGCGGGGCCCGTGCCCGCTCCCCCGCCTCAGGCCCTAAGGACTTCCGCCTGTGAATACCGCCACCACCGCGCCCGCCCCGTCGGCCGACGGCTCCGCCCGCCCGGTGCGGCTGGGGCTGCGCGAGAACGCGCTCCAGTTCACCCTGCTGATCATCGTGAACGTGGCCGTGGGCGGTCTGGTGGGCCTGGAGCGCACCACCGTCCCGTTGATCGGCTCCGAGACATTCGGCCTGACCAGCGATATGGCCGTCTTCTCCTTCATCATCGCCTTCGGGCTCACCAAGGCGTTCACCAATCTCGCCGCCGGGGCGCTCACCGCCCGCTTCCGCCGCAAGCAGCTGCTCGTGGCGGGCTGGCTGATCGGTGTCCCCGTCCCCTTCGCCCTCGCGTACGCGCCCTCGTGGGGGTGGATCGTCGCCGCCAACGTCCTGCTCGGCCTCAACCAGGGCCTGACCTGGTCGATGACGGTCAACATGAAGATCGATCTCGTCGGCCCGGCCCGGCGCGGGCTCGCCACCGGCCTGAACGAGGCCGCCGGATACACCGCCGTCGGCGTCACCGCCCTGGTCAGCGGCTACCTCGCCACCGGCTACGGCCTGCGCCCCGTTCCCGAGCTCATCGGTGTCGTCTTCGTGGTCGCGGGTCTCGCCCTGACACTGGTGGTCCGTGACACCGCCGCCCACGCCTCCCTCGAACTGGCCCGCCACGCCGCACCCCTGCCCACCGGCGAGGACGCCGGGCTGAAGGCGGCGTTCGCCCGCACGTCGTGGCGCGACCGCTCGCTGCGCGGCGCCAGCCAGGCCGGGCTGATCAACAACCTCAACGACGGCCTCACCTGGGGTGTCTTCCCCCTGCTCTTCACCGACCACGGGCTCGGGCTCGCCGCCGTCGGCCTCGTCAAGGGCCTCTACCCCATCCTGTGGGGCCTCGGGCAGATCCCCACCGGCCACCTCGCCGACCGCGTCGGCCGCAAACCCCTCATCGTGACCGGCATGCTCGTCCAGTCGGGCGGCCTCGTCCTCGCCCTCGTCCTCCTCGACCGGCCGCTGCTCGCCGGAATCCTGTCGGCCGTCGCCCTCGGGCTCGGTACCGCCATGGTCTACCCGGCCCTCATCGCGTCCGTCTCCGACCACGCCCACCCGGCATGGCGCGCCAACGCCCTCGGCACCTACCGCTTCTGGCGCGACATCGGCTACGCCGCCGGAGCCCTGGTGGCCGGGCTCCTCGCCGACTGGATCGGCCTCGACGCCACCGTCGTCGCCGCGGCCGCCCTCACCGCCGCCTCCGGGCTCCTCGCCGCCCGCTGGATCACCGAGCACCGGCCCGGCGCCCGATGACGAGGGCGGCCGGGCGGGTGTCCGCTCGTGGTGCGGGGGTCACTGCTGGGCGCGGCGCTCCAGGTAGATGGAGGTGAAGACGGCGACCTTGGCCCGCAGCGCCCAGGGGTCGAAGGGTTTGCTGATGTAGTCGACGGCACCGGCCGCGTACCCGCGGGCGGAGTGATCGGGATCCACGCCCATCGCGGTGAGGAAGATGATGGGGACGTCACGGTTGCGGGGGCGGCGTTTGATGTGCGCGCACGTTTCGTAGCCGTCCATCTCCGGCATCTGCACGTCCATGATGATGACGGCGAAGTCGTCGTGGTCGAGCAGGGCCTTGAGCGCTTCGCGCCCGGAGGAGACGGTGACGAGTTCCTGGTTGAGGGAGGCCAGCACCGCGGTCATCGCGAGCAGGTTGCCCGGCTGGTCATCCACGATGAGGATCTTGGGCATGTCACAGGCCACGGCGGCGGGCAGCGGGGCCGTCGATTCCTCGACGGCGTCCAGCTGACGTTCGAGCAGGTCGCAGCGGTCCTCGGCCGCGATCCGCAGGGCGCGTGCCTCGCGGAGTTCCTCGCTCAGCCGCTGCACATCGAGCCGTAGCGCGTTGCGTTCCTGGAGGAGGCCGGAGACGTCGGGGTGGGCCGCCGCCAGCTCGTCGGCCCGCCGCCGTTCGGCGATCCGGTCGGCCTCCAGCTGGCTGAGGCGTACCTCCAGGTCCGCGATGCGGTGCGTGCGGTCCAGCAGCGCGTCACCCAGAACGTCGCCGCGGACGCTCGACCTCCGGGAGACCCGGTCGGCGTCGGCCAGCTGCTGTTCCAGGATCTCCACCGCGTGCCTGGGAGAGGCCCCGGCGTCGACGGCCGCCCCGTACAGCCCGCGTACGAACTCGATGGCCTCGGTGGTGATCGCGGCGCCGCGGTGTTCGGCGAGATCGGTGAAGAGGTCCGTGATCACCTGCCAGGGGGGTAAACGGGTGCCGTTCAGGTAGCGCGAGAACGTTCCCGGATCACGCTGGCGCCGGGCCGCGTACCGGCGTACCGACACGTTCATCCCCTCGAACAGCCCCCGCAGGGCCTGGGCGAGGGCGCGGGAGGTGTCGGTGAGCTCCTCTCCCAGCGGTCGCAGCTCACCCACGTCGCTCACCCCGCCCGCCGTCGGCGCCCGAGTGATCGCGCCGTCGGCCCTGGCCGCCTTCGGCGTCGACGAGGTGGTTGAAGAAGGGAACGGCCAGTGCCGCGGCGCCCAGGCCCGCGAGCAGGCTGCGCGGGGCTCCTTCCCCCGCGAGCGCGGTCAGCCCGCCTGCCGTCGCACCGACGAGCAGAGCGAGCAGGAACACCAAGGTCGTTCTCAGGGAGAGCAGCGGCCGGTCCACCCGGGCCTCCATTCGTACGCCCCACCAGACGGAGGGGAGCCTGTCACCCGTCCGGTGGATCGCGGAAGGGGAATCACAGCATGGAGGACGAGGAACCCGTTGCGCTCCGCAACTGAACGGCAGACGCAACGGTGGACTCGTTGCCACCCCTCGTCACCGGTACGGCGGCCGGTGTCCGGGCTGGTCGAAGGGGTGGCGTCGGCGCGCGGTGCGCGACTGTTGCGCCGCAACACCGCGGGTGGGCCGCAACGCGTGTTCGGCCCGTTTCCGTACGAGAGATGACGAGAGAGGAGGAGAGGTACCGAATCGTCTTGCCGCGAGGGCCGGGGGCCGGTCAGGGGCGCAGGATCAGCCGGATCGGATCGCCGGTCTTGTTCTCCAGCCGCTCCACCGCCTCGGCGGCCCCGGCCAGCGGGAGCTCGCCGCTGATCGACGCGGAGAAGTCCAGTCGGCCGCCCTGGAGCAGGGTCAGCAGCTGGGGCAGGGCGACCGGCATGTCCGAGCCGTAGTGGCCGAGGATCCGCTGCTGGAGGTAGCTGAAGCGGGTGCCGTCGGCGACGGTCAGCGGCTGGTCGGTCAGGCCCACGAGCACCAGTCGGCCCTTGGGCGCGAGGACCGACAGCGCTTGTTCGCGGACGGCCGGCACACCGGCGAAGTCGAAGGCGGCGGCGAGTCCGGCGCCGCCGGTGGCGGCGGCGATCCGCTCGCGCAGCGCCGGGTCACCGGAGTCGAGCACCAGGTCCGCGCCCTGGGCGAGGGCGCGTTCGCGGGCGGTGGGGTTGGGGTCGACCGCGATGACGGGGCACGCGCCGACGGCCCGCAGCAGCTGGACGGCGTGGACGCCGAGTCCGCCGACGCCCCAGACGCCCACGGCTTCGGCGGGCTTCACGGCAGCCGTGACGGTGATCGCGCCCCAGGGCGTGGAGACCGCGTCCGGGATGATCGCGCCCTGGTCGAAGGGGATGGCGTCGGGGAGTTCCGTGAGGGCGTCCTCGGCACAGAGCGCGTACTCGGCCCAGCCGCCGTCGTAGTCCACGCCACGGGTGTACGTGACGCCGTCGCGGACCTCGCCCGCGTACAGCACGACCCGTCGGCCGGGGGTCCAGCGGGTGACGCCGGGCCCGGTCTCCGCGATGGTGCCGGACACCTCGTGGCCCAGGGTGACCGTGTCACCGCTCAGCAGCAGCGGTGTGAGGGTGCCGTCGATGAGGTGGACGTCCGACAGGCAGACACCCGCGGCCTCCACCTTCACCAGGACCTGGCCGGGACCGGGGGCGGGCTTCGCGACTTCCTCGATCCGCAGCGTACGGCTGGGTACGTGCAGCCGGGCGGCAAGCATCTGCTCCATGACAAGGCCTCCTTGGCGTGGCGGCGACCCCGGGACCTCAAGGCCCGTAACGCAAGTCGCCTTGCGATGAAACGTACGTCCGCATTCCGGGTAAAGCAAGTGGACCTGCGTTAGGGTGGAGCATGAATCCGCCCGACCCGAACACACCGCCCTTGCGCCGCCGCGGGGCCCGGATGCGCTCCGCCGTCCTCTCGGCCACCGTGGACGTCCTGACGGAGCACGGGCTCGCCGGCACCACCGTCGGCGCCGTCGCCCGCGCGGCAGGCGTCCACGAGACCTCCGTCTACCGGCGGTGGGGATCGCGCGAGAAGCTGATCCTGGAAGCGCTGACCGAGCAGCTCGACGCGGCGATGCCGGTGCCGGACACCGGTCACGTCCAGGACGACCTCACCCTCTACTTCGGCGCGCTGGCCCGGCTGCTCGCGACGGCGCAGGGCGAGGCCCTGCTGCGGCTGAGTGCCGAACGCGACGGCACCCTGCCCGGCCATCGCCTCGGCTACTGGACCGAGCGCCTCGAACGCGGCGCCGTCATGGTCCGCCGGGGCGTCGAGCGCGGTGAACTCGCGCCGGGCACGGACCCGGGCCTCGTCATCGAGGCGATCAGCGGCGCCTTGTTCACCCGCGCCCTCATCAGCGGAGCACCTCTCGACGAACACTTCGCCGGACGACTCGTCGCCCTGGCGCTCACCGGCGCGCTCCCCCGCCCCCCGGCCGGCCTCTGAACCGGCACCGGCCCACTCCGGCAGAAGGACACCACAGAGCCAACAAGATACCCTCGGGGGGTACTTGACGCACGAACCGCCCGCACCCTAACCTGATCCCACGATACCCCCTAGGGGTATAAGCGATCCAGGAGGAGACCACTATGTGCACCACTTCCGCCGTATCGCAGAGCACCCCCGCCGTCGTCCGCGCGGGCACGGGTGACGGCACGCTGCCCGACTGGCACCTGCGGGGCGAGTGGTTCGACGTGTGCAGCTGCGCGCTGCCCTGCCCCTGCACGTTCGCCCAGGCGCCGACCCACGGGGACTGCCTCTTCACGCTCGTCTGGCAGGTTCACGAGGGGCACTTCGGGGATGTACGCCTGGACGGTCTGGGCGTGGTGGCGCTGGGTGAGTTCGCCGGGAACATGTGGGTCGGCGACCCGGACGCCACGATGAAGGTGATGCTCTACATCGACGCCAAGGGCGACCAGGCCCAGCGTGACGCGCTGGAGCAGATATTCGCCGGTCATGTCGGTGGCTGGCCGGGGCAGTTCGGCTCGCTCATCAGCGAGCTGCGCGAGGTGCGGTACGCGCCGGTCCACTTCGACGCCGCGGAGGACCTCTCGTACTGGCGGGCCCGTGTCGCCGACTCGGTCTCCGTCGGCGCGACCGCCCTCACCGGCCCCACCGCCGACCCCTCCCGCCGTGTCCAGCTGGTCAACGCTCCGGGCGCCGAGGTCGGCCCCGGCCAGATCGCCACCTGGGGTGTCGTCGAGAGCGACCACGCGGAAGGGTTCGACTTCTCCCACGAGTACCGCGGGGGGTCCAGCAAGCACTTCCCGTTCGACTGGCGCCCCTGACCACGGGGCACTTCCCCGGCGCGGCGGTCCGGCTCCACTCCCGGGGCCGGACCGCCGCGCTTCCCCGGCCGGGCACGGCGGCGGCCTCCCTCGGTCTACGGCTGCTCGGCGGCCTCCCGCTCACCGGCGCTGACCAGTCCGGTCTCATAGGCGACGATGACGGCCTGAACACGGTCACGGAGCCTGAGCTTGGCGAGGATGCGGGCGACGTGCGTCTTGACCGTAGCCTCGGCCAGGTGGAGGCGGGCCGCGAGTTCGGTGTTGCTCAGCCCTCGGGCCAGCAGGCCGAGGACCTCCAGTTCGCGCGGGGTGAGCGAGGCGAGGTCGCGGTGGAGGCCGGCGGTGTCGCTGCCGTGCCGGGTGAACCGCTGTACGAGGCGCCGGGTGATGGCGGGGGCGAGGAGCGCGTCGCCGGTGCGGACCGTGCGGACGGCCGAGACCAGCTGCTCGGGAGTGACGTCCTTGAGGAGGAAGCCGCTGGCTCCGGCGGACAGGGCGGCGTAGACGTACCGGTCGAGGTCGAAGGTGGTCAGGATGATGACGCGGGGCCGGCCGGGGAGCGGGGGCTCTTCCGTCCGGACGGAGTGGTCGGCCCGTGGATCGGTGAGGATGCGGCGGGTGGCTTCCAGGCCGTCCATCTCCGGCATCCTGACATCCATGAGGACCACGTCGGGGCGGGTGCGGCGGACCGCCGCGACCGCTTCGGCCCCGTTGGCCGCCTCGGCGACGACCTCGATGCCGCCGGCACCGAGGATCATGCGGAATCCGGTGCGCACCAGGGTCTGGTCGTCGGCCAGGAGCACCCGCGTCTGCTGCTCGGTCACGGCGCCTCCAGGGGGATCAGGGCTTCCACACGGTAGCCGCCGGTCATCCGGCGGCCGCTGCTCAGGGTTCCGCCGTAGACGGCGAGGCGCTCGCGCAGGCCGATCAGGCCCCGGCCGCTCCCGGCCGCCGCACCCTGACCCGGGCGTCCGCCGGTGTCGGTGACCTCCACCCGGAGGCGTTCGGGGCCCTGTTCGACGGTCACCGAGGCGGTGGCGCCGGACGCGTGCTTCACGGTGTTGGTCAGCGCCTCCTGGACCACGCGGTAGACGGCCAGTCCGACACCGGGCGGGATCGCCCGGGACGCACCGGTCATGGTCAGTCCGACCGGCAGGCCCGCGTCCCGCACGCCCGCGACGAGCGTGGCCAGCTGGTCGAGGCCGGGCTGCGGGGCCAGTTCCGCGCCCGCTTCGGCCACAGCCCCGGCCCCGCACGCCGGTTCGCCCTCGTCGGTCATGGTGAGCAGCCCCATGACGTGCCGCAGTTCGGTCATGGCCGCCCTCCCTCCGGCCTCGACGGCCAGCAACGCCTCACCGGCCTGCTCGGGGGAGGTCCGCATCACGGTGCGGGCCGCGCCCGCCTGGATGACCATCACGCTGACGTTGTGGGTGACGACGTCGTGCAGTTCACGGGCGATCCTCGCGCGCTCGTACGCCACCGCCCGGCGCAGCGCCCCGGCCTGTTCGCGTTCCAGCGCGGCGAGCCGACTCCGCCCTTCGTCGGTCCGGTGCTTCCAGGTCCGCAGCCCGAGGGCGGCACCCGCCATCGGGACCAGGATGAGCAGGACGATGTACTCATTGGGGACGATCGGCGTGACCGAGTCCCCCGACAGGCCGACCAGGAGGACCGACACCGGCAGGGCCGCCAGGGTCGCCGTCCGGTAGGGGCTGTGGACGGCGGCGCTGTAGACGGCGATCACGAATGCGTAGAGCGTCAGCCTCAGCACGCTCTGCGGTGTGACCAGGACCGCGGCCGTTACGACGCACAGCACGGCGAGCGGAAAGCGCCGCCGCAGGGCCACCGCGCCCGACGCGACGACCGCGAGCGCCACCATGAGGGCCATGCCGCCGGGACCGGCCGGGCGCGGTACGACGTACTCGACACCGGGTGCGATCTCGCGCACCACGGTGACGTTGACGTTGTCGATGCCGTAATGGACCGTGGCGACACCGAGCACCAGCGCCAGCAGAAGGTCGAACTGCCAGGCGCGGCGGCCGAGCCGGGGCGGCGGGCCGGTCGGGAACCTGGCACCGCGCACGGTGTCGCGGGCCAGGGTCCACAGCCGCTCCAGCTCCGCACGCGTGTTCATCACCGGTTCATTGTCGCCGCCCTCTCCCCTGCCGGGAGTCCGCCCCGGCGGCTGTTCCCTGCGCTTCGTCTGCACCGGGCGACTACGTCGCGGGGATGACGTCTCGGCGGCTGGTCCCGGCGCGGTACGGCAAGGGGTCCGGGCGGGCGACGCGCGCCGGGCGCGCGCGCTCCTAGCGTCCGGGAGGTCCGGCCGCACGTGTCGAAGGAGTCCATGAATGAACCTGCCGCTGATCGAACTGCGCGAAGTGAGCCGACGGTACGACGACGGCCCGCCCGCCCTGAGCGACGCGTCGCTGACCGTGCGGTCCGGCGAGGCCGTCGCGATCCTCGGCCCTTCCGGCAGCGGCAAGTCCACGCTGCTCAACCTGATCGCGGGGCTGGACCGGCCGGACACGGGAACCGTCACCGTGGACGGAGTCCGGGTGGACCGGCTGGGCGAGGCCGGGTCGGCCCGCTACCGGCGGTCGCGGATCGGCATGGTCTTCCAGTTCTTCAACCTGCTCGACGATCTGACCGTCACCGACAACGTCGTCCTGCCCGCCCAGCTCGCGGGCATGGCACGCGGCGAGGCCGCCCGCCGGGCCACGGAGCTCCTGGAGAGCCTCGGCATCGACCGGCACGCCCGCGCCCGCCCCGGGCGGTTGTCCGGCGGCGAACGGCAACGCGTCGCGGTGGCGAGGGCGTTGATGAACCGGCCGCCGCTGCTCCTGGCCGACGAGCCGACCGGAGCCCTGGACACGGCCGCGGGACGGGACGTCAGCAGACTGCTCGCCGAACTCAACGCCGAGGGCCAGACCATCGTCGTCGTCACCCACGACCTGGCCCTGGCCCGCTCCTGCACCCACCGTACGGTCAGGATCGCCGACGGCCGGATCATCGAGGACGTCCGGTCGCACACCGCCGCCGAGGAGTCTGTCCGATGAGCGCGCTCGGCACGGTGGTGCGCGCGGGGGTGGGGCGGCGCCGGGTGCAGATGCTGGTGATCGGGCTCACCACGCTGATGGCGGTGGCCGCCTCCGTCCTGGGCGGATCGCTGCTGGTGGTCTCCGGCGCGCCCTTCGACGACGCCTTCGAGGGGCAGCGCGGAGCGCATCTGTCCGTCCAGTTCGACGCGGGCGGGGTGAGCGCCGGACGGCTGGAGGAGTCCGGGTACGCGAAAGGCGTCAGCGCCGCGGCCGGGCCGTTCCGCACGGCGACGGTCACACCGCGGGCGGACGGGGCGGGTCCGGGGTGGCCGATGACCGTGGTCGGCCGGGGCGGTCCTGGCCGGGAGGTGGACGCGGTGGCGCTGCTCGACGGGCGGTGGGCGGTCCGCACCGGTGAGATCGTGCTCTCCGCGGACTCCCCGGTGATCCCGACCCTGGGCAGGAAGCTCGCCCTCGCCCGTCCGCCGGGCGGCCCGGCGCTGACGGTGGTGGGGGTGGCCCGCTCGGTCACGGGCACTGCCGACGCCTGGGTCGCACCGTCGCAGATGCCCGCGCTCACCGCGCCCGGCAGCGGCGGCTACCAGATGCTCTACCGCTTCACGGCCGCGGACACCGACGCACGGATCGACGCGGGCACCAGGACCGTGACGGCGTCCCTGCCCGAAGGCGCGGCCGTCGGCGAGCGGTCCTGGCTCACCGTCAGGAGGAGTGCCGAGCGCGACACCGCTCTCTACGTGCCGTTCCTCATGGCGTTCGGTGTCCTCGGCCTGGTCATGTCGGTCCTCATCGTCGGCAATGTCGTCGCCTCGGCCGTGGGGACCGGGAGGCGCCGGATCGGCATCCTCAAGGCCGTCGGCCTCACTCCGGCCCAGGTCGTACGGGCCTATGTGGGCCAGGCGCTGATCCCGGCCGCGGCCGGCACGGGGCTCGGTGTGCTCGTCGGCCACCTGCTCGCGGTGCCGGTGCTGGCCGAGACCGGGGACGTCTACGGCACTACGCCCCTGGCCATCACGCCCTGGGTCGACCTGGCGGTGGCCGCCGGGGTGCTGTGCCTGGTGGCGGGGACCGCGTGGGCGAGTGCCGGGCGGGCCGGACGGCTGCGCACGGTCGACGCGCTCGCCGTGGGGCGTACGGCTTCGGCGGAGCGGGGGCGGTGGGCGGCCCGGACCGCCGCACGGCTGCCGCTGCCGCGGCCGGTCGCCCTGGGGCTGGCCCGGCCCTTCGCGCGGCCGGCCCGCGCGCTGGCCATGGGCACGGCGGTTCTGTTCGGCGCCGCCGCCGTCACCTTCACCGTCGGGCTGGGTGCTTCGCTCGGCCAGGTGATGAAGGCCAAGGCCCACGATGCCGCCGATGTCACTGTGCCCGCGCCTGACTTCGTCCCCGGGGCCAGGCAGCGGCCCCAGGCCGATCCCGCGGCGGTCGCCGCGGCCGTCGAAGCCGCCGCCGGGACCGCGAAGCACTACAGCGCCGCGACGACAGCGGCGTCCGTGTCCGGCCTCACCGGCACCGTCCATGTGGTCGCCTTCACCGGCGACGCCTCCTGGGGCGGGTACACCATGGTCTCGGGCCGCTGGATCGGCGGACCCGGAGAAGCCGCTGTTCCGAGCGGGCTCCTCTCCGCCGCCGGAGTCCGGATCGGCGACACCATCACCCTGAGCGGCCTGGCCGCTCCGGTCGCGGTGCGGATCGTCGGGGAGGTCCTGGACCCCCGCAACGACGGGATGCAGGTCTTCACCGATGCCTCGGCCCTGGCGGCCGCACGTCCCGGCCCGACGCGGACGAGCCATCACATCGCGGTCAGACCGGGCACCGACGTCGCCCGCTACGTCGACGCGCTGAACGAGGACCTGGCGCCGCTGGGAGCCACCGCCCAGGCCGGCGGACCCGGTGCGGACAGCGACATGGTCGTCACGCTCAACGCGCTGTCCGCGCTCCTCACCCTGATGCTCGTCGCCGTCGCGGCGCTCGGTGTGCTCAATGGCGTCCTGCTCGACACCCGCGAGCGGGTCCGGGAGATCGGGATCCACAAGGCGCTCGGCATGACGCCCCGGCAGACCCTCACCATGGTCGTGACCTCGGTCGTCGTGACCGGGCTGGCCGCCGGTGCGCTGGGCGTGCCGCTCGGCGTGGCGCTGCACCACTGGGTCATGCCCGCGATGGGTGACGGCGCCGGGCTGCGCCTCCCCCGCTCCGTCCTCGCCGTCTACCACACCGCCGAGCTCCTCCCCCTCACGCTCGGCGGCCTGCTCATCGCCGTCCTCGGCGCGCTCCTGCCCGGCACCTGGGCCGCCCGGTCCCGGACCGCCACGGCCCTGCGCACCGAGTAGGGGCCGGGCGCGTCTTGCCGGGGACGGGGCCGGGACCACGGCGGGACGCGCGCGCCCGGGTCATCCCGAGGAGCCGGAGCCGCCACCCGGGGACGGTCCGCCGAGCGCGCGCTCCAGGGTGCGTGCCTCGTCGGCGGGCGGAACGCAGCCGGCTCGCGGGCGCAGCCGTCCGCGTCGAGACGGAGCGGAATCTCCGCCAGGAGCGAGGCGCGTGGGCGTACGTGGTCGCGGGCCGCGATCGCCGCTCCAGGCTGCCCAACCGGGTCCTGGCGCACCTGGGCGCGGGGCCTGGCCGGCGGACCCGCGCTTTCGTTCGGGAGCCCGGTGCGGTCGCCGACGTTCCCGCGGAGACCGGCGCGCACCGTGGCCAAGCGCGGGTTGAAGGTGCCGCGGCGCATCCGCCAGCCGCCGTGCTCGAACGGGACGGACAGCTGACGCGGGAAGGGGAGCCCGGCGCTGTGCTCACGGGCCGCGCCACCGGGCTTCAGCCGGGGGAAGTCCCGGGCGGCGGTCAGGACATCGTGCGCGTAGAGCACCGGATGACCCGCGCTGCCGGGCGGCGGCGCGGCACCGTGCCGACGCGCCGGGGAAGGCGCGACCCGGGGACCGCCCACCGGCGTCGCGCCCGCTCCCGGGCGGGGATCAGGTGGCGGGGCGGCTCGCCAGGTACTCGGTCAGGCCCTCGCCGGTGAGCGGGTAGTAGTCGGAGAGGCGTCCGCCCTCGTCGAGGCGGCGGCGGGCGAACTCCTCGCGGTCCTGGTGCAGCAGGGAGTCCTCGGCGAGCGGGATCGCGTTCTGCTGCGGGACGACCACGGCGCCGTCCTCGTCGGCGACGATCAGGTCGCCGGGCGTCACCAGGGAGCCGCCGACCCCGACGGGCACATTGAACGCGGACGGGAACAGGTCGGTCTGCGAGGCGTAGTGCGGGGTGACCCCGGTGCACCAGACGGGCACGCCGAGGGCACGGATCCGGGCGGCGTCCCGCACCCGGCCGTCCACCACGATTCCCGCGCCGCCGCGCAGCTTGAAGTACCGCACCAGCATGTCGCCGAGGCAGCCGGTGAAATGGCTGCCGTAGGCGGAGACGACCAGCACGTCCCCGGGCTGGATGGATTCGAGGACGCCCCACAGCGCGGTCTTGCGCTCGATGTCCTCCTGCTCCGCGCCGTTGAAGACGTCCTCGCGCTGCGGCAGGAACTGGAGGGTCACGGCGCCGCCAGTGATCTTGACATCCGGATCGCGGTGCAGCGGCACCGGGCCGTCGATGAAGGTCCGGGTGATCCCCGCCTGATGCAGCTTCGCGCAGGCCGTCGCGGCGCTCACGTTCTTGAGCGCGTCCACCATCTGTGCGGTGGGCCGTACGTAGTCCGAGGTGTGGACCGGCGCTCGCATCGACTCGTAACTACGGGTCCGTTCCTTCCCGTTGCTGCGGGTCTCCCCCGCCGACGGCGCTTCCTGGTCCCGAATCGGGTGCATGCCCGTGCCCTTCCGCGTGCTCGCCGCACGCAACGCCAGTGACATCATCGCCTATCGATGGTAGATAACAGCCAATCGATTAGTGATGTCAATGCGTGAGGAGCCTTCCGTGACCGGTGCTTCCCCTCATATCCCCGACTCCGACGGCTGGTTCGAGGCGGCACGCTTCGGGCTGTTCGTCCATTTCGGCCTGTACAGCCTCGCCGCCCGGCACGAGTGGGTGCGCAGCCGGGAGGCCATGTCGCAGCAGGAGTACGACCGTTATCTGCACCGCTTCGATCCCGACCTCTTCGACGCCCGGCAACTCGCCCGTACGACCCGGGAGTCGGGCATGCGGTACGCGGTGCTGACCACCAAGCACCACGACGGTTTCTGCCTGTTCGACTCGGCGCTCACCGACTACACCTCGGTCCGGGCGACCGGCCGCGACCTGGTGCGCGAGTTCGTCGACGCGATGCGCGCCGAGGGGCTGCGGGTCGGTCTGTACTACTCGCTGCTCGACTGGCACCACCCCGGCTTCCCGGTGGACGAGCACCATCCGCTGCGCGGCACCGAGGCGCGGGACGAACCCCGCGACATGGCCGGCTACCGGACGTACATGGAGGGGCAGATCCGTGAACTCCTCACCGGGTACGGCGAGATCGACCTGCTGTTCTTCGACTTCAGCTATCCGGAGAAGGGGCCCGCGGAATGGGGTGCGGAGCGGCTGATGGCGCTGGCGAAGGAGCTGCGGCCGGGCATCCTCGTCAACGACCGGCTGGGCATCCCCGGTGACTATGTGACGCCCGAGCAGTACCAGCCGGACCGGCCGCTGGAGCGCGGCGGCGAGCGGGTGCGGTGGGAGGCCTGCCACACGCTGAACGGTTCGTGGGGATACGACCGGGACAACCAGGACTACAAGGACCCCGCGCTGCTGGTCCGGATGCTGGTGGAATCCGTCGCCTGCGGCGGCAATCTGATCCTGAACGTCGGTCCGACCGGCCGCGGCGCCCTGGACCCCCGGGCCCGCGCCACGCTCGGGACGATCGGCGAGTGGACCGCGCTGCACGCGCGCTCCGTGCACGGCGCGGGGCCGAGCGCGTTCCGGCCGCCCGCGAACGCCCTGTACACACAGTCCGGCAACCGGCTCTACCTGCATCTGCTGGCCTGGCCGCTCAAGCACCTCCATCTGCCGGGGCTGGCCGGGCGGGTGCGGTACGCCCAGCTCCTGCACGACGGGTCGGAGATCCGCTTCCAGGAGCTGGACGGTGCGCGGCACGAGCACAACAACCTCGCGCCGCCGGACCAGCCCGCCGGGACGCTGACCCTGACCCTGCCGATCACCCGGCCCGATGTGCTGCTTCCGGTGATCGAGCTGGAGCTGGACGGGGAGCGGTGAGCCCCGCCACGGGGCCGCTGGGCACCTGCCTCGCGGCGGTGCTCGGAGCCGCGGACGAGGCCGGGCTGGCACGGCTGCTCGGTACCCCGGCCGCCCGGACGGGGGTGCCGGACATCACCCGCCGCGAGGTGTGGGACGCGGTTCCGCGGGAGATACGGGAGCGGGTGCTGGCCGACGCGGAGACGGAGCTCGGGCGGCCGGAACCACGGCTGCCCGCCGGAGCGTGGGCCCGCGCCCTGCGGGACGGGGACCGCGGCACGTACGAGGACGCCGCGTGGGCGCTGCAGGAACGGGTGTCGCTGCTGGTGCTGGCGGCGGTGCTGGCCGACGAGTCGGCCGGGGCCGCCGAGGCCCCCGGGGCCTGCCCGTTCCTGGATGCCGCGATCGACGGGCTGGTGTCCTTCGCCGAGGCCAGTACGTGGTGCTGGGCGCCGCACGACCGCTTCGCGGCACAGCGCGGTGAGCTGGTGCCCGATCCGGACGATCCCTTTCTCGACCTGGGGGCCGCCGAGGCCGGCTCGCTCCTCGCCTGGGCGGACCACGTCCTGGGCCCCCGTCTCGACCGCCGGATGCCGGGGCTCCGGCGGCGGCTGCGCCGCGAGGTGGAGCACCGGGTGCTGGCGCCCTTCGAACGCCGCCGGGACTGGCGCTGGATCGGCACCGAGGGCAACGCCAACAACTGGAATCCATGGATTCACGGCGCCGTGCTCTGCGCCGCGCTGCTGCTCTGCGAGGACGACGCCCGGCGGGCCCGGCTGGTACGCCTGATCGTGGCGGGCCTGGACCACTACGTCCTCACGCTCCCCGACGACGGCGGGATCGACGAGGGAATCGCCTACTGGTGGGCGGGGGCCTGCCGGCTGCTGGAGATCCTCGACCTGCTGGCCGGGGTGGGCGGGCCCGCCCTGGACGCCCGGCGGCTGCCGCTCCTGGGCGAACTGCTGAAGTACCCGCAGCGCATGCACTTCGGCGATGACTGGTACGTGAACGTGGGCGACGCCCCGGCCCGGCTCGCCGCCGGACAGCCCTGGCAGGTCCCCTTCCGCTGGGGACTGCGGCTCGGGCAGCCGGCCACGGCGGCCCACGCCCTGGCCGGGGCCCGCCGGCAGCGCGACGCCGCGCCGCCGCGCGCCGGGCTCGGCCGGGCCCTGACCGCACTGGCCGACGCGCGCTGGTGCCGCGCGGTCGTGGCCGACGTACCGGCCTGTGACGCGCCGGGCCTCCACGCGGCCGGGCCCGCAACGCCCTGGCTGGCCGCGCACACCTGGCTCCCCCGGCTCCAGATCCTGCTGGCCCGGGAGAAGGCGGCGAGCACCGAGGGGATCGCGGTCGCCGTGAAGGCCGGGCACAACGACGAGCACCACAATCACCTGGACGTCGGCAGCTACTGGGTGGCAGTGGACGGGCGGCCCCTGGTCGTGGACGTCGGCCGTCCCACGTACACCGCCCGGACCTTCGGGCCGGACCGCTACGCCGACTGGCCGTTCCAGAGCTCCTGGCACAACGTCCCCGAGCCGGGCGCCCCGCAGCAGCCGGGCCCCGCCCACCGGGCCGGGGACGTACGCGTCGAACTCGGCCCAGACGGAGCCGGGATGACCGCGGAGATCGGCGGGGCCTATCCGCCCGGCGCGCTCACCCGCTGGCACCGCACGGTCCGCCTGCTGCGGGCCGACGGGGAGGCGGACGCGCAGGTGAGCGTCGAGGACCGGTGGGAGGGCGTCGGCACCGACGTGGCGCTCCATCACGTGCTGGCCGGTGAGGTCACGTACGGGGACGGCTGGGCCACCGTCACCGCGTCCGGGGACCACGGCCTGATGCTGCGCTGGAACCCGCTCCACGCGGACGTCCGCGTCGTACGCAGGGCACTCGACGACCCGCTGCTGAAACAGAGTTGGGGTGATCATCTGAGCCGGCTGACGCTCATGGTGCGCGCCCCCGCACCCCAAGGCCGTTTCGCCGTGCGGTGGTTGCCGTACGGCCCCGGTCGGCCGGAGTATCAAAAACCGACCGCAGAGGTTTGCGGCAGCACTCTTGAAGAAGCGGAGTGCCACCCCTAGCATCAGCAATCGATAGACGATAGACACAGAGGCGAGGGCCTCACCCGCCTCCATCTCATCGCATCGCACCACCCCCGCCGGGCGTTCCACCTCCAGGAACGCCCGCGGACCCCGCCGCCGCTCCACCAGGGGCTCCGCGGCTGAATATCACCTATCGATTATTCACGACTACGCAACGGAGCGTGTCCCATGAAAACAGTGTGGCGCCGTACCTGCGGACTCGCCTTGGCTCCCTTGGTGATGGTCTCCGCCGTCGCCTGCGGCGGCGGATCCGACCAGGCCTCGGAGGGCACGACCCTCCGCGTCATCGTGAACATCACGCCGAACCTGACCGAGAAGTACTGGAACGACCTTTTCGCCAGGTACGAGAAGACCCACTCCGGCGTGAAGATCAAGCTCGAACTCACCGGCACGATCTCGGCCGACGCCAAGCTCCGGCAGGACCTGGCCGCGGGAGACCCGCCGGACGTCGCCCAGCAGATCATTCCCAGTGCCGAGACCGCGCAGCTCTTCGCGGACCTGTCCGACCAGGACTGGGCCGCCAAGACCCCGCTGGCCGAGCAGTACGCCCTGGACGGCAAGCGCTATGTGGCCGGTGTCGGCGAGCAGATCCAGTCCCTCGTCTTCTACAACAAGGCCGCGTTCGAGAAGGCGGGCGTGGATGCCGCCGGGATCCGGACGATGGCGCAGTTCACCACGGCCATGAGTGATCTGAAGAAGGCCGGCTACAAGCCCCTGCAGACCTCCGGTCAGTGGGTCACCGGATCGCAGTTCACCATGATGGCCGACGCGGGTGTGCTCACCGGCGACCCGGACTGGACCGCCAAGCGCAACGACGGCAAGAACTCCTTCGCCAAGAGCGGCTACCTGGCCTACTTCCAGCAGTACAAGAACTGGATCGACAAGGGCTACCTGGAGAAGAGCGCGCTCGGCCTCACCTACGCGGACGGCCAGACGAACTTCCTGAACGGCAAGTCCGCGATGTACATCATGGGGTCGTACTTCGTGCCGGCCGCGGACGCCGCGAAGAAGAGCGACGAGATCGGTGTGTTCACCATGCCGACCGACGGCGCCTACCCGTCCGGCCAGTTCGGCAACATGTCCAACCCGTACGTCGTGGTGAACAAGTCCCGCCACAAGGCCGAGGCCATCGAGTTCGTGAAGTGGGCGACCACCGACCCGGAGGCCATCAAGAGCCAGCTCGCCTCGGACGGCAACCTGCGCAGCGGCTTCACGTACAAGATGTCCAGCCTCGGCACCTCCGTACAGCAGATCCTGGACAAGGCACCCTCGGTGTTCGTGAAGTCCGGTGACCGCCAGCCCGTCGCCGGGTTCAGCGACGAGCTCAACAAGCAGGTCCAGTCCCTGTACACGGGATCGTCCCCCGAGGACGCCGCCAATGGATTGGACAAGTGGTGGAACTCGCAGGGCTGAACTCAGGCCTCAAGCAGCAACGCCGGGCGCGGCTGCGGGAGTCGGCCGTCTCCCTGGGGATGATCGGTCCCGCCGTCCTGCTCTACACGGTGATGACCGTCGTACCGGTGGGCGTCGCGGTCTACCTCAGCCTCACCGACTGGGACGGCTTCTCCACCGCGGCGTTCATCGGGATCGACAACTACAAGCACCTGTTCGACGACCCGAGTTCCTCGGACGCCTGGTACGTGACCGGGCTGATCGCGGTGGCGGGCACCGTGCTCATGGTGGGCCTGGGCCTGGTGTACGCGCTCGCGCTCAAGGGCCGCTCACGCGCCAACTCGTTCTTCCGGGCCGTCGCGTACTTCCCGCACGTCATCAGCGCACTGATCCTGGGCTATCTGTGGGCGGCGATCCTCGGCACCAACGGCGCCATCAACAACACCCTGGCGAAGTTCGGGATCGAGCCGATCGGCTTCCTGTTCGACGAGAAGTTCGCGCTGATCTCGCTGATCGCCGTGATCGTGTGGGCCGGGTTCGGCTTCAACGTGGTGCTGTTCGTGGCCGCCCTGCAGACGGTGCCCGCCGAGCTGCTGGAGGCCGCGGCGCTCGACGGGGCGTCCAGGCGGCAGATCAACACCCGGGTCGTGATCCCCATGATCGCGCCCGTGGTGACCGTGGCGACGGTACTGAACCTGGTGGGCCTCATCCGGGCGTACGACATCGTGGTCAGCCTCACCGGCGGCGGACCGGCCGGCTCGACGCAGACGTTCACGTACCTCATTCTCGCCCGGTCCTTCGAGGGCACCAAGGTCGGGTACGCGACCGCGCAGGCGGTGTTCCTGATGGTGGTGTCCGCCGCGCTCGCCCTCCTCGTGACGGCGCTGCGCAACCGTCAAGACCAAGCCGCGACAGGCCAGTGAGGAGCCGGTGGTGATACTAGAGGCAGAGGTCCGCGAGAGGACCAAGGCCCGGCCGGCCAAGGGTGACGACACCGGGCAGACGAAGGACAAGGAGCCGCGCTCACCGGTGCGGTGGGTCCTGCTCGGTGTGCTGCTCGTCGTCATGATCGTGCCGATCTACCTGCTGGTGGTGAACGCGTTCAAGTCCCAGCAGGACATTCTCGACAACCCGTTCTCGGTTCCGCTGGGCGGGCTGACCTTCGAGCACATGTCGGCCGCGATCAACAGCCCGCAGTTCAACGTGATCGGCGGATACGGCTTCACCCTGTTCCTCGTGGTGGTCGTGGACATCCTGTGCATCCTGCTCGCGGGCCCCGCCGCGTACGCGATCGCACGCAGTCTCAAACGGCGTACGCAGCTGGTGCTGCTGTACTTCCTGGCGGGCACGTTCATCCCGGGCGCCGCCGTGATCATTCCGGTGATCTACGTGCTGCGGGAGATCGGCCTGGCGAACACCGTGACCGGTCTGGTCGCCCACGACGTGGCGTCCACACTTCCGGTGAGCATCTTCCTGTTCGTCGGCTTCATCCGCACCATTCCGGTGGACATCGACCACGCGGCGACGATCGACGGGGCGGGCCGGTACCGGACGTTCTGGTCCATCATCTTCCCGCTGATGCGTCCCGCGGTGGTCACGGTGCTCATCCTCAACTCGATCGGGATCTGGAACGACTTCGTCTCCCCCCAGATCCTGCTCAGCCCGTCTTCCGGGCACTACACGGTCACGACGGCGGTCTACGCCGGCATCAGTCAGTACTCGACCGACCTGACGAAGGTGTTTCCCAACCTTCTGCTCGCCGTCGCGCCCGTCGTCATCTTCTTCATCTACATGCAGCGCCACATCATCAGCGGTCTCACCGTCGGTGCTGTGAAGGGATGAACCGGGAAGGGACGACCGGGTTCGACGTTCCCCGTCCGAATGAGAGCCGAGAGAAGAGAAAGGACCACAGCGTGATGAGGAGTTGGAGGACACGGTCCCGCACCGGGGCCTGGTCCGCAGCCGCCCTGCTCACATCCCTGATGGTGGTGGCGGCCGGTCAGCCGGCCGCCGCCCAGCCGGACAGGGCCCGGTCGGGGCAGACGTACTACGTCTCGCCCACGGGCCGGGACCACGCCGGGGGCAAGACCGGGGGTTCCGCGTTCCAGCACATCCAGCGGTGTGCGGACGTGATGGTGCCGGGCGACACCTGTCTGATCCTGTCCGGCACGTACGAGGAGACCGTCGTGCCGGCCCGTTCCGGCACCGCCGCGGAGCCGATCACCTACCGCGCCGCCCCCGGTGCCAAGGTGACCGTGAGCGGTGCGTCGAAGGTCGGCGGCTTCCGGCCGGTCACCGCCGCCGACGTCTCCGAGATCGCCACGTCCGACCCGTTCGCGGCGGACTCGCCGTTCAGCGAGGCGGTGGCGGCCGGGAACGTCTACAGCACCGACGTCGACCTCGGCCAGGACGTGACCACCGTGCAGGTGTTCACCGACAAGAAGATGGGCATCGAGGCCCAATGGCCCTACCCGGGGCTCGACCTGCTCTCCCCCACGCTCCAGTACGCCGGGGCGGGCAGCGCCGAGGCCACCATCACCGACACGGCCCTGACCCGTCCGGCGGGGTACTGGAACGGTGCCCGCGCCCTCACCGGGTACTGGTACATCTCGGCCACCACCACGGTGAAGGAATCCGCCGTGGGCTCGGTGACGCTGAACGAGGCACCGCCCTGCGTCCACAAGGTCGTGCCCAAGGAGACCCGCTACGCGCTCTCCGGCAAGATCGGCGAACTCGCCCGCCCCGGTGAGTGGTTCTACGACCCGGCCGCCAAGCGCCTGTTCGTGTACTCCACCGACAACCCCGGCGGCCACACGATCGAGGCCAAGCGCCGCACCTACGGCTTCGACCTGGAGAACGCCAGTCACACCACGGTCCAGGGCGTCGGACTGTTCGCCACCACCGTGCGCACCGGCGCCACCAGCACCGGTGTCACTCTGGACGGCATCACCGGCCGCTATCTGTCGCACTACACGGACATCACCCGGGGCGCGACGGACTGCGGCAGCACGGTCACCCGGGGCGTCGGCGACACCGGCATCATCCTCAACGGCACCTTCAACAAGATCGTGAACAGCGATCTGGCGCTGAGCGCCGGGAACGGCATCGCGCTGCGCGGGCAGAACAACACCGCGACGGACAACGTGATCCGCGACGTCGACTACATGGGCACCTACGCGGCGGGCATCGCCGTGCAGGGCAACAGCCAGACCGTCACCCACAACACCATCGCCGACGTCGGCCGCAGCGGCATCAACCTCCAGTGGAACGAGGTCGAGGGGCTCACCCCCGGCAAGGACCTGATCGCGTACAACGACATCTCCGGGTACGCCCGGCTCAGCCTCGACGTCGCCGCGATCTACACCTGCTGCAGCGCGTGGATGATGGGCACCTCCATCGACCACAACGTACTGCACGACCCGAAGCCCGCCACGACCCTCACCACCTTCGGGATCTCGGGGGTCTACGCGGACAACGGCCAGAGCGATCTGGTGATCGCGAACAACGTGGGCTGGGGCAACCGCGAGGGCACGGTGATGCTCAACGGTCTGGGAACCGGCTCGCACAACAACGGTGTGTACAACAACACCGGCGGCATGACGCTGTTCTACGTGAAGGAGCCGGGGCAGTCGACCGGCACCAAGATCTACAACAACGTCGGTACGATCCGGGGTCTGGCGGGCGCGACCGACGGCGGGCTGGTGCTCTCCAACAACCTTCCGGCCGAGACCGATCCGCTGTTCGTCGATGCCGCGCAGCACGACTTCCGGCTGAGTGCGGCATCCCCCGCACGCAACCAGGCGATTCCGCTCCCGGGCATCAACGACGGCTCGACGGACGCCACGCCGAGTCTGGGTGCCTACCAGTACGGGGCTCCCCAGTGGACCGCGGGCGCCCGTAGGTAACCGCGTACCGCACACGGCTGTGGGCCCGGTCCGGAGATCCCGGACCGGGCCCACAGCCGTTCGGTCAGTCCGACGCCGCCGCCGACGCCGTGGCCGCTCCGGCCGCGGTCGTGCGGGCCGCCGTCTTCTTGACCGCTGACTTCTTGGCCGCCGACTTCGTGACCGCTGACTTCTTGGCCGCCGTCCTGGCCGCCGGCTTCCTGGCCGCCGTCTTCTTCGTCACGGCAGGCTTGCGGGATTCCTTGGCCTCCCGCGCGTCCGGCACCGGCCCGCGGCCCGCCGCGTGGTCGGCGAAGGCCTCGGCCGCCCTGGCGGGGTCCTTGGCCCGCAGCAGGCCGACGAGGCGGCCGTGCTCGTCGGCCATCGCGCACCAGTCCCCGTCGAAGAGCGGATCGGAAATGGCCCGCAGGGTACGCAGGCTCGGCTCGATGACCTCCCACATCCGGGCCAGGAAGGGATTTCCGGCGTACTCGCTGACCAGGGTGTGGAACTCTATGTCGGCGTCCCGGAAGCCGCTGACGTCGTTCGCCGCCACCGCCTGGTGCATCCGCTCGACCAGGGCGTCGAGCACCGCGAGCTGGTCCTCGGTGATCTGCTCCGCGGCGAGCCGTGCGGCGAGGCCCTCCAGCGGCTCACGCACCTGCCGCGCGTACTCCGCGTCCTGCGAGGAGATCTCGACGACGAAATGGCCGCGGCGCGGGACATGCGTCAGCAGGCCCTCTCGGGCGAGCCGCTTGACCGCCTCGCGCACCGGGGCCTGGCTCACCCCGAGCCGCCGCGCGATCTCCGACTCGACCACGCGGTCGTTCGGCGCGAGGTCACCCTCGACCACGGCCTGACGGAGCAGCTCGTACACCTGGTCCGAAATCAGGGTCTTGCGGAAACGGTCCTTGTTGGTGGCCAGTGTGGAGACGAACCCACCCGACGCGTTAGATGCCATGAATTCCCAATCCAGCACAGGGGCACGTCAGTTGCGACATAATACGCACCCATCTTCTCTCGATGGAATCACATCGAGAGCTACGGCCCGCCCGGCCGGTCCCGGCCGTTCGACGCCCTCAGGACAGCCCTGGTCCGTGCCGCGGAGCGGCTCCACGGATCTCGGGGCCGACTCTCGACGGGCGGATCGGACCGTATTCATCGCCTATCGATCATCGAGAGAATCGAAGCAGGGCCCTTCGAGCACTGTCAACCACGCCCCCGGCCCGTCAGTCACCCGGCGAGTCCGTACACCCGGACCGCCGTGGTGTGCAGCACGCTTCGGCGCTGCTCCTGTGTCAGATGGGCCAGTCCGGGGCGGGACGCCGCCAGCGAGTCGGCCCGGGTGCCGCGCGGCAGGCAGATCGGCCAGTCGGAGCCGACGAGGCAGCGGTCCGGGCCGAGCGTGTCCACCACGTGCCGCACCATGGCGGCGACGCGCTCCGGCGGGACGCCGTGCTGCTGGGTGAGCAGCCCGGAGATCTTCACCACCACGTCCGGGCTCGCGGCGGCGCGCTCGACGTCGCGGTGCCACTGCGCCGCCTCCGGGGTGCGCGGGTCCGGGGCGTTGCCCAGGTGGTCGACGACGACGGTCAGGCCGGGATGCCGGGCGGTGACCTCGGCCGCGGCCGTCAAGGCTCCCCGGTACAGGTTGAGTTCGAGCACCGTGCCGCTCTCCGCGAGCAGCGGGACCAGTGCGCGGGCCTCTTCCGGGGTTCCGCTCCACTCGGCGCCGCCGAGCCGCATCCCGTTCGGGCGGCCGGGGCCCGGCTCCCGGAGCAGCGCCCGGAGCGCGTCAGGGCCCGCCGGTCCGTGGACGTGCAGGTTGGCCACGTATCCGGCGACCAGGTCCGGTCGGCGCAGGCATAGTTCACGCAGGGCGAGGGTCTCCCCCGCATCGCCGCGGGAGGCCTCCACCAGGACCGCCCCGGTCAGGCCGAGACCGGAACCAGAGCGCTCCAGGTCGCCCTGGCCGAAGGCGCGGTGGTGTGCGTCACCGGGTCTGATCCACGGAAATCCGTCGGCCGGATTCCACAGGTGGACATGGCAGTCGATCACGGTGTGCCTCCTCGTCGGGGCTCGCGGGGCCGCTCCGGAGTATTGACACGTCGGCTCCCTGCCAGTGAGTCTAACCATCGGCTATCGATGGGCGATTGTTAAATCCGAATGTGACGAGGGAGCGGGTGTACTCGATGCTCAGGCCTGAGCGGACCGACGGCACGCACACGACGGGCGAGCCGCACGGACCTCTACTGAAGGCGACCCGGCGCGTCACCGATGTGCCCGCGTGGGCGCGCCTGGAGAGGGAGCTGTTCGCCTTCCAGGACAAGGCGTGGCGGCTGTTCGCCGACCGCTACACCGAGGGTGACGGCCGGCTGGTCTTCCGGGACACCCTCGGGCGGGGGCTGGACGGCCGGGACGGCGTGGACGATTTCTACGAGCCGTTCTTCAACTGGCCGACGCTCTACCTGCTGGGCGGCAGCGCGGAGTTGCTGACCGCCTCGCGGCGCCACTGGCACGGGGTCACCGCCCAGCTCTCCGAGATGGGCATGCTGGTGGACGGCCTGGAGCGCGGCTACGACTGGTTCCACCAGGGCGAGGGGCTGCTGCTGTTCTACGGGCTGTGCCTCGCCGACCCGGACGATCGGGAGCTGCGCGAACTCGCCGTGCGTTTCGCCGACTTCTATCTCCCGGGCGGCCCCAACTACGACTCCGCGCACCGGCTGCTGCGCGCACCGCACAACGGCGCGGCGGGTCCGCGGTACGGCTTCAGTGACGAGGAGCCGTACTTCCCGTGGAGCCTGGCGCTGCACCCGTACGGCCTGCCGCTGGACGGGTTCGAGGGCGTCACGTCCTTCGAGCAGCTGGCCGCCTCGCCCGAGCTGGCTCGCGCCTACGGCCGCGCGATGTGGGACCGGATGGGGCGCGGCGACACCATCGCCAATCTGGGCGCCACCGGCCTCGCCGCCAACGCCTTCCTGCTCAGCGGGGAGCGGCGGTACGCCGACTGGGTGGCCGAGTACGTGGCGGTCTGGCAGGAGCGGCTCGCGGGCCGCGAGGTGGTGCCCGACAACGTGGGCCTGGACGGTGAGGTCGGCCAGTACCTGGAGGGCCGCTGGTACGGCGGCCACTACGGCTGGTCCTGGCCGCACGGGCTGTCCCCGGTCGGCAGTTCCACGGTGGTCGGCGCGGCCAACGCGACGCTCCTCACCGGGGACCGCGGCTTTCTGGACCTGGCCCGCAACCCGCTCGACTCGGTGCTGCGCCACGCCGAGCAGCGCGGGCCCGGCCAGATGGGCACGCTGGGCGAGCGCTGGGAGCCGCATCTGCGGTCGATGGCGGCCGAGCACACCCTGATGGTGCCCCAGCGGCACAACGACTCCGGCTGGTTCGACTTCACCGTGATGCCCGGTCAGCTGCCGCTCTCGCTGTGGCACTTCAGCCGCGAGGAGGCCGACCGGGAGCGGATCGAGCGGCTGCGCGCGGGCTCGAACTGGGACTGGACGGCCGTGCACACCCAGCGCATCAAGGACGAGGCCGGTCATGAGGAGCCGTGGTACGAGTTCCTGCACGGCCGGAACCCGGACTTCCCGGAGCGGATGCTGCGCAGCGCGCTGGCGAGCTGCGCCGAGCGGGTGGCGGCCATCGAGAGCGACCCGGTCGACCCGGCGGTCGGTCCGGACGCCCTGGACATCCACCACTGGCAGCACCTCAACCCGGTGGTGACCGAGGCCCTGTTGCAGCTGACCACCGGCTCACCGCAGGTGCTGTACAACGGCGGGCTGACCCATCTGCATGTGCGCTACCACGACGCGCAGGCCCGCCGTCCCGGGCTGCCGCAGGACGTCGCCGCGCTGGTCACGGACATCCGCCCGGACCACACGGTGGTGGAGCTGGTCAATCTCGGCGGCGAGGCCCGCTCCCTGCTGGTGCAGGCGGGTTCGTTCGCCGAGCACCATGTCGCCACGGTGCGCGTGGACGACGGTCCCGAACAGCCGGTCGGCGGACCGTACTGCCGGGTCGGCCTCGCCGGGAACGCGCGCGTCCGGCTGACCCTGACCATGACGCTGCGCGCGGGCCGCGCGGCCTGTACTTCCCCGTGGGAGACGGCATGACTGACACCACCGCCACCGGGCGGCTCCCCTTCGCCCTGCCTCGCCTCGGCATCGGCACCGCCCCGCTGGGCGGCCTGTTCGAGGAGGTCGGCGATGCGGACGCCGCCGCGACCCTGAGGGCCGCGGCCGAGGCCGGTATCAGCTACTTCGACACCGCGCCGCGCTACGGGCACGGGCTCGCCGAGGAGCGCCTGGGCCGTCTGCTCGGTCCGTCCGGGATCAGCGACCCGGTGATCTCCACCAAGACGGGCTGGCTGCTGCGCCCCCGGCCGGACGGCTCCCCGGGCGAGGTGATCACCGACTGGACGGAACGCGGCATCCGCGAATCCCTGGAGTCGAGCCTGACCCGGCTGGGCCGTTCCAGCGTCGACATCCTGTATCTCCACGATCCGGACGCGTTTCCCGACGAGATCCGCCGCACCGCCTACCCCGCGGTGCGCAAGCTGCGGGAGGAAGGGCTGATCCGGGCGATCGGCTTCGGGATGAACCACAGCGGCCCGCTCGCCTCGTACGTGGCGGAGTTCGAGGTGGACGTCGTGCTGATCGCGGGCCGCTTCTCGCTCCTCGACCATGAGGCGCTCGGCACGCTGCTGCCGCTGTGTGCCCGTACGGGCACGGCGGTGGTCGTCGGCGGGGTCTTCAACACCGGCCTGCTGGCCGATCCGTCGCCCGGCGCCATGTTCAACTACCGGCCGGTCCCCGCCGGGACGCTGGAGCGGGCCAGGCGGTGCCGGAAGCTGTGCGAGGAGTACGGGGTGCCGCTGCCGGCGGCGGCGATCCAGTTCCCGCTGCTGCACGGAGCCGTCAGTTCGGTGGTGCTCGGCTGCCGTTCGGCCTCCGAGGTCACGGCGAACGCGGCCGCGGCCCGCTTCCCGGTCCCGGACGAGCTGTGGCAGCGGCTCGCGGAAGCCGGTTTCGTGCCGGAGGAGCTGCTCAGGTGACCACGCCGGGCGGGCCGGGGGACGGGGTACTCGTCCCCCGGCCCGCCCGGCCGGCTCGGTCCCGCGCGGGGGCGGGTTCAGGCGCGCCGGTAGAACTCCACCTCGCCCACGGCGATCGGGCCCTCGTCCTGGCCCGCCGCGGCCTTCAGCACCAGCCGCACGGAGACGACGTCGCTGATGCCGGTCCGCACCGTGAACTGGCCCGGCTTGTCGTTGAGCTTCACCTTCTTCGTCGTGGTGTCGCCGTCCGCGTTCGTGATGACGAGTTCGGCCTCGGTGGGCCTGCCGCTTCGCCGGAATTCCGCCGCCTTGGTGGACACTCCCGGGTAGATCACCACGCCGACCAGCCGGAACGGTTCGGCGAAGGTACAGGTGAGGGACGAGCCCAGGGCGGGTGCCGCCCAGTATTGGTTGGTCATCCCGTCGATGGCGGCCGAGGCCGGGTGGCCGGGGGTGTCCGCACTCGCGGTGGCCTTGCGCGGGCTGATCTCCGCCGTCTTGCCGAGTTTGTCCCGTACGTCCTCGTAGACATAGCGCCCGGCCGGGACGAGCAGGAAGCCCGCGCACAGCAGCCCGACGACGACCAGCGCCAGCACGGTGCGGCGCAGCAACCGCCCCGATCCGCTCCTGACCCGGCGGCGGAACGGCCACACGGTCCGCCACCACGGCAGCGGCGCCGCCTCCTCCCTGACCTGGAGGGGCGCCGCGCAGCGGCGGCAGAACCGGCGGTCCGGCAGGTTGGGCGTGCCACAGGCCGGGCATGGCGGACCGTCGGGGACTTCGTCGGCCGCCACCGGGCGCACCACGGGCCGCCGGGCGACCGGCCGGGCGGGCTGCACCGCGCCCACCGGCTCCTGCGGCGCGGCGGGTCGCGGGGCGGGCGGCTCCGGCGGCCCGGCGACGGGCCGGGCGGGGCGCACCGGGGCGGGCGGGGCGGCTTCCGGAGCGGGCGCGGCGGGTTCCGGAGCCGGAGCGGGGGGCGGCGCGGAGGCCGGGGGCGACGGCTCGGCCGGTTCGGGCGCACGGGTGCGCGCCGGTGCGGCCGGTGGCTCAGGGACCGGTGGCGGCGGCTCGGGGGCGCGCTCGGGCACGGACCCGGTCACCGCCCCGGAGACCGGACCACCCGCCCGGCCAGTGGCCGGACCGGTCGCCGGACCGGGAGCCGGACCGGGAGCCGGACCGGAGGGCGGACCGGTCTCCGGTGCCGTGGGCTCGGTGGGCTCGGTGGGCTCCGGTGCAGCGGCGGGAGTGCTGTCCGGCTGCCGGGAGGACCAGCCCAGGTAGGAACCGCAGTTCCCGCAGAATTCGTCGTCCTCGCGGTTGGCCGCACCGCACGCCGGACACGAGCGCATCGCGTCAGCCTCCTGTCTCGTCCGGTGGACCGGGCAGGATGTCCACCCGGTGGGTGAGGTGTACGGGGCATGAGGCGGCGACGACGTCCCGGACACGGTTCGCGTCCACCGGTCTGCCGTCCGGCGCCCATACCCGTACCAGCAGCTCTCCGGTGGGTGCCGGAGGCAGCGGGGTGCCCGGTTCGTTCGACCAGGCGGCGCCCCCGCCGTCCTGGATGTCGGCCTCGACACCGAAGCAGAGCCGGAGGTGTTCGAGCAGGCCCCGGCGGGTGCCGCGCCACCGGTGCAGTTCGACGGCGCGGCCGATCACGGCCCGGCGCAGTTCCTCGGGCCAGGCCGGGTCGACGTCCGCCGCCACCCAGGAAGACAGCCAGGGCAGGAAGTCGGACGGGGTGAGCGAAGGATCGAAGTAGGCGGGAAGGTTGTCCAGCGTGGACAGGACCGGCGCCAGCACCGTGTCGAGACCCGCAGTGAAGCGCTGCGCCAGGTCGTCGTCCGCGTACAGCGCGGGCAGCAGTGCGCCGATCGGGTAGCGGCTGGGGAGCCCGGGTACCGCGGCTCGGGTCATGCGCCGTCACCCGCCCCGCTCGTGGTGACCTCCACCTGGTGCTGGTGGGAGAAGACCAGGGCCCCCGGCGCGACGTCGATCCGCTGCACCGCCGCCCCCCGCCTGCCGGTGATCGGGTCCGCGGGGAACATGCGCACCTCCTCCACCAGGGCGACCCCCGGCACGTTCTGGAGCACCGCGAAGATCTCGCCGTACTGCACGGGTCTGCCGAAGGGCCATCCGGTGCCGTCCGCGCCACCCCGCAGCGGGTCGATGTGGCGGAACAGCGCGGCGACCGCCTCGGCCCGGACCCGGTCCGCGTCGCCGCCGGCGGTCACCAGCCGGGCGACCACGGTGACGCCCTGGTAGGCGGGCGGTTCCACCACCAGGCGGGTGCCGACCAGCCGCCGTTCGTCGAGCCGTTCGGTGACCGCGGCGAGCACGGAGTCGGACGGGATCAGCTGCTCGAACCGGAGCTGGCCGCCCCGGTCGGGCACCGCGTCGGGCACCACCAGGACGCGGACCGCCCCGGCCTCGCCCGCGACGGCGGGCAGGCACCGGACCCGGCGCAGCGAGGGCGCGGCCTCACGGGCGACGGACTCGTAGTCCCCGGCCGTGACGGCGCGCTCCTGGACCCGCAGGATGTGGGGCGCCCGGGTCTTCGCGTTCTCCACGGTCTCGCCGTCGACGCCGCCCCGGGCCGCCTCGCGGTTGCCCACCCCGGCCACGTACGGCACGGAGCTGCGCAGCACGCTGATGGCGCCGCGTGCGACGTTGCCCGCCGAGCCGCCGCCCGTGCGGTAGCGGGGCACCCTCAGCTGCGCGCCCTTCTCTGGCACCGCCCCGTAGGAGCGCATCGTGCCGTCCGGGTCGCGCACCTCCGGCGGGAAGGCGAACTCGCCGGACACGGCGTCGATCCGCACGTGCCGGTCGTCGGGGGCGGAGGCGCCGAAGTGCTCCACCGCGGTCCACACCTGCCAGCCCTCCGCGGAGGACACCTGGACGACCGGGGGCTCCCCGTCCATCAGCAGTGGTGCCCGGCTCACCGTGAACCGCTGTCCGGCGACGCCCTCGGAGGTACCGAGCGGGACGTCGAGGACGGTCTCGGCGTGCTCGACGTCCATGGTGCCGCCGACGGTGAAGACCTCCGCCTCCCGGATCGTCGGCGACTCGGAGTAGAACGGCTGGCCCGGCTCCGGTGCGGTGACCCGGCAGCGCAGCCATCCCGCGCGTACGCCCGCGGTGACCGAGGCGGTGTGCCCGGCCGGGACGAACACGGTGATCTCGCCGGGCCGGTTGAGCCCGCCGGTGCTGTCGGTGCCGGTCTGGCAGACCACCCAGCGGGCCCCGTCCCACGCCTCCCACACCAGCGGCGGCTGGCGGGGGTCGACGCCCACGCCCTCCACCCTGCTGTCCAGCCGTACGGCGACGATGCACCGGGGTACGGCGGTGGGCAGCCCGAAGAGCAGGGCGTCACCCGGCTCCGGCCGGGGCTGGAAGCAGGGGATGTCCTTGCCCGCGCCGAGCGGTGCGGTGCGGTCGGTCTGGTCGCCCGAGGCGGGAGCGGTGACCAGCCGGACCAGCGAACTCGGCACGATGGCCAGTTCGCCGGCGGTGGAGAAGACCACGGCCTCCTCCGTCTCGCCGCGTGCGGTGGCGACCTCGGTGCCCGGCGGGAGGCGCACGGTCTCCGGCTGCGGTGCGGAGAGCCAGAAGTCGACCTCGGCCCGTGCCACGGTCGGCGGGAACAGCGTGATGCCGAGCAGGTCGAGGAAGGCCGCGTAGTTCTTGTCCGGCACCCGGTTCAGCCGGTAGAGCAGCTGGTCGACCATGTACGCGAAGGTCTCGATGAGGGTGACCCCGGGGTCGGACACGTTGTGGTCGGTCCACTCCGGGGAGCGCTGCTGGACGTAGCGCTTGGCCTCGTCGACGAGCTGCTGGAAGCGCCGGTCGTCCAGGTTGGGTGAGGGCAGGGCCATCAGCGTGCTCCCGCTTCGTCAAGGCCCTCGGAGGACGGGATGGTGTAGAAGGGGAAGACGAGGTTGCGCAGGTCGTTGGTGGCCCGCACGGTGTAGTGCACGTCGATGTACAGGGTGCCCTCCTCGATGGCGTCGAACGCGATCACCACGTCGGTCACCTCGATGCGCGGCTCCCACCGTTCCAGCGAGGTACGGACCTCGTGGGCGATGCGCCCGGCGGTGGCGCCGTCACCGGGGGCGAAGACGTATTCGTGGATGCCGCAGCCGAACTCGGGGCGCATCGGCCGTTCTCCGGGCGCCGTGCCGAGGATGAGCCCGATGGCCTCCTCGATCTCCCGGTCCCGTTCCACCATGCCGATGCCGCCCGTGGCGCCGACCCGCAGCGGGAAGCCCCAGCCACGTCCGATGAATCCGCTGCCGCTCACATCGGGCCCCCGATCAGGACGTTCAGCGCGCCGCTGATGATGGGGGCGCCGCAGGTGGTGTTGTCCCGCATCCGGGCGGCGGGCAGCCCGCCGATCAGGACCTGCCCGCCGAGCGCGGCGGCCGGATTGGGCATGATCACGTTTCCCGGTCCGAGTGCGGCGTGCGGGGGGACGACGCACACGTGCAGGCTCCCGGTGACGGCCGCGGGCCGCCCGCCGATCAGCACGGTGGCGACGGCCACCGCGCCCGGGGGCGGGGTGCCGATGACGCCGCCGTGGGCGGTGCTGTCGCCCGTGCGGGCTGCGGGGGGCATGGTCGGGGTTCTCCTCGCCGGTAAAAGGGGCTGACGGAGCCGTCGGACTGACGGCAGGTCAGTTGATTCTGATGAGCTTCGCCTTGAGTACGCCGAGCAGTCCGCCGTCGATCGTGACACCGGTCTTGCCGTTGACGGTCACCGAGCTGCCCTTGATGTTCACGTCGCCCGTTCCCGCGTCGAGGGTGATGCCGGACGAGGTGAGCGTCACGGAGCTGAGGGCCCGGCTTCCGCCGCGGGCGTACACCGTCAGCGCGATCTCGCCCTTGCGCTCGTCGAGCCGGACGTCGAGCCGCTTGTCACCGGTGGCGATGCGGACGCCGGAGGGGCCGCGCGGTGTGTCCAGCAGCTCCAGCCGGTTGCCCGAACGGGACACCAGGGAGCGGCGGTTGACCTTGCCGCTGGTCGCGTCGACCAGCGGGACGTCGTGCGGGGAGGGTTTGTCGACCCCGTTGTAGAGGCCGCCGATCACGTACGGGCTGTCCAGCAGGCCCTGTTCGAATCCGACCAGCACCTCGTCGTTGACCTCGGGGCTGAACACCCCGCCGCCGCCCTGTCCGCCCCACTGCACGGTGCGGACCCAGTCGGTCACATAGGTGTCGTCGAGCCAGGGGAACTTCAGCTTGACCCAGCCGCGTTCGGTCTTCCCCTCGCGGATGTCGGTGACCACACCGATCGCCAGGCCGGGCATCCGCGGGCCGCGCGAGGGCGCGTTCGCGCCGTTGGCCAGCCCGGTCAGCGAGCGGTCGGGGGCCGCGCTGACCAGGACGGTCGTCCGGTAGCCGCCGTTCGGTTCGAGTACGTGGTGCGCGGCGGTCGCGGTGTAGCGTCCGGCGAACGCCGGGCCGACGTTGCCGAGGGCCACCGGTTCGCCCGCCCGCAGGTGCGGGTTGCCCTCCGCGACCGCTTCGATCTCCCCGAATCCGGAGCTCACCGAGGCGGCCACCGATCCGGCCACGGCCGTGGCCTCGGCCTGGGTGCGGTACGGGGTGTCGGTGACCGTCATCCGGGCGCCCGCGCCGAACGCCCCGGCCACCACCGACGGGCTCATCCCGGGGACCACCGTGTCGCTGCGGACGGACGGTTCGCGGGCCACCAGCCGGGTCTTGGTGTCGACGTTCCAGCCCCGCACCTCCACGCTGTCCGCCCCGTCCGCGCCGGTCAGGACCGCGCGCAGGGCGAGCAGGTTGCGCCCGTATTCCAGGACCATCGGGTGACGGCTCGCCGGGGTGGCGGGCGCGGGGGCGGACGAGGCCGGCTTCGGCTTCACGAACTGGAGCAGACCCTGATCGTCCACCCGCACCCGCGCGCCGCTCTCCCCCGCGAGGAACTGGAGGAACTCCCAGTCCGAGACGTTGGGCTGGGTCAGCTGCTTGTACGTGATCGGCGCGGCCTCGATCTTCCCGCAGGCCAGCCCGGCGCCCGCGGCGACCTTGCGGACGATGTCGGCTGTCTTCATGTTGCGGAAGGCCACCACCTTCCGGCCCCGCTGGAGCCGGTGGGCCTTGGAGAACGCCCGGACCACGGTGAACGACCCGGTGGTGTCACTGTCCAGCTCGATCGCCGTGACCTCGCCGGTGAACAGCCGTTCGCGCGCCCTCTCCTGCACGGTGACCACGGAGATCTTCAGCGGGTTGCCGATGGTGATGCCGGTGGCGGTGAGCAGCTTGTGGTCGGGGTCGCGGTACGTCAGCACGGCGGTGTCCGGCAGGCCGACGTTCTCGTCCACCACACAGCTCACCAGCTGGGCGGCCCAGGCCGCCGGAAGTTCGGCGGGGGCCTCGACGATGGGGTCGGCGGCGAAGGAACGGCCGGGGGCGGTCATCGGCTGCCCTCCGGAGCGTGGTCCTCCAGTCCGGGCACGACCAGTTCGGTGCCGGGGGTCAACTGCATCGGGTCGTCCACGTCGTTGGCCTCCGCTATGGTGCGCCACGCGGTGGCGTCACCGTACTCCCGCCAGGCGAGCAGCGGGAGGCTGTCCCCGGCGACGACCCGGTGGGTGCGCCGCGCCTCCCGCGAGCCGGAGGTGGGGTTCTGGCCGGCCGGGTCGACGCTCGCCTCCTCGATCGACAGGGAGCAGGTGGCGCGCAGCGGCTTCCCGTCGACATCGAACAGGGTGTACGTGACCGACAGGTTGGAGAGGACCCCGTCGAAGGAGGTGGACTTCGACGTACCCCAGTCGAAGCGGACCCAGGGGCTCGCGGGTGTCTTGCGGGCCAGGCTGCTCGGGGTGGGCACACAGGCCAGCATCAGCTGCTCCACGGCCTTCTCGACCGAGTTGTCGTGCGTGGCGGTGGAGTCCAGGAAGACCTCCAGGGACAGGGCCCTGGGGCCGCTGCCCACGAACTCGGGCAGCGCGGACTGCCCGGCCATCCGGGACGGGGTGCGCCGCCACTCGGTGCTCTTGCTCAACGACAGCTTCGCGGGGTTGAACTGCAGGGTGATCCGGGCGAGGTTCCCGCCCGGTTTGGCGCCGACGGTCGACGGCGGTTCCATGATGGTCAGCTGGGCGCGAGCACGGCTCGCACGGACAGCGGGTGACATGGCGCTCCTCCTCCCGGTTCTCGCCGGTGTCTGTTTCCGGTGCCGTCTTCTGACATGACGGCCATCAGGACGGTTCCAGTCCCTCGTGCGCGATCTCCAGCGTCTCGATCGCGGCCTGGGAGTTGGCGGGGTCGAAGGACGGCCCCTGCCAGCGGACCGGCACGATGCCGTGCACCTGCCAGCTGATGATGCGGCTGAGGTCCGGGCGGAGTGCGACGATCTCGCCGTCCTTGGGCTCGACGCGCTGGATCGTCTCGTTGAGCCAGCGCGCGATCTTGAGCGTATCGGCCGTGACGGGACGGGTCAGTGTGATGTTGGTCCAGGTGATCCGCCCCGGCAGCTGCCAGGTGAAGCCGTTGTTGCCGCCCTCGGCGTACTGCTCCATCTCCACCTCGGCGCCCAGTCCCGAGCAGGTGTGGAATGCTCCCAGGTCGCTGCCCCCGATGACGAGTTTGAAGAACACGCTCGTCGCGAAGATGTTGTCCGTCATGTGCTTCTCTTCTTCCCGGCTTCTTCCAAGTTCCTTGCTGTGTCCGGCCGTTCGTGGGCCGGTCAGCGGCGGCCGTCGTACAGCCGCCCGGTGCGCTCCCGTCCTCTGCGCAGGTCCGCGCGGATCAGGCGGCTCACCGGGTCGATCAGCCGGCGGGCCAGTTCCTCGATGTCCGCCCCGGTGATCCGGTGGGCGGGGGTGTCCGCGGTGGCGGCTTCGGCGGGGGCCGCCGGGCCGGTGTGTCCTGGTGCGGCGGCGGGTTTCGCCTGGACCGCCCGCACCGGAACGCCGGTGATTCCGGCGTCGGCCGCGGCGCGCTGGAGCACGTCGGCGGTGTGGGCGGAGGCGCGGGTGCCGGGACGCGGTGCCGGAGCGGGCGTGGTGGCGGGGAGGGTGGCCGGTGTTCGCCGCGGGACGCGTACCGCGAGGGCCGACGGCCCCGGCGGCACAGAACCGGGCGCGGCCTCCGGCCCGAGGGGCGCGGCGGTGGCGGACTCGGGCACCACCGGCAGCGGTGCGCGCTGCACGGGGGTGATGAGCGCCCCTGGTCCGTCCGGGGCGGGTGGGTGCGGACGCACCACCGGAACGGCCGGCCGGGGCGGTCCGGAGGGCGCCGCCGCCCCCCGGACCGGTGGAGCCGGCCGCGCCGCCGCGGGCGGTAGCGGGGACGGCTGCCCGGGGCGGTGTGCGGTGTCGGGGCCCTTCGCCGGGGGCGCCGTCCGCGGGCGGGCCAGGGCGGTTCCCGCGTCCGGCCCGTGCGTCGCCCCGCCACCGCGTACCGACCGCTGCACGAGTCGCAGCAGTGAGCCGCCGCCCGCCCCGCGCTCCCCCCGGCCGGGCCGCACACGCGGGCCCGGAGCGGCATCCGGCGCCGGTCCGGTGCTCGGACGCGATGCGGAAGGGGCGTCGGGCGCGGAGGCGGAGGCGGAGGCGGGGGTGCGTACGACGGTGTCGCCGGGGGCCGCTGCTCGCGGTGCCGGGCTGGGTGCGGTCGTCGGGGGGCGGTGCGTGCCAGGGCCGGGGTTCCCGGCCCGGGGGCCGCCGGGGTTCCCGGCCCCCGGCGACGGTGCGGCGGGCACCGGCTGGGGCGTGTCGCGACGCCAGGTGGCCGGTACGACCGGGCGGGCCGTGCTCCGCGCCGCCGGTCCGGAGAAGCCCTCGCCGGAACCGGTGTTCACCTTCAGGGTGCGGCTGGTCAGCAGGGGGCGTGACCGCTGGACCGCGGGCGGCGTCGGCATCGCGCGGGCCGCCGCTGCGGATGCCCGTCCCGGGGCCCGGTCCGGGGTGATCCGCCGGATGCGTACCGGCCGGGTGGGAGCGGAGGCCGCAGGGGCGGGCTTCGAGGGCGTGGCGTTCGCGGGCGTGCCGCCCGGGGCCGTGGCGCTCCCGGGCGTGGAGTTCGAGGGGGTGGTGTGCGACGGGGCGCTGCGCGCCGTGCGCTGCACCGGCGCGGGGCCCGGGGCCGCGGCATGCGGGCTCGCGGGTGCGGCGGGGGCGCGCAGCGGCAGGTCGCCGGGGGCGTTCGGGGACACCGGCGTCGGGGTGCCCAGGGGCAGCGGTGCCCCGGGGCCCTGCGCCTGCGTGGTGCCCGGCCGCGGGCGCGTGGTTCCGGCCCGGGTCCGCTCGCGGTCGCCGAGCAGCGGTGCGTCGTTGCCCAGCCGGGCGGTCGGCGGGAGTGACGGGAGCGGGGTACCGATCCCGCCACGGGCACGGGCCCGCGCACCCGAGCCGCCGGGCTGCGAGTCCGGTGCGGACCTGGGCACCGGGCTGCCGCCTCGCGAGGGTGCTGTTCCCGGAACCGTCGAAGACCGGGAAGAAGAAGACGGGGAAGCCGACGAGGAGCGGTCTGCCGTCCTGCCCGCCGGGCCCCGTGAGGCAGCGGGCGAAGGCGCGCTGGCGGACGGGGAAGCGGACGTCTCCGCCGGGCCCGTGGTGTCCGCCGCCTGGCGCTGGACCACGGGCATGCCCGCGGTCTGCTGCCCTTCCGGGGCGGGTGACGCGGGCGCGCTCAGCGGGGCCCGGCCCGCGGGTATCGCCCCCGCGGGCAGTTCCCGCAGCGGGCGGCCCAGGGCGGGACGCACCGCCTCGACGGCGGAGCCGTCAGCGCTGGGGCGGCTGGCCGCCGGGGCGGCGTCCGGCGCAGAGGTCCGGGGGCTCCCCGAAGGAGCGGGCCGGTCCGGCTGCGCCGCACGGGGGCCTGCCGCTCGCGGTGCTGCCTGTGGTCCCGTTCCCACGGACGCCGAGGGGGCCGGGGCGGCGGGGGTGGAGGCGGCCAGCGGTATGCCGACGATCTGCCGCAGCGGTATCGCGGGGCGCCGGGCGATGATGAGGGGCGGCGCGGTCCGCTGCGGGCGTACCGCCGCGGGCCGGGACCGGGGAGCCTGGGCAGGGCTCGTGACGGGGTCCGCCGGACGCCCCGGGGCCGACACGGCGATCGGGTCCGCGGCCGGTGCGGCCGGGGCCGTCCCCGTACGCCGCTGCGGAGCCGTTCGCGGCGCGGGGGTGCCGCCGGAGCGCCGCTCAGGTGCCCTGCTGGAGCGCTGGACGGTGGCAGGGGCAGGCTTCCCGGTCGCCCTGCCCCTGCCGGTCGTGTGATCCGCCGCCGGTGCCGGGCGGACCTCCCCGGTGTCGGGCCCTTCCTCGGGCGCGGTCCTCGCGGCACGCAGCAGCAGCGGTCCGCCAGGGGTCTCGGAGCGCGCGGCTCCGGGGCGGGTCACGCCGTGGATGAGCCCCACGGGCGCGGACGGCAGCACGGCGTGGCCGAGTTCGCTCCCGAAGGCGAGGTCCTGCCAGGAGGCGAGACCGTCCCTGAAGCGCAGTCCGTCGCTGACCCCGATCGACGACCGGGCGACGGTCACCGCCGGGGGTGCGACCCGCCGCCAGCCGCCGTCCCAGTCACCGGCCGTCCGCGCGGCCCCGCCGTCGCCCCGGCCGGATTCCGCTGCCGGTTCCGGCTCCTGGGTGTGGCCGGTGCCGGCCCCGTCCCGGGGCGGCGCCCCGGACCGCTCCCGGTCCGCCCTGCGCAACCAGCTTCCGAACCCCACACGATCACCCGCCTTCGTTGACGCGGGTGTTGATCCGCGCTATCTCCCGCACCCATTCCTGACGCTCGCCGTGGGTGAGGTCGAGAATGTCCTCTCGCTGCCAGTGGAAGTGGTAGGCGATGTACGCGATCTCCTCCCGCAAGCGGGGAAGGGCGTACGTCACGATTCCCCCAGGCGCCCACCCGAGAGGTCCACCTCGAACGACCCCTGGCACAGCGGACAGGTCACCGCCGCGTGGGTGTGGCCCTCGCTGTTGATCCGGCGGTAGAAGTCCTGGAGGAACGCCACGTCCGTGGCGTACATCCGCTCGACCACCCCGACGTGCACATCGGTGATGGTGCCGAGCCGGGTGATCACCTGGCTCAGCAGCACCACGCTCAGGTACGCCGGGTTCTCCTTCACCCGCAGGTCGATCTGCGGGCGCAGTTCGTCGCGGGCCGTCGCCAGCCGCATCGAGCCGGTCCGGTGGACCTGCCCGTCGTCATCGACGTATCCGCGCGGGAGCTCGAACTCGAACTCCGTACGCAGATCGGGCTGCTGGCTCCGGGCGGCGGGAGGCGCGGGTGTCTGGGCCTGCGCCTCCTCCCGTGCGGCGGACGTGGCCGAGGCGAGGCTGTCGAGGACTTCGTCGAGCCCGCCCGACGTAACGGTCCGGCGCCTCATTCGACCACGATCTCCTCGAAGGTGATGGTCACCGACTCGGTGGCGGCGCTGGACTCACCGGCCTTCAGCGACGGGCCTTCCCACTTGCTGGCCCAGCCCTGCATCAGCTGGATGCGCCGGACCGTGTCACCCTTGGAGTCCTTGATCTCGATGGTGAGGTTCTGGCGCGCGGTGTCGACCGCCCCGTTGTTGAGCGTCTCCTTGATCCACTTGGTGAACTCGCTGCTCTTGTCGAGCCCGCGGGTGATGGTCACCTCGCCCGCCTGGCGTGCGCCGGGCTGCTTGCGGATGATCTGCTTGCCCTCGGCGGTCACCTGACGGACCTCGACGACTTCCTCCTCGACCGTCAGGCCGCTGATCTCCTGGATCGACTCGACGAGATAGCCGCCGAGCTGCACGCCGAAGACGTGTGTGGAAAGAGCATCGCCCTCTGCCATGACTCTGTGTCACCTGTTCCGTTCTTGCGGACCCTGCCGGGTCACTCGTTGACGAGGCTGGTGCTGTCGGAGAACTGCGCGAGGCGGAAGACCACGAACTCCGCGGGCTTCACCGGGGCGACGCCGATCTCGCAGACGACCTGACCGAGGTCGATCGACTCCTGCGGGTTGTTGTCACGGTCGCACTTGACGTAGAACGCCTCCTCGGCCGTGCGGCCGAAGAGGGCGCCCCGGCGCCACTCCTCGGTGAGGAACGCGGTGACATTACGCCGGATGCTCGACCACAGGCGGTCGTCGTTCGGCTCGAACACCACCCACTGGGTGCCCAGGAGGATGGACTCCTCCAGGTAGTTGAAGAGGCGGCGCACGTTGAGGTAGCGCCAGGCCGGGTCGGACGCGAGGGTGCGCGCGCCCCAGATCCGGATGCCGCGCCCGGGGAAGGCGCGCACGCAGTTGACACCGATCGGGTTGAGCAGGTCCTGCTCGCCCTTGCTGAGGCGGACCTCCAGGTCCAGCGCTCCGCGGATGACCTCGTTGGCGGGGGCCTTGTGCACACCGCGCTCGCCGTCGCTGCGCGCCCAGACACCGGCGACGTGACCGCTCGGCGGCACCAGGGCGTTCTGGCCGGAGGCCGGGTCGAAGACCTTCAGCCACGGGTAGTACACGGTCGCGTAGCGCGAGTCGTACCCGGCGTCGTCGTTGCGCCAGGTGCGGACGCGCTGGGCGTTCATGCCGGGCGGGGTGTCCAGGACGGCGACCCGGTCGCCCATCTGCTCGCAGTGCGCGATCACCGCCAGCTGTACGGCCTTGACGCCGTCGGCGTCGAGGTCCCCGCGCTGGTAGGCGCTCATCAGGTCCGGGACGGCGACCATGGTGATCTCGTCGATCGCCTCAAGACCGGCGAACCCGGTACGGGCGCTGGCGTCACCGACGTACTCCGCCGCGTCGAGCCGGGCGACCCCGGCGCCCGGAGCGGCGGCTGGAGCGAGGGCGAGGGTCTGGTTCTCCGGGCGGGCCGGGGTGGCACCGGGCTGCTCGGTGACCTGGATGAACTTGGACTGGCGGGTCTGGGTGACCAGGTAGCCCTTGACGTTCTTGCGGCTGGAGACCTCGAAGGTCTCCACCACCTTGCCTGCCTGGCGCACCAGCAGCCGGAACCGGTCCTCCGGAGGGTTCTCGCCCTCGGCGTCGGCGACCTCCACGGAGAGTTCGCCGCTCGCGCCGGGCCGCGCGGAGACCTGGAAGCCCCCGAGGGCGGCGGACGCGACCGCCCCGGCCGCCTGGCCCTGCTCCGACCCCTCGGCGGGACCGCCGATGCGCACGATGTAGGCCGCACCGCCGCCGTTGGCGAAGTAGCCGTAGACCGCGGGCGTCAGATACGTGTCGGGGGTGAAGGTACCGAAGGTCTGGACGTACTGGTCCCAGTTCGTCACCAGCGTCGGCTGGTGGAAGGGGCCGGACTCCGCGAAACCGACGAAGGCTGCGACCGCGGTGCCGACTCCCTCGATGGGCCGCGCTCCGGACTGCACCTCCTCCACGTATACACCGGGGGTGAGGTACGACGGCATGCTCGCTCCTTCGCGTGGTCGTTCGTTCGTCGCCGAGTCTTTCCCGGCGGCCGTGGCGGACAGTAGGTCTCAAGGTCCTGGACACGGGGCAAGGGTGCTGCCTTCCCAGGCACCCGTGCGGCGGGAATTGCTTCCCCCGCCGGACCGCTCGTGGCGTGCGCCACATTCCCCCAGGCCGCTCGTATGACGGCCAGGTGTACAACTCATTTCAACAAGACGTCCACCATTCACCCGGCGTGTTATCCGACGGAATTTGCGAATGCCCTGCTAAGAGGAATTACGTCTCCCCCGGCCCCGCACCAGGGAATCCCGGAGCGGCCCGCCCATCCGTTTCCGCCTCGAATCAGGATCGGACAGACGTAAACCAGCCAGAATTCCCTGCGCGCCATCGCCCCCGACCGACCGTTCGGAAACCCCCGCCCGGACCAGGCAGTTGGCCCTTCCCCCGCGACTGCCCGGCACTCCCGAAGGGGTCGGGGACCGAAAGTCCCACGCCATCCGGACACCGAAAAGCAACCGAGAGGTCCAGACCTCCCCTCTCCACAGGAGAAGGAAACTGCCACCCGCCTGGCAAGCCGGGTTTCACTCCGCGGGGATTTCTGCTGTTCTCATCCTCCGAAGGGAAGCCGGGGCCCCGGCGCTCCGTTTCTACCGGGCGAGATCGCGCAGCTCACCGCTGACATTGAGCACCTGGTGGCAACCGGATGCCTGGGTTCCGGTCGCTGGTGTGCCGGGCTTGGCACAGGTCACGGACGCGGTGACCGTCTCGTTCTCCTGGATCTCGATGGGGGTGACCCAGTGGTAGTCCTGGTTGCGGAAGGTCTCCAGGGCGATGGTGGTGATCTTCCGTGCGCCGAAGGAGATGGTCAGCACCCCCTCGTCGCCCTGGAAGTTGGCCACGACGATGTCGGTGATCCCGAAGACCTTGCCCTTCTCGACGCGGTACGTCTTGTCCTTCTTGGCCCCGGGGGCGGTCTGCACGTCGATCGTCGCCGAGCTCTGGGCGGAGCCACCGCTTCCGCCTCCCGAGCCGGAGCCGCCCGAACCGCCGGAACCCCCGGACGTGCCGGGCTTGCCCTTGCCGTCCCCCTGGCCCTCGCCGTCACCCTGGCCGCCCGTAGCTCCCGCCGAGGCGTCCTGCTTCCCGTCGGGGTTCTTCTCCTGCGCGGCCTTGGTCACCGCCTGCTCCGCACTGCTGCGGATGGCGGGACGGACCAGTGCGAACCAGGCCAGCAGCAGCGCCAGCAGCGCGGCCAGGACGATCAGCAGCCACCGGGGCAGTACGGGCAGTTGGGCGAACTCGCCGGACACCGTCTCGGTGCGGCCGGGCTCCTGCGTACCCTCCTCGCCGCCCTCGGCGGCCTTGACCTCGAACGGCCAGGCCACCGGCTTGCCGAACCAGATCAGCTTGCGGGCGCCGACCCGCAGCCCCACCTCGGCGGACTCGCCCGGTTCCAGGCGCTTTTGGGCCGGGGTGAAGGCGATCCGGAGTTCCTCACCGTCCTGCTTCCCGGCGAACGCCACGTCGACCGCGGTGTTCCCCCGGTTCTGCACCGCGGTCCGGAAGCGGGCGCCGCGCCAGCCGGAGCGCCTGCGCGGGTCCAGGTCCGCCCGGAGCTCGTGGAAGGGGGCGACCACCACCGTGGCCTCGGGAACGGCCACCGACTCGGGGTGCTCCGCGGGCAGGACCCTTACTCCCAGCGGGATTTCACCGGCGCGGACCTCCGGGGACCGGGGCGGCGCGAGCCGCACGGTCACCACCTCGGAGGTGCCGGGGTAGAGGGACACTCTCGCCGGCTCGACGGTGCTCCACGCGGCACAGTCGCCGACCACTTCGAGTGTGTACGCCTCGACGATGTCGCCGTCGTTGCGCACGGTCAGTGTGGTCGTCGCTTCGGCGCCGGGCGACACCGTCACCGTGGGCGTTTCGAGTTCGGCAGATGTGGTCACGATGCGACGTTAGGCCGCCACCAGGGTCGAGCAGCAGAGACGCGAGGGCAACGACCGGGCAGGGGTGGTGCCCCGGGGGCCCAACGGTCCGGTGTCCCGGCGACCCTCCCGCGAGCCCGTTCGCCCTGCCGGAAACCGGTGCGGTCGAGCGCGGCAACAGGGGTATCGAACCAAGGCTTCTGAGACAGACAGGCACGCAAACGAAATGACGATCACAGCAGAATCGATGAACGGGACGGCGGACCGCGGCCGGTACCGCAGGCCCACCGCGGCGGAGCGCCTCGCCGCGGGCGGCACGAGGACGGTCCCCGGGGGCCGGGTCTCCGTGGCCGTGTACGCGGAAGACCTGATCCTGCGGACCGGTGTGGTTCATCAAATACGCCCACGCCCCGAGATAGAGCTGGTGGACGAGGCCGAGAGCGACCGGGCCCAGGTCTCGCTGGTGGTGGTGGACATGGTGGACGAGCGCACCATCCAGCTGCTCCAGCGTCTCCAGCGCAACACCACCACCCGCACCGGACTCGTCGTCGGGTTCTTCGAGTCGGGCGCGCTCCAGACCATGATCGAGTGCGGTGTCGCCGCCGTACTCCGGCGCGCCGAGGCCAACCAGGACAGCCTGGTGCATCTGGTCACGGCGATGGCGAACGGCGAGGGGGTGCTGCCGGGCGACCTGCTCGGCAAGCTCCTCGACCACGTCAGCAGCCTCCAGCGCACCGTCCTCGACCCCCGGGGGCTCTCGCTGTCCACGCTCACGACGCGGGAGGCAGAGATGATCAGACTGGTGTCGGAGGGCTATGGCACCGCCGAGATCGCGCAGAAGACCTCGTACTCCGAACGCACCGTCAAGAACGTGCTGCACGAGGTGGTGACCCGGCTCGAACTGCGCAACCGGGCCCACGCCGTCGGCTACACCATGCGCCACGGGCTGATCTGAGCCCTGCCGCGGACCCCCGCACGGCCCGGCCGACCGGGCCTCGCCGCGCGGGGGTCCGCCGGTCCGTACGGTCCCCGGGCCGGGCGGGACGGACGGTGGGGCGCCGCAAAGGGCAACCGTCGCTTCCCCCGGTCCGGGTACTCCGGACCTGTCCCCCGCCCGGCGCAGCCACGATGCTGGGCTTGGAGAGTCATCGACAGACTGTGAGGTGGGCCGTGACCGGCACTGCTGGCCCTGCGAGGCATACCAGGCTGGGCCGACTGGTGGGCGCTGTGATGCTGCTGGCCCCCCTGCTGGTGGCGGGCTCCGCGTCCGCCCCGCAGGGTGCGCCACGGCTGGCCGCGGCGGCGGACGAGACCCCGGTCGACGCCGGGCGCATCACGTACGCCGGGACCGAGCACCGCAGCATCGGCCGGGTCACCGGTCCGTCCAGCTCCGACCCGCTGTTCGGTCCCGGACCGGCCCACTACGACCAGGACCCCTTCGTACGCGGCGACTTGATGGTCTTCACCAGCCTGCGCGACAGCGTGCGGCCACAGGTGTACGTGCGGGAGGCGGACGGATCGGTACGCAAGCTCACCAGCGACCGGGACGCCGCGCACCCCGAACTCTCCCCGGACGGACGGACCGTGGTGTTCGACTCCGAGGAGCGCGGCGCGGACGGCACCGCCCAGCGCGAGCTGTGGACCGTCGGCGTCGACGGCAACGGCCTGCGACGGCTGACCGACACCCGCAACAACGAGACCTCCCCGACCTTCTCCCCCGACGGCACGCGTATCGCGTACTCCTGCGACTCCGGCCCCGGCGGCACCGGACTCATCTACGAGCGCCGGGTGGAGGGCGGTGCGGCGCGCGTCGTCAACGAAGCGCCCGGCGACGCCACCGAACCGGCGTGGAACCCGGTGGACGACGACGCCCATCGCAGCCAGATCGCATACACCCTCACCACGAAGAAGGACGATCCGAGACTGTGGGTGACCAAGGGCCGCCCCGGCACCGACCGCCAGCTGCTCGGCGGTGAGCAAGCGGCCTGGCGTACCCGATCGGCCGCCTGGCTGGCGGACGGAAACAGCCTCGTCTACCTCGGCCGCGACTGCACGTGCGAGTACGAACGTGTCTACCGGGGAACCGCCTTCGACGAGGCCGGGCCGAAGACCGAACTCGATGAGAACCGCAAGGTCGACTCGCCCACCTGGACCGGCCCGCTGGACACCGGGACCGTCATCGTTTCCCGGCGGACGGCGCCCAGGCCGCACGACAGCAACGACGACACGTCAGTGGTCGCGACGCTCCAGGACGTCCGGCAGGACGGTTCGGACCCCCGTGACCTCGGTCTCCCCGTCCTGCACGAGGACCCCCAGGCCACCGAGACCAGCGACGCGGACCTGCTGTTCAACCCGAACGACGGGTACGACCCGTGGACCGAACGGCAGAGCTACACCCCGGACGGCCAGCGCATCGTCGTGACCCGGTTCGAGGACCTGGCGGGCACACGGGCCGAGCGGATCTGGCTGGCCGACGCCGACGGCGGCAACGCGGCGGCCATGACGCTCGCCGGGCGCGCGCCCGGCGACTGGGACACCGACCCCGCGTTCTCACCGGACGGCACCAAGCTGGCGTTCACCCGGACCTCGCCCGGCGGCGTCGGCGACAAGGCGGGGCCCAGCAGCATCCTCGTCGCGGATGTCGCCACGGGCGCGATCATCGGCAGGATCGTGCCTCCGGCCGGGCAGTTGACGGGGCAGGACGCGCAGCCCGCCTGGTCCCCGGACGGCACCACTCTCGCCTTCACGCGCAATCATGTGATCCGGGGCCTGGGCGGCATCAAGCACATCTGGACCGCGCCGGTGTCCGAGCTCGGCCAGCAGCGCGACCTCAGCACCACGATCTGTTCCGGTGAGTGCAAGAAGATCGACGACAGCCCCGCCTTCTCCCCCGACGGCACCCGCATCGCCTTCAACCGCAAGGACGGCGGGAACGACCAGGACAGCGGGCGTGGCGGCATCGTGATCACCTCTCTGAAGGGTGATGAGTGCCGGGTAGTGCTTCCGGCCGTCCCGGGCGACAATCCCGACACCTGCCGCCAGGACCTCCCCGACACCCCGCCGAACGGCCCCTTCCAGCCCCGTGACGTGGCCTGGTCGCCGGACGGCGCACGGCTGGTGCTGAGTTCGCGCAGGGGTTCCGCGCCGAACTCCCCGGAGCAGCTGTCCGTGCTGGACCTCGCCTCCGGCACCCTGACACCGTTCGGCGAGCGGCTCGCCGGGCGGCAGAAGGAGCCAGCCTTCCAGCAGTCCGTCGACCTGTCCCTGACCGCGCCGCCCACCGCCCCCTCGGTGGAGGTCGGCGCCACCGGGGAGGTGACGGTCACGGTCACCAACCGGGGGCCCGCCGCCTCGCCCGGCACCGTACTCACCCTCGACGCTCCGCCCGGGGTACGCCTGGAGGAGCTCACCACCCCGGTCGGCTCCTGCGCCGCCGGGTCACCCCAGTGCGAGCTGGGGGTGCTCCGGCCGGGCCAGAGCGTGACGGTCACCGCCCGGCTCACCGGAGTCACGGCGGGGGACCAGCGGATCGGCTGGTCGGTCGCCGGGGCCGTGGTGGACCCGAATCCGACGGACAACGCCACCGGAACGACCGTTCCGGTCGAGGAGGCCCCCGCGCCCACGCCTTCCCCGACGCCCTCGAAGCCCCGGCCCCCGGCTCCCGAGCCGCCCGCGCCGAAGGCCGGACCGGGCGTCACCGTACGGGCCCAGCCCAGCCCCGGCTACGTCGGCGGCCGGGTCGTGGTGACGTACACCGTGCGCAACGGCAAGAACGCGCTGGCCACCGGGCTGCGGCTGAAGCTCGGGCTCCCGGCCGGCATCCCGGCGGGCCCGCTTCCGGCGGGCTGCGGGAAGGGGACGTGCGCGCTGTCCGATCTGGCTCCGGGCGCCTCCACGGTCGTCCGGGTCGTGCTCAGGCCGGACCGGGCACTGACGGCGGCCATCACCGCGACCCTGACCACCACCGGGACCGACGCCGACAGGGGCGACAACGTGTCCCGCAGGAAACTGCGCATCCTCCAGCCCCGGATCGTCTCGGTGCCCGAGGTCGGCAAGCCGGGGTTCGTCACCTCCGTGCGGGGCAAGGACTTCCCGCCCGGCGCGCCGGTGACGCTGAAGTGGAAGCCCGGCATCACGGCGGCGGCGGTGCCCGCCCTTCCGCGCCGGGACGGTACCTTCATCGCGCAGTTGCTGATCCTGGCGAAGGACCAGACGGGGCCGCGCACCATCACCGCGAGCGGACCCGGGTTCACGGCAGAACCCACGGACTTCCTGGTGGTCAGCGGCACCATCGTCCCGCCGGACGAGGTGGGGCGGCGATGATCCACGAAGTCGACGAGGGGCTGCGGCTGCTGCTGGTCGACGCCGGTCTCCAGGACAGCGGTGTCGACCTGGTCTTCGACGCGCCGACGAAGGAGTGGTCGGCCCGGCGCAACGCGCCCACGATCAGTGTCTTCCTGCACCGCATCCGGGAGGACGCCACCCGGCGCCGCACCGGCACGGCTGAGGAGCACGACGCCCAGGGCGTGGTCATCGGCTGGCGGACCCCGCCGCGCTGGTTCGAGCTGACCTATCTGGTGACCGCCTGGACCAATCACCCGCAGGACGAACACCGGCTGCTCTCCGAGGTGCTGCGCTGTCTCGTACGGTCGGACGTGCTGCCCGAGCGGATGCGTACGGGCAGTCTCGCCGAGCTGGGGCTGGCCGTGGAGATCGAAGCGGCGGGTCCGGGCATCGACGGGCCGTCCGCCTCGGACGTGTGGTCCGCGCTCGGCGGTGAGCTGAAGGCCGCGATCGATCTGCGGGTGTGGGCCCCGCTGGCCGGTGAGCGCACGGAGGCCGGGCCGCCGGTCACCGAGGGCCTGGTGGTGCGGACCGCCGCCGCCCGGGACGGCGAGGAGGCGGGCCCGGGGCGTCGGCTGCGCTACGACGGTGCGTCCGATCCCGGGGAGCGGGGCTTCGCCGCGGAGCGCGAGCGGCAGCTGCCGCCGGGCCGACGCCGTCGCGGAGGCGCCGCCCGATGACCACGGCACGGAGCACCGAGGACGTCCGGGGGGAGGCCGACGCCCCGGCGGCGGCCGTCGCGGACCTCTGGGAGCAGCTGGTCCACGTCGAGCAGCGGGTCAGGGACGCGGTGGCGGTACGGCAGGGAGCCGACCCGCAGCCGGACGACCCGTTCCGGGGGCAGTACCTCACCCCTGGGGCGGCGGCACGGATCGTGGAGTCCCGCGACGCCTTCACACCGGTCCCCGCGTACGGCTGCGGGCCGGGCCCGCAGTTCCCGCCCGGCAGCCGGCTCGGGCGGCTCGGGAAGGACTTCGGGCTGCTGCCGGTCGACGTCGATCTGCTGCTGGTCGCGATGGCCCCGGACATCGACAGCCGGTTCGAGCGGCTGTACGGGTATCTCAACGACGACCTCACGCGGCGCAGGCCCACCATCGGTCTGGCACTGGAGCTGTGCGGGCTGCCCGCCGCGAGCGCGGGCCGGTTCCGGTTCGCCCCGTCCGCCCCGCTGGTGGCGGGCGGGCTGGTGGAGGTGACGGAGCCGGAGCGGCCGCTGCTCTCCCGGGTCCTGCGGGTGCCGGACCGGGTCACCGCCCATCTGCTGGGCGACGACGTGGTCGACGGCAGGCTGCGCGGGCTGGTCCGTCCGGCCGGGCCCGGTACGCGGCCGGACGGCGGCCCGCTGGTCCGGCGGGTCGCGGCGGCCCTGGGCACCGGCAGCGGGCTGGTGCATCTGCTGGACCGGGGCGGCGACCCGGGCGGGGTGGCGGTCGAGGCGCTGCTCGCCGCGGGACGCCGCCCGCTGGTCGTCGACATCGCGGCCCTCACCACCGCGTCCGAGCCGGAACGTGCCGTACGCGTCCTGGCGGCCGAGGCCCGGCTGAGCGGTGGCGGCATCGTCCTCGGCCCGCTGGAGGCGCTGTCCCCCGAGCGTCCCGAACGGGGGCGTCTGCTCGGGGACCTGTGCGCGGAGGCCGACGGGGTGCCGCTGGCCGCGTACGGGACGAAGCACTGGGATCCGCTGTGGGCCGGGGAGAGCCCGGTCGTGGTCCCCGTCCCGTCGCCCGGTCCCGAGGAGTCGGCGCACCGGTGGCGCCGGGCACTGGCCGAGGCAGGCGCGGCGGTCGGACTGCCCGCCCCGGGCGAGCCGGACGGCGACGGGCTCGTCGAGGCCACCGCCTCCTACCGGCTGGACTCCGCTCAGGTGCGCAGGGCTGCCGTGGTCGCTTCCCGGCTGGCGGCGGTGGAGGAGCGCGCGGTGGACGCGCGGGACCTGCGGGCGGCGGTCCGGGCACAGAACGGGGCAGGTCTCGAACGGCTCGCCCGGCGTATCGAGCCGGCGGTCGGCTGGGACGATCTCGTCCTGCCCGCCGTCACCCGGCGCGAGCTGTCGGAGCTGGCGCTGCGCGCCCGTCACCGGGAGCAGGTCCTCGGGGAGTGGCGGATGCGTCCGGGGGGCGGCCGGGGGCGCGGGATCATCGCGTTGTTCGCGGGCGAGTCCGGCACCGGCAAGACCATGTCCGCCGAGGTGCTGGCCTCGGAGCTCGGCATGGAGCTCTATGTGATCGACCTGTCCACGGTGGTCGACAAGTACATCGGGGAGACCGAGAAGAACCTCGAAAGGATCTTCGCCGAGGCGTCCGACGTCAACGGCATCCTGCTGTTCGACGAGGCGGACGCCATCTTCGGGAAGCGTTCGCAGGTGAAGGACGCACACGACCGGCATGCCAACGTGGAGTCCGCCTATCTGTTGCAGCGGATGGAGTCCTTCGACGGGATCGCGGTGCTCACCACCAATCTGCGGGGCAACCTCGACGAGGCGTTCACCCGTCGTCTCGACGTGATCGCGGAGTTCCCGATGCCGGACGCGGCGCAGCGGCTCGCCCTGTGGGACCGCTGTCTGGGGACGGCCCTCCCCCGCGAGGCCGGACTCGACCTGGAGTTCTGCGCGGAGCGCTTCCCGCTGGCGGGCGGGTCGATCCGGGCCTGCGCGGTGACCTCCGCCTATCTGGCGGCGGACGCGGGGCGGCCGCTGGGCATGGAGCAGATCGTCGCGGCGGTGCTCCAGGAGTACCGCAAGCTCGGACGGCTGGTCCGGGACAGCGAGTTCGGCCCCTGGCTGGACCGGGCACGCACGGGCGGCGGCGCGTAGGGACCTTCCGCCCGGATCAGGCCGGGGTCGCCGACCCCGTCCCGGGTACCCCGCGTACCGGGTGCTTGCTGAGGATCGAGACCCGGTTGAAGGCGTTGATCGTGATCGCCGCCCAGATGACCGCGGAGAGTTCCGTGTCGTCGAACACCTCGCGGGCCGCCGCGTAGGCGGTCTCCTGAGCGGACGCGTCCGCGGGGTGGGTGGTGGCCTCCGCGAGGGCGAGGGCCGCGCGTTCCCGCGCCGTGAACACCTCGGTGTCCCGCCAGGCGGCCAGGACCCCGAGGCGCCGGGCTGACTCGCCCGCGCGCAGGGCCGCCCTGGTGTGGACGTCCAGGCAGTAGGCGCAGCCGTTGAGCTGGGAGACGCGGAGGTTGACCAGCTCCACCAGCACCCGGTCCAGGCCCGCGTCGGCGGCGCTCGCGCGCACCGCCTCGGATGTCTGGACCAGGGCGTGGTACGCCTTGGGCGACTGCTTGTCGACGTAGACCCGCCGACCGTCCGGGGGTGTGGTGGCGCTCACTCGGGTCTCCTTGTGGCCGCTTCGGCCGGGGCGCGCCTGGTGTGCGCCCCGGGCCGTGGTGTCCTAAGATCCACCCATGATAGTTGAATATCCAACAAGAATGTCACGGGGGGTGTCCTCCGATGAGCGACTCTGAGACGGGCCCGGCCGAGGTGCGCCGCGCGGCCCCGGCGAGCGACGGGCACGGCGAGGGCGCGCCCCGGGTCGAGGTGCTGCCGGCCCGCGACGTCCCGCTGGGCGGCCCGCGGGCCATGACGGTGCGCCGCACCCTGCCGCAGCGGTCCCGCTCCCTGATCGGCGCCTGGTGCTTCGCCGACCACTACGGTCCGGACGACGTCACCGCGACGGGCGGCATGGACGTCGCGCCCCACCCGCACACCGGACTGCAGACCGTGTCATGGCTCTTCACCGGGGAGATCGAGCACCGCGACAGCCTGGGCAGCCACGCCTTCGTACGCCCCGGCGAGCTCAACCTCATGACCGGCGGGCACGGGATCAGCCATACGGAGGTGTCGACCCCGCGCACCACGGTGCTGCACGGCGCCCAGCTCTGGGTCGCACTCCCCGAGGAACACCGGCACGCGGAGCGCGACTTCCAGCACTACGTCCCCGAGCCGGTCCGGGTGGACGGGGCCCTGGTCCGGGTCTTCCTCGGAACGCTGTGCGGCGACACCTCGCCCGTACGCACCTTCACCCCGCTGCTCGGCGCCGAGCTCGTCCTCGACCCGAACGCCAGCCTCACGGTCGCCGTCGACTCCGGGTTCGAGCACGGCGTCCTCGTCGACCAGGGCAGCATCCGGCTGGGTGACACCGCCGTACGCCGGGCGGAACTGGGCTACGTCGGCCCCGGCCGTGACACCGTGACGCTCACCAACACCTCCGGGGAGCCGGCCCGGCTCCTGCTGCTCGGCGGCCCGCCGTTCAACGAGGAGATCGTCATGTGGTGGAACTTCATCGGCCGGTCTCACGAAGACATCGCCCAAGCCCGTCAGGACTGGGAGAACGCCTCCGACCGCTTCGGCGAGGTCCACGGCTACCCGGGCGACCGCCTCCCCGCACCCGAGCTCCCCCACACCCGCCTGAGGCCGCGCGGACGCATGCGCTGACCTGCGCAGGCGATGGGTGGTGGAGCGCAGCGCCAGAGCCGCCGCACTCCACCGCCCGGACGCTCCCGCGCCATCCCCGGCCAGCCTCGCCCGCGCGGTCGGCGCGTCACGGAGTTCCACCGTCTGCCACAGCGTCCAGTCGGACCCATGCTGACCTGCCGCTGACTCTCCTGACGCCTAGGCCCTGTCGTCAAAGTGATCTTGGATTGTGGATCATGGAGTCGTGATACGTCGCCATGAACTGTCCGATGCCGAGTGGGACCTCATACGC